>NZ_BDCE01000018.1 GCF_001613345.1 Nocardia uniformis NBRC 13702 | reverse complement strand
CAGCGCCGCCGTGGCGCTGCGCCGCCGCGACGAGGCCAGCGGCCGCGCCGCCGAAGAACTCGCCGCCCGCCTGCTGGAGCCAGCGAGCGCCGAGCTTCCGGGTACATACTGGGCCGCAATGGATTTGGCCGCCGCCGAGCTGGCGGGTACGGAGCTCGCCGAGGACCTGGCGGTCATTGCGCCGATACCGGGCGTGGCGGACGTGACCCCGCACTCGGCGACCCGGGTCGAGGAAACCGGTCGCGATGACGGATTCGGTGCCGCAGCGGCCACCTGTACCGGTGAGTCGGGTAGCGGGCTGTTCGACGTCGCGGGTGCCGCCGCGAACGGAAGCACCTCCGCGACAATGGAATCACCCGCAGCGGGCGGGACCACCGCTGCCGCGGCCGGATCCGTCGGTGGCACGGCGGTCACGGGAGAAGCCGCGCCGACCGAGGTCGACGGCGCAGTGTCGGCACAGCCAGGAATGACGAACGAGGGCGGCGGAGCCGGGCTCGCGGTCGCGATTCAGCGGTGGACCACCCAGATCGGTGCCCTCGATGAGGTGCGTACCGACGCCGAGTCGGCGACGCGGTTGGCCGGGGAGATGACCCGGCTGCGCCAGGATCAGGCCGAATTGACCGGGCGCGCTGAGAAATTGGCGCGATTGCGCGAAGAGCTGCCCGGGTCGATCGCGGCCGTAGAGACGCAGTTGCGGGCGGCCGGAGACGCGGCGGCAGGGCTGCCGGTATTGGAGGCCGAGTGCGAGCGGCTGCGCTCCGCCGCGACGGCTGCGCTCGAATTGGCGAAGCGGCGTGCCGAACTCTCCACGGCACAGGCCGCGTTCGAGTCGGCGCGGACCGCGTACCTGGACGCCCGTGAGCACACCCTGCGGCTGCGCGAGCTGCGGTTGGCGGGGATGGCCGCCGAGCTGGCGGGTGCGCTCGCCGACGGACAACCGTGCACCGTGTGCGGGTCCATCGAGCATCCGGATCCGGCGCGGGCATCCGGTACGGCGGTATCGAAGGATGCCGAGGACAGGGCGCTGCAGGCGGAACGGATTGCCGAGTCCGCGCGGGAACGCTGCGCCAAGCAGGTCGGGGACTGCGAACTCGCCATCGAGGTATTGATGGAGCGTGGCGGCGATGCCGATAAGGCGGAACTCACCGCCGCATTGAACACCGCGACCGAACGCTACGAGACCGCGCGCCGTCTCGCTGTCCGTGTCGATACCCTGACCGCCGAGCTGGCCCGCCTGCGCGCCGACGAGACTCGACTCCAGAACGATCTGCGTGATTGCGAGACCCGCGGCAGCGCGACCATGGAACGCATTGTCGCCACCGACCGTCGCCTCGCTGAACTGACCGAACGTCTGCGCGCCGCCGCGGGGGCCGACGGTACGGTGGAGCGTCGCCGAGCTCGGCTGCGAACCCTTGTCGCGGCTGCCGAGACGGTGCGCAGCGCCCGCGCCGATGTCGTCGGCGCTCGCGATCACGTGGCCACCGCTGCTCTCCGGGTCGAAAAGCTTTCCAGGGAAGCGGGTTTGGTCGAAGCGGCGCTCCCGGTCATGCGCCCCGACGGCACCGGACCCGACTACACCGTGCTCGCGGACTACGCGCGCATCGTCGACGCCGCCTCCCGCACCGCACAGCAGCAGGCCGATCTCGAAGACGAACTCGTCTCCGCCGACCGCTCCCGCGCCACCGCCGAATCCGTACTGGCCGAGCCCGACGTACGCGCCGCCGCCACCGCCGTGCTGGGTGATCTCGTAGAATTGGAAGCCGCTGTCGCCCAGGCGCAGTCGCGACTCAACGAGGCCGTGGCCGCGTACTCCGGCGCGGCCCAGCGCGTCGAACTGCTCGAGGAACTCTGCGGCCAACTCTGGGCGGCCGTCGACCGTATCGCCCCGCTGCAACGCGCCCACGAGGAACTCTCCTCGCTCGCCGACGTGGTGGCCGGGCGTGGCGAGAACAACCGCAAAATGTCGCTGCGTTCCTACGTCCTCGCCGCCCGCCTGGAAGAGGTAGCGCTCGCGGGCTCCGTCCGCCTGCGCCGAATGTCGGGTGGCCGTTATGAATTCGTCCACTCCGACGCCGCGGGCCCGCGTGGTCGTCGCGGTGGCCTCGGCCTCGATATCCGCGACGACTACACCGGTGCCGTCCGCCCCGCCAAAACTCTCTCCGGCGGTGAAACCTTCATGGCCTCACTGTCATTGGCCTTGGGGCTGGCCGATGTCGTAGCGGCCGAATCCGGCGGTCTGGTCCTCGACACCCTGTTCATCGACGAGGGTTTCGGCAGTCTCGACGCCGACACCCTCGACGCCGTCATGGGGGTCCTCGACGAACTCCGCTCCAATGGCCGCGTCGTGGGTGTGGTCAGCCACGTCGACGAAATGCGCCAACGCATCCCCAGCCGCCTGCACGTGGTACGCGGCCGCACCGGCTCCTACCTCGAAGCCATCGTCGCCTGAGCCCCGGTTGCGCGTCGGGCCGTGGCGGCGAACTACACGGTCGGCGTTTGAGGTTCGGGGAACCGGGAATCGCTGGCAGGTAGTCCCTTCCCCGCAGCTGGAAGACCCGAGGAGTCTGTTTCGATGTCCGCGCCGATCCCCGCCCGTCCGCAGCAAGACGAATCCATCCTTATCGACAATGTCAACGGCTCCGGACTGACGCTGGGTCTGTTCGGCGTGATCGGATTGACCTGGACGCTGCATGCGGCCGGGGCCGGAGCGCACGGCTGGATGTTGGCGGGGATCACGGTGGCCACGCTCGCCCTCCTCGCCGGTCTGATCGGCGCGGTGATCGCGAGACCTCGTTCCCGCGCCCGCGGGATGCGCCGGTCCTGACGAACTTTCGGTGCCCCGATTTCCACTGTGCGCTGCTGTGCGCGCTCGGATACGAAGCGGGTGGTGGTCGAAGGACAACGACCACCACCCGCACCGTTATGCCGACCTGTCAGCGGTTCTGGTACAACCGCACACCCGGTCTTCGGTGACGAGACCGGTCCGGCCGGAGATGCCGCAGTGGGCTACATCACCCGGCTATGTCGCGGAGGGGTTCTCGTGATCCAGTAGCCAGCGCTTCACGCCCAGTCCCCAGCGGAAACCGCCCAGGGTGCCGTCGGTGCGCAGAATGCGGTGGCAGGGGACGAAGAGGGCCGCGGCATTGCGGGCGCAGGCGTTCGCGGCCGCACGGGTGGCGGCGGGGCGGCCCGCCAGGGCGGCGTAGGCGGTGTAGGTGACGGGGGTTCCGGCGGGGATCTTGCGCAGCACCTCCCAGGCGTGGACCAGGAAAGGACCGGACATTTGACGGACCGTGACGGCGTCGATGGCGGTGAGATCGCCGCGGTGGTAGGCCTCGATCGCCGCGGTCACCGAACCGAGCGAATCCTGCTGGCGCAGTTCGGTCGGACGCAGCGTGGGGTGGATCAGCTGACGGAGGTTCTCGGCATCCGCGGTCCAACCCGCGGCCAGTACCGCGCCGTCGTGATCCACCAGGGCGGTGAATGGTCCGGCCGCCGTGGTGTGGGTCGCGAAATCAGCGGTGCCGGCCGAGCGTTCGATGCTCACGGGGTGGTTCTCGCTTTCCGGGCTCCGGCCGCACCGTCCGGGGCGGCCGCGGGGTTGGAGAGGGCGTGCTTCCACAGGTGCATGGAGAGGTAGGAGCGCCAGGGAGCGAAGCGTGCGGTATCGGTGAGGTCGAGGCCGATGAGGTTCGCGCCGCGGCGCACGATCAGGTCGGTGTATAGCAGGATGTCGGGGTTCGCGAGTAGTCGCATGGTGACGTAGTCGGCTGTCCACGGGCCGACGCCGTCGAGGGCGAGCAGGTCGCGGCGCACATCCGCGGCGGTGCGGCCCGCGTGCAGGATCAGATCGCCGGAGGCCAGGGCGCGGGCGGCACCCACAATGGCGGCGGTGCGGCGGACCGGGCCGGTGAGCACCTCGGCGCCGCGTTCGGCGATGGCGGTGGCGGTGGGGAACAGGTAGGGCACCGGACCGGGGACCGGCTCACCGAGTGCGGCCACCAGGCGAGCGGTGTGGGTATTGGCGGCGGCCACCGAGATCTGTTGCCCGATCATGGTGCGTAGCAATAGTTCCGGGCCGTCGAGGCAGCCGGGAACGCGGATGCCCGGACTTGGCAGCGGCCCCCGCAGACCGGCGGCCAGGGCCTCGTCGATACCGATCGGATCGGCGTCGAGGTCGAGCAGGTGCCGCAGGCGCGCCACCGTCGGTGCCAGGTCACGCATATCGTGCAGCGACAGCGTGGCGCGAACATGCCCGGGCTGCACACTCATTCGGACGTTGGCGTGTCCGTGTGGCGTGCGCAGACTGCGGGAGTACGCTCCGTCCTCCCACAGCTCCAGGCCGGGCGTGGCATGGGCGGACATGAACCATTCCAGCCACGGCCGATCCAGCGGATCGCGGTAGGGCAGCCGCAGGGTGAGCGTCCCATTGGTTGCGGGTACGGCATCGCCGTTGCGCCGCACCTCTTCTCGCAGCCGGGTAGGGCTGACGGCGAAGACTTCCCGCACGGTGTCATTGAATTGGCGAATGCTCGCGAACCCGGCCGCGAAGGCGATATCCGACATGGACAGCGGGGTGGTCTGAATCAGCAGTCGCGCCGTATGCGCCCGGTGAGCGCGTGCCAAAGCCAGTGGGCCGGCCCCGAGTTCGGCGGTCAGCACCCGGGTGAGCTGTCGCTGTGAATAGCCGAGCGAATCGGCCAGCGCGGGTACACCGCCCCGCTCCACCACGCCGTCGGCAATGAGTCGCATGGCGCGAGCGGCCAAGTCGGCACGGGTATTCCACAGCGGCGACCCGGGTGCCGCATCGGGCAGGCAGCGTCGACAGGCCCGGAAGCCGCACTGCTGCGCGGCCGCGGCCGTCGGTAGGAACGTCACATTGGTACGTTTGGGCGTGATAGCCGGACACGAAGGGCGGCAATAGATTCCGGTGGTCCGCACGGCGGTGAAGAATTGCCCGTCGAAGCGGGCGTCCCGTGTGGCGACGGCGCGGTAGCACCGTTCGAAGTCCAGTCCGGTTGCACTCACGAAATCCACCCTCCCAGGCGCGGCTGATATCCGCTAGCGGATATCAGCCATGTACCCGACCCCCGTCATCCCGACGTGACGGACCTTCGGGTTTCAGCAGCAGCGTTGGCTCGGATTCCGGTCGGCATCCGCATGCCGCCGTCGCCAGTACTCGGCCTCGGACGGAACCTCCTGATCAGGATGATTCCGCCGCAAATGCTGCACGTAGCGGGCGTAGTCACTACCGCCCAGGATCGAATTGAACCACCAGAGAAAGCCTCGAATGGCACGG
>NZ_BDCE01000017.1 GCF_001613345.1 Nocardia uniformis NBRC 13702 | reverse complement strand
TGGAATCGCTCACTAGTGCACTGTCACCTTCGAGCCGGGTGCACGCACCTTTCCGGAGGCGATCAGCTCATCCCATTCCTTCTGCACTTCCTTCTCCTCCTTGGTGGCGAGGAAGCTGGTGGGTCCGAAGATCTTCGACGGCTCCTCCGGTGATTCGGTGGTCTCGCTACCGCCCTTGCGGATGGCCCGCACACACACCATGGCGCCGACGATCGCGACAACCAGCACCAGCACCGCGAACACAATGGACAGCGTGCCCTGGATGAAGGTATTGCGAACGATCTTCTCCAGATCCGCGAGCTGCTTATCGAGCGCGGCCGTATCGGTCACACCGGTCGGCAGCGTTCCGGCGTCCTTGGCCGCCAGGTAGGCGTCCTGCTTGGCGACGGCATTGCTGTGTGCCTTCCAGTACCCGATCTTCGGGTCGGCGGAGAAGATCTTCTGCCAGGAGGCGGTCATGGTCACGATGAGATCCCAGAACAGCGGAATGCCTGGAATCCAGGCCCATTTGAGCAGGCCCTTCTTCACCACGATCACCAGCACCACGGTCAATGCGACAGCGGCCAGCAGCTGGTTGGAGATACCGAACAGCGGATACAGCGTGTAGATGCCGCCGAGCGGATCGGTGACGCCCATCAGCAGGACCGAACCCCAGGCCATCACGACGATGGCCGAGCACAGCCAGGCGCCGGGCCGCCACGACGCGTCCTTGAACTTGGCGAACGGGCCGCCCAGATTGCCGAGCGAATCCGACACCATGAAGCGCGCCACGCGGGTACCGGCGTCAATGGTGGTCAGGATGAACAGCGCCTCGAACATGATCGCGAAGTGGTACCAGAACGCCTTCATACTCGCGCCGCCCAGGAACTGGTGCAGCACCTCCGATATGCCGACCGCGAGGGTGGGCGCGCCACCGGTCAGGGAGACAACGCTCCGCTCACCGATATCGGCGGCGGCCTGGTCCAATTGGGCGGCCGTGATGTCCTCGCCCTTCAGGCCGAGCCCGTTCACATAGGCGGCGGCACCCTCGGCGGTATTGCCGGTGAGCGCGCCGCTGGCATTCATGGCGAAGTACAGGTGCTGGTCGATGATGCTGGCCGTGGCAATGGCCATGACCGCCACGAACGACTCCATGAGCATGCCGCCGTAACCGATCATGCGGGCCTGCGACTGCTTCTCGAGCAGCTTCGGAGTGGTGCCGGAGGACACCAGGGCGTGGAAACCCGACAGCGCACCACACGCGATGGTGATGAACAGGAACGGGAACAGGCTGCCCGCGAAGGCGGGGCCGTCGCTGTTGAACGCGAACTGTGAGACCGCCGGAGCCTGCAAGACCGGCATGGTGATCAGGATGCCCACCGCCAGCAGCACGATGGTGCCGATCTTCATGAAGGTCGACAGGTAATCGCGCGGGGCGAGCAACAACCACACCGGCAGGACCGAGGCCAGGAAGCCGTAGCCGATGAGCAGCCACGCGATGGTGGTGCCGGACAGCGTGAACATGTCACGGCCCCAACCGGATTCGGACACCCAGCTACCGGAGACAATGGCGAACATCAAGAGCGCGAAACCGATGATCGACACCTCGCCGACCTTGCCGGGCCGAATGAAGCGCAGATAGATACCCATGAACAGGGCGATCGGAATGGTCAGGGCGATGGAGTACACGCCCCACGGGCTGCCACCGATCAGTACACCGGTCGTGGCGTCGGGCTTGGCGGCCAGCGCGTTCACCACCACAATGCCGAGTACCGCGAGCAGGATCATCATGATGACCAGGACGGCCACAATGGCGGCGACACCGCCGACCGGGCCCAGCTCGTCACGCGCCATCTGTCCGAGGGAGCGGCCGCGTCGCTTGGTCGAGGCCCACAGCACCAGGTAGTCCTGTACCGCGCCCGCGAACACCACGCCGACAATGATCCAGATCGTGCCCGGCAGATATCCCATCTGCGCGGCCAGCACCGGACCGACCAGCGGACCCGCGCCGGCGATGGCGGCGAAGTGGTGACCGAACAGCACCCGCCGATCCATGGGCATGTAGTCCGTGCCGTTCTCCATGGCCTCGGCCGGAGTGGCGACATCGTCGCGCGGCTTGGTGATCTTCCATTGGATCAGCCGGGCGTAGAACTGGTATGCCAGGACGTAGGTGCACACCGCGGCGACCACGATCCACACGGCATTGACGTTCTCGCCGCGCATGAACGCGAGAATGCTCCAGGCGATCGCGCCGAATACGGCGATGGCGACGAAGATCCCCTTTTTCGCGGGGGTCATGGGCGAACGGTTCACAACGCCTACCGGGGGTAGGTCGGGATCCGTCCGGAGGTATTCGATGGTCGCCATGCGACAAACTCTCCCGTGCGGTACAGCTGCGTCGAACTGAAAGGACAACGTAGCGAAACAGACACGGCAATGAATACGACTCGGCCAAGTCGTTCACCTACGTGTCATTCCGGGTAGGGGTGGCCCGGAAGCCGCTGCGTTCACCGACCGGAGTTTCGCGGTCTGGCGTGGCCCACCACGAGTGCGCGTGTTCACTCGCATGTGGTGTTTGCCGACCGTATGCTGCCATGCCGAGTGCGATCTGTGTCACTCGTTATCGACGAACGGTCCGAAATCTGCGACCAACGGTAGGAGCCGATACTGAGCGACGTAGTCGAGGGGCGCTACCCGGACACCGCTGTGCCCCGGCGCACCGTACTCCGTTCCGCGCTCGCGCTACCGCTCCTGTCTGCGGGCTGTGGTGGGAGCGCGGACGACGCGGTCACCTTCTTCTTCCAGGCCCGCCCCGAAGAGGCGCGCACGCGGCTGCTCATCATCGACGAATTCCGCAGGCGGCGACCGGATATCAAGATCCGCACCATTATGTCCGGGCCGGATCCGCTACAGCAGATGCTCACCTACTGTGCGGGCGGGAAGTGTCCGGATGTGCTGATGGCGTGGGAGTTGTTGTACGCCGGACTGGCCGAGCGCGGGGTACTGACGGACCTGGGGGAGTTCCTCGGCCGCGATCGCGGTTATGCGGCTGAGCTATCAGCCGATGGGTATGCGCCGCTGCGGGATACATTCATTTGGCGCGGTGGGCAGTACGCGCTCCCGGAGCAGTGGTCCGGGGTCTTCCTCTACTACAATCGGAAGCTGCTCGCCGAGGCCGGGGTGCACCCGCCCGCCCGGTGGTCCGAGGCCTGGAGTTTCAGCGAGTTCCTCACCGCCGCCCAGGCTTTGACGCGTGCTGGCGACGATGGACGGGTACGGCAGTGGGGGTTCGTGGACGCCTGGGTGCCCTACTATTCGGCGGCCGTCTTCGGAATGAACAATGGTGCCGAATGGTTCAGCCCGCCCATCGCGCCGACGCGCACCAATATCGGTGACCCGCGCTTCGCGGAGGGCCTGCGGTTCTATGCCGATCTGGCCGTGCGGCATCGGGTCGCGCCGCGCGCCGCCGATCAGCAGTCCATCTCCGCCCCCGACCTTTTCGCGCGTGGCAAGGCGGGCATGCTCATGGGCGGGCACTGGCTGTACTCCGAATTCGCCGGGCGTGACGGGCTGGACTTCGATGTCACCGTGCTGCCGGTCGGGCCGCACGGTGGGCCCGACGCCATTACCGATGTGGGCACCACCGGACTGGCCATTGCCGCCGGGAGCCCGCGTCGCGAACAGGCCTGGGAGTTCGTGAAATTCGCGACCGGGCCGGTGGGGCAGGAGATTATCGCCCGCTCCGGGTTGTTCGTACCGGTGCTGAAATCCGCTATGCACTCCGAGGGGTTCGCCGCCGCCCACCCCGGCATCGGCAACCTCGAGGTGTTCACCGACGGTCCGGCGCATTCTCGCCACCTCGCCGTGACGCCGGTCTGGGGGAAGGTCGAATCCCTGCTCGAGCGCGGATGCAACCGGGTGCTGCGCGGGGCCGCGAACGCCGATTCGCTCGGTGGCCGGACCGCCGCCGATATCGATGAGCTGCTGCGGGCCTCGGTATGACACCGGGCGCTGCTATGACACAGGGCGCTGCGCTGGCGCGGCGGCGGGCTCGGTCCGGGGTGGCGTTCGTCGCGCCGAATGTGGCGGCGGTGGCGGTGTTTCTGCTGTTCCCATTGGGTTTTTCGCTGTATCTGAGTTTCCACTCGTGGGATCTGTTCTCGCCGCCGCGGTTTATCGGGCTGGGGAACTACCGGCGGCTCTTCGGCGCCGATCCGCTGTTCTATATAGCCTTGCGGAATACGGCGGTGTTCACCGTGCTCACCCTGCTGCCGACCGTGGTGATCAGCCTGGCGGTGGCCGGGCTGCTCAATCGGAAGTTGGCGGGGATCGGGGTATTTCGCACCATAGCGTTCCTGCCGCTGGTGGCCTCCACCGTCGCCATGGCGGTGGTGTTCCGGTTCCTCTTCGCCACCGAGGACGGGTTGGCGAATCTGCTGCTCGGTTGGGTGGGGCTCGGGCCGGTGCCGTGGCTGACCGATCCGGATTGGGCGCTGCTGTCGCTGAGCATTGTGACCGTGTGGAAGAGCGTCCCGTTCGCCATTGTCATCCTGCTGGCCGCCATGCAGGGCGTACCCGAAAACCTCTATGAGGCAGCCCGAATCGATGGCGCGGGTCCGGTGCGCCGGTTCTGTTCGATCACCCTGCCCCTGATTCGCGGTGCGCTGTCCTTCGTCTTCGTCATCACCGTGATCAATACCGTGCAGGCATTCGATCAGGCGTACGCGCTGACCGGCGGTAGTGGTGGTCCCGAGACGGGCACCTATGTCCTCGGAATCATGCTGTTCCAGAACGCCTTCCGCTTCTACGAGATCGGTTACGCCGCCGCGCTGGCCTGGGTGATCTTCGCAATCCTGTTGGTGCTCACACTGATACAGCTGCGACTTGCCCGGCGCGCGGAGGTGGAGCTGTGACCGGGCGGCGGGTGCGCGGCAATATTCGGCGGCGGATGGTGAGCGGAGTGCTCATCTACCTGGCCCTGGTCGGTGTCGCCTGGTGCGCGTTGACGCCCATTCTGTGGGCTCTGTCGGCGTCGCTGAAATCCGACGGAGCTGTCACCGATCCGAATCCGCTGCCCGCCCATCCGCAATGGTCCAATTACACAGCGGTTTTCGATCTCATCCCCCTGGGGCGCATGCTCCTCAATACCGTCGTCTACGCGGCCTGTGTCACCGCCGGTCAGGTCTTCTTCTGCTCGCTCGCCGGATATGCCTTCGCTCGCCTGCGATTCCCCGGCCGGGAGGTCCTGTTTCTCTGCTATCTGACGACCCTGATGGTCCCGCTCACCGTCACCGTTATTCCGCAGTTCATCCTCATGCGCGCGGTCGGCTGGGTCGACACCCCGTGGTCGATGATCGTTCCGGGTTTGTTCGGCAGCGCCTTCGGCACGTATCTCATGCGCCAGTTCTTCGCCACGCTCCCAATGGAACTGGAGGAAGCCGCCATTCTCGACGGCTGCACGCCCTGGCAGATCTACTGGCGTGTCCTGCTCCCGCACACCCGCCCCGCGCTCATGGTCCTGGCCGTCCTCACCTGGATCACCGTCTGGAACGATTTCCTCTGGCCGCTGATCATGATCCAGCGCAATGACTACGCCACCGCCACCCTCGGTCTCGTTCGGCTACAAGGTCAGTACCACACCCGCTGGCCCATTCTGATGGCCGCCGCCATGCTGATCCTGCTGCCCCTGATCGCCATTTATGCCGTGGCCCAACGGGCTTTCGTTCGCGGTATCGCGATGTCCGGCATGGGCGGCCGCTGAGCGGGATAGGTTTGGTGTCGGGAGGTGAGTCGGTGTGACCGACACGATGCGGGCGGCGATTCTCTTGGACGTGGATGGGCCGTTGAATCCCTTTCAACATCGAGAGCGGGCACGGCCGCCCGGATACAGCCCACATCTGTTGTGGCCCAAGGTTCCTCCCGGAGTGCCGTCGAGCACGGTGAAGGTGTGGCTGAATCCGGAACACGGGGTGTGGCTGCGCAAGCTGGCGATGGACACCGAAGCGGAATTGGTGTGGGCGACCTCCTGGGAGTACGAGGCCGACCGCCTCATCGGACCGGTACTGGGCCTACCGCCACTGGAGGTCATCCCCTTCCGCTCGGGTGTACAACATCGCGACGGCCATATCGGCAAGATCCCCGCCGTAGTCGAATGGGCCGGACAGCGCCCACTGTGCTGGTTCGACGACGACTTCCAGCCCGACGACGAGGACTGGGCCCTCGAACGCACCGAGACCGTCGCCCCCACCCACATCATCCCGGTCGACCCGACCACCGGATTGGAACCGGAGCACATCGAGGCGGCCCGAGACTTTCTCCTGGGGGTGCGGTCGGCCTGATCGGGGCGGACGCATCGAGCCGGTCGGGCATCATCTGGCCTCGGCGTTCAATCCCATGTACCCTGGATATCTGAGTTAGATTCCTTGGATATCCACCGGAGGTGGCTCGTGGCCGGATCGAAGACCCCCATCGAGATCGATGAAGAGGCTCTCGCCATCGCGGCGGAGGTGCTCGGGACCAAGACCAAAAAGGACACTGTCAATGCCGCGCTCCGTGAAGTCGGTCAGCGACTAGTCCGGATACGGGCTCTCGGTCGGCTCGGCGAGATGGCCGACGAGGGCGACTTCGACGAGTTCGTCGACAATAAGGCGGCGTATCGAAAGTGACGTCCGCCCTCTATCTCATCGACACTTCCGGACTTTTCCGAATCCTGCAGGACAAGCTGCGGCAGGCCTGGATGGACCAGCTGACGGCTGGCGTAATCGCCACCTGCCCGCTCGTCGAACTCGAATTCCTGTACTCCGCTCGTTCACTCGCCGATCGACTCGAGAAGCGCCATTTGCTGCGAGAACTGTTCACCCGGGTGCCGATGTACGAGCGCGGTATCGAACGCGCCGACGAGGTGCAGCAGCTGATGACCGAGAGCGGAACCCATCGTTCGGCCGGAGCGGTCGACCTACTCATCGCCGCCACGGCCGAGCATCATCGTCTGACGATCCTGTGCGATGACCGGGATTTCGCCACGGTCAGCCGTATTACCGCTCAGCCGGTCGCCTTCGTGGGAGATATCCGCGCTTGAGCTGCTCGGATACCTGGGGCGCGACCCGAGGGCCTGAGTCATCGCGAGAATCCGGCTACTCGCCGGTAGCTTTGAGGTACGGGCCAGGAGTTGGTCTTGCTGGTGCGGCCCAGGCAGGACGGGGCCGATGAAGGGGACCTCCCGCCGTGCGTTCTATCGCAGCACTCTTCGGGGCGCTACTCGTCTTCGCGACGGCCGGTGCCGCCACGCCGGTCCCGACACCCGGATGGCAGGCCGTGTGGGCCACTGCGACGCAGCGGCCCGGCGACGGCTTCAACTGGTCGACGGTCGGATTCGAGAATCAGTCGGTGCGCCAGGTGGTTCGGGTCAGCGGCGAGGGATCGGTACTGCGGGTGCGGCTGTCGAACACGTTCGGGACACAGCCGCTGCAGGTAAGCGGAGCGACCATCGCGCGCAGTGCGGGTGGCGCGGCGGTGCATCCGGACACCCTGCGGCCGTTGACAATCGAGGGTGAAACCGCGTTCCGTATCGCGGCGGGCACCGAGGCCGTCACCGATCTTGTCGTACTGCCGGTCGTACCTCTGGAGGCGCTGACAATGACGCTGTACTTCGCCGATCCCACCGGCCCGGCGACCTATCACGACCAGTCGCACCGCACCTCGTACCTGGCGTGGGACGACCACCGGTCCGATACCGCGGGCGATGTCTACGACGTGACCTCCTCATCCATGTACTACCTGGCCGCTGTGGAGACCATGAACTGGCTGCCGCGCCGGTCGGCGGTGGCGGTGTTCGGTGACTCCTTCACCGAGGGCGTCGGCTCCACGCCGAACGGGAACAGCACCTTCCCGGACGAGCTCGCCGAACAGCTTGCCGCGCAAGGACGGCCGCGCGCGGTGCTCAACCTCGGCATCAATGGCAACTGCGTGACCGTCGATTCGCAGTGGTTGGGCGATAGCGCGCTGACCCGATTCCGCCGCGATGTCCTCGACCAGCCGGGCCTCGGCACCGTGGTGATCCAGGAGGGCATCAACGATATTTGGAACGGCATCTGGCTCCAGGGCGAAAATATGGCGTTGGGCGGTCCACCGCACGGTGTGTCCGCCGGGGAACTGATCGCGGGTTATCGGTCCCTCATCGGGCAGGCGCGGGCCGCGGGGCTGCGGGTGATCGGCGCGACCATCCCGCCCGTCGGTGGTTCCGGTTTCGACAACGGTGACCGGGTCCGCTTCGCCGAACGCGACGGCGTCCGCAAGGCCGTCAACGACTGGATCCGCACCTCCGGGGAGTACGACGCCGTGGCGGATCTGGCTGCTGCGCTCGCCGATCCCGCCGACCGGGACCGGCTCGCGCCCGGCTTCGACAGCGGTGACCATCTGCACCCGAACGATGCCGGGCACGCGGCCATGGCGGCGGCCGTGGCCGCGGTACTCGACTGACCGCCGCCGATCCGCACAGCCCGGGGCCGTTCGGCCGGAAGTACGCAGGTAAAGTCTTCTTCTCGTGAGTCTCACCCTCGGAATCGTCGGCCTGCCCAACGTCGGAAAGTCGACGCTGTTCAATGCGCTGACCCGCAATGACGTGCTCGCGGCGAACTACCCGTTCGCCACCATCGAGCCGAATACCGGCGTCGTGCCGCTGCCCGATCCGAGGTTGGCGGTACTCGCCGGGATCTTCGGCTCCGAGCGGCAACTCCCCGCGGTCGTATCGTTCGTCGATATCGCGGGCATTGTGAAGGGCGCCTCCGAGGGTGCGGGCCTGGGCAATAAATTCCTCGCCAATATCCGTGAGGCCGACGCCATCTGTCAGGTGGTTCGGGTCTTCGCCGATGACGACGTGATCCACGTCGACGGCAAGGTCGACCCGCTGGCCGATATCGAGGTCATCGAAACCGAGCTCATCCTGGCCGATATGCAGACCCTGGAGAAGGCGATCGTCCGCCTCGAAAAGGAAGCCCGGGTCAAGAAGGATCGCAAGCCGGTCGCCGACGCCGCCAAGCAGGCGCAGGCGATCCTCGACAGCGGCCGCACCCTGTTCGCCGCCCAGAAAGAGCTGGATGTCGAGCTGCTGAAGGAACTTTCGCTGCTCACCATCAAGCCCTTCCTCTACGTCTTCAATGCCGACGAATCGGTACTCACCGACGAGGCCAAGAAGGCCGAACTGACCGCCGCCGTCGCCCC
This sequence comes from Nocardia uniformis NBRC 13702, assembly GCF_001613345.1. GTDB lineage: Bacteria > Actinomycetota > Actinomycetes > Mycobacteriales > Mycobacteriaceae > Nocardia > Nocardia uniformis. The sequence goes on along the minus strand of NZ_BDCE01000017.1, from coordinate 111,944 downwards.
CGCCGACGCCGTCTTCCTGGACGCCAAGGTCGAATCCGAACTCATCGAACTCGACGACGAATCCGCCGCCGAACTCCTCGAATCCATCGGCCAGACCGAGCCCGGCCTGCACGCCCTGGCCCGCGCCGGTTTCCACACCCTCGGCCTGCAGACCTACCTCACCGCCGGTCCCAAGGAATCCCGCGCCTGGACCATCCACCAGGGCGACACCGCCCCCAAGGCCGCAGGCGTCATCCACACCGACTTCGAACGCGGCTTCATCAAGGCCGAAATCGTCGCCTTCGAGGACCTGGTAGCCGCAGGCTCCATGGCTGCCGCCAAGGCCGCGGGCAAGGTTCGTATGGAGGGTAAGGACTACGTCATGGTGGACGGCGACGTAGTCGAATTCCGGTTCAACGTCTGATAGAGCGGTTCGTCCGCGAGTAGAAGTCCCCAGCGCGGGTGGGTGGTTTTCCGACGCCCTTGGTTATATAATCAGATATATAGTCAGGGTAAGGGGGAAATGATGGCAATTACCAGCGTCGACCTGGATCCGCGGCTGATCGAGCGCGCCAGGGCGCTGACGGGCGAGCGATCGAATCGAGCCGTTCTCGACCTTGCGTTGCGCAGGCTCATCGCCTCGAAGCAGAAGGGCGCGATGATTGATGGCATCGCAGGGCTGACCGACCTCGAGAGCGAGCTCGGCGCGCCGGTGGTCCCTCCGAGCGAGTCCGAGTCTGCGTGACCGACTACCTGGTCGACAATTCGGTCTGGGCAAGGCTGGCCACTGGAGACGCGGGCATCGGTGCGCGGCTGCGGCGCATCGAGCGAGCGCCGGCCGACCTATTCGTCACCTGCCCGCCGCAGGTGCTCGAGTTCTGCCACAGCGCCCGGACGCCCGATGAGTACGCGCACTACCGAGAACAGATCTCCCTCGGATTCCCGCTCGAACACGCGCCCGACGAATCGCTAGTGCTCGATATCCAGGCAGCACTGTGGAATGCGGGGTTCGTCCGTGCGGCCGGCTCGCTCGACATCCTCATCGCCGGCTACGCCATCGTGAACGATGCGACGGTGCTTGCCGCCGACCACGACTTCGAGCACATCGCGAGGGTGTCCGACCTGCAGTGCGAGTACATCGCACCTTCGCCATGACGTTGCTTGGTGCCGGAACGCGGTCGAATTCCGCTTCAACGTATAACTTTCGCGCGATACCCGAGCTCCATCCGGTGATCCGGGTGGAGCTCGGCGGCGGAATTACCGGCGAAATCGGTTGGGGGCCTGCGCGATCGCCTCGGTCCGCTGTGCGGTCAGGACTGGTCCAGTGCTCGTTCGATCGCGCGGCGGGCCCGGCCCGCGGCCGCCCGGTCGTGCTGGAGTTGCATGGCCGCGTTCAGTGCCAGCCCGGCGGCGACAATCTCGAACAGTGCCTGATCGATGTCGAACTCGGCGGGTAGTTCGCAGTTCTGCGCCGCCGTTGTCAGGTCCGCCCGCAACTGTTCTCGCCAGCGCGACCACACCTCGGCGACCGCGCGACTGGGCTGGGCCGGACTGGAGCTCGAGGCAGGCGGCAAGCGACTGGTGATCGACTACGTGCGGGACCTCTCGCCGCTGTTCACGGGGTGGAAGCGTGGCGAGGGGCTGGCGGTGCCGAGCGCGAAGGTCGATGCCGCACTGGTCACCCACCTGCACCGGGACCACACCGACGCGTCCGCGCTCGCGGAGACCCTGACTCCGGGGGCGCCGGTGCTGCGACCGGCGCCCGGTTACGGCGACGACGTGGACAATGCGACGACGCTGCAGGCCGAGCGCGAGCTGGTGCTGCACCGGCTGGCCGTCGAGGTCGTGGCGGCCTGGTCCACCCACGAGGTCGGGCCGTTCCGCGTCACCGCGGTCCCCGCCGTCGACGGGCTGGGTGACCCGCAGCTGAACTGGGTGGTGCAGGCCGAGGGGCAGCGGGTCTTCCATGGCGGCGACACGATGTTCCACGGGTACTGGTGGCTCATCGCGCGCCGGTTCAGCCCGTTCGACGCGGTGTTCCTGCCCGCCAACGGCGCGGTGGTCGACGCGCCGCATCTGCGGCCGCCGAGCCCGCTGCCCGCCGCGATGGATCCGAGGCAGGCCGCCGCGGCCGCGGAGATCCTCGACGCCCGGTATGCGGTGCCGATGCACTAGGAGGCGGAGCAGCCGGACAAGATCGCGGGCTATGTCGAGGTCTCCGACCCGGAGCATGAGTTCCGTGCGCACGTCGGTCGGCGCGCGCACGTGCTGGCCGTCGGGGAATGGCTGGACCTCGCCGCATGACCGGAAATTCCGTGCCAACCGTCGTCGGCCACGCGCACGGAATCATTCTGGCCGGCGCGGACCCAGGGCAGCCGGTGGGATCCCTTCCGGCCTGCGGCCTGCAGTTGGATCCCGGCGCCCTTTCTCGCGAAGCGGGCAAGTCAGTGGCGTCGATCGCGATGACCGGATGGCCACGTCCGGATACCGTCGAGGAGCTTCGCCGTACCCGCGGGGGACTCGACCGGGAAGTGGTGGCTGCCCAGGTCGATGAGCCTGATGTCGAGGAGGTCCCGATAGCGGTCGATCGCCTCCTGCGTCACCAGGTCACGTATCGCGAATACGGTGATCGGCTGCTTTGTCGCACGCAGCGCGGCGTCCATGTCCCAGCGGATCAGACCCTCGATGGCGCGCAGACCGGCGGGCTGGCGCACCGCGACCATCTTTTGGAAATACTTGTCGGCGAGAGCGGGGTCGGTCCCGGCCGGCGTACCCCCCTCGACGAGCCCTCGCACCCCGGCGGCGAAGTCCGCACGGAAGATGTCCGCTGTCGCCTCGGCCTGTTCTTCGCTCATTGCCGGGAACACGGACAGGTAGTGCAGCGCGTCGAGTGCGACCACATGTGTGACCAGGTCGGGGAGTAGGCGGCCGACCTCGACGGCGACCGCCCCTCCGAGGGAGTGCCCGGCTACCACCGCCGTGTTCACCGACTCGGCTTCCAGTGCCGCGGCCACGTCGCGGGCGAACTCCGCCATGGTCCAGATCTCCCGCGCCGACCGAGACTCGCCGTGCTCGGCGAGGTCGACGGCGAGGACGCGGTAGTTCTCGGGCAGCTGGTCGGTCACCGCATCGAAGTCGCCGCGATCGCACGCCCAGCCGTGGATGAGGACCAGTGTCGGTCCCTGTTGCGGACCGCTGACCGTGTATCGGATCGTGGTGTGGTCCATTCGATGGACCTCGCGGGTTTTCCTGGTCCTGCCTGCAGTCGTCACGGGGGTCCTCCTTGGTCCGCATTCCGAGAGGCCATGCCGGTTCAGGCAGGCATTCTCGCAGTGATCGTTGCGTTAACGACCCGAAGGTAGCATAAACGCATTTGTCGCTGCATTAAAAAAGCAGCGATCAATGCAATAATGGGCGGGTGTCTGCCGCGACGTCCCCCTCGCCCCATGTCGGCAGCCGACCCGGCGGCCGGTCCGCTCGAGTTCGTGCGGCCGTCCATCGGGCCGTCCAGGACCTGCTCACCGACGAGACCGGTGAGCTACCGACAATCCCGGTCGTGGCCGCCCGTGCGGGCGTCCATGCCACCACCGTCTACCGTCGCTGGGGTGATGTCGGCGAGCTGCTCGCCGACGTCGCGACCAGTCGCTTCTCCGGCGATATCGTGGTGCCGGATACCGGAACACTCCGTGGGGACCTGGTGCGCTATGCCTGTGACCTCGCCAAGGACCTCGCCGACCCGGACACTCTCACTCTGGTGCGCGCCACCGTCGGTATCGGTGGAGGGCACGGTGTCGCGGCATGCCGTGGGGAACATCAGCGGCAACTCGAAGCCATCCTCGAACGGGAGCGGGTCCGGGGTGGTCGGCCTCCGAGTCTGGAACGTACTACCGACGCCGTGCTCGCCCCCCTCTACTACCGGGCCGTCTTCACCAACGAACCCCTCGCCCCCGAATGTGCGCGCAACCTCGTGACGCTGCTGCTGGCGGACTGGTCGCCAGGTCTGCGGCGTCGACCAGTCGACGGCGGAAATTAGTCTTGCATGGTTAATATTAACCATGCAAGACTCGAGGTATGAGCACAACTTCCTACCTCGCACAGTCCGCTTTTCCTTTGATCTGGCCGCTGATAGCGGTAGTCGGAGCACTGATCCGTACGCGACGCAGTCCCTCCCGCCAGGCCGCGCTGGAAACCTGGCAGCGGTGGTGGGCCGTTGTCGCCCTCGGCTGTGGAAGTCTGTGGATGACGATCGCTTTCCTCACGGTCCCGGATGTAATGGCCACCGCGATCGGCTTCGCTGGGACCCCGTTCCAGTTCGAGATCGCTTTCGCCAACCTCGGGCTCGCCGTCATGGGTTTTCGTGCCGTCTCGGCCACCGCTCGCGAGCGCATCACCATCGGCCTCGGCGCCGGAATGTTCCTGTGGGGCGCGCTGATCGGCCATATCTACCAGTGGTTCGCCAACGGCGACCATGCTCCCGGGAACACCGGCGGGGTCCTGGTCTGCGACCTGCTCTTCCCCGCGGTCATGATCATCCTCGCCCGCCGCGCGCAGCGACTGTCCACCACTGAGCCGCCCGTGGTCACGGCCCCGTTGGCCGGTGGTGTGGGCGCCATGTCGAACGCAGCGGGGCGCGGGCGGGTATGAACACGGCGGGCCGCCGCAGTAGTCTTAACCAGGTAAGACTTGAGTATGCTCGACGAGTGGACGATGGACTCGGGGATCTGCTGCATCGCGTGGTGTTCCTGCTCGGCGAGGCGACACGGCGGCGGGTGGACAACTCCAGCGGGCTGAGTTACAGCCAGATACGGCTGCTGGGCACGCTGGAAGACATCGAGCCGGTCACCCAGCATGGGCTGGCGCAAGCGCTGGCGGTATCCGACCCGGCGATCAGCCGGGCGCTACGCCCGCTGGAAGACGCCGGACTCGTGCAGGTCCACATCGACCCTGAACACAAGCGACGTCGACTGGTCAGCACCACCGAAGCGGGCCGAAACGCATTCCATGCCACCGGGAAACCGCTCGCCGACGAGCTACGCGACGCCCTGCTCGCGGCCGACTTCCCGTACGAACGCTACCTGCGCGATACCGCCGCGCTGGCCGAACTCCTCGAGCGATCCCCCTAATCGCCGGGTGTCCGGCCGGACGAGAGGACTGACTACGCATGAGCGACGAGCGGCAAATCCTCACTCCCGGCGAAACATGCTGGCAGATCGCATGGGCCTGCGCATCGTGGCAAGCTCGCGCGCTACGCCCGTCCCCGTGCCCGGCGTGGTTGCCGTTGCGGCAGTGGGGATTCCGATTACGCAGGCGACCATCCCGGTGAGTGTCAGCGCCACGACAGCCCAGAATCCGCCGCGCCACCCGGTGAAGTGGCTCAGCAGGGTACCCGCGGGTCCGCCCGCGACCATCGCCACACTGAGACCGCTCACCACCACCCCGGCCGCGCGGGCTTTGCGGTCCGGGGTGACCAGGCTGATCGCGGTCACCGACGCGATAGCGAAGAAGCCCGCGTAGGCGACGCCGGAAACCACCCGGGAGATCAGCAGCACCTCGTAGTCGCCGACGAGTCCGACGGCGATGCTGGCGGCGAATACCGCCTGGGTCGCCACCAGCGCGGCGCGGCGCGGCCAACGCAGACTGAGGACCGCGAAGGGCGGCCCGCCGCAGACGACGCCGAGCGCGAACGCGGTAATGAGGATTCCGGCCGAGGAGAGCGTCACCTCGAGGTCGGTGGCAACCTCGGGGAGTGCACCGGCCAGCAGGAACTCCGCGCTCCCCATCGCGAACAGGCTGAATCCCAGCAGGTACCCCCGCGGGCAGGCTGCCCTCCCGCACCTTTCCACGTGCCGCCCGGTGCGTCGATTCCGTTGCTGTATCCGTTGTTTGGTTCATATCGGATCACCTCCGCCCACGAGCTTCGGGACGGATTGGTTGACTGCACCCATGGATGATCAGCCGAGCGTCGGTGCCGTGATCGAGCAGATCGCTCCGCGCCTGCGACGGGCCCGCGAGCGGAAGGGTTTCAGCCTGGCGGACCTGTCCCGGATTACGGGCATGTCGACGAGCACCCTGTCCCGCCTGGAATCGGGCCAGCGCAAACCCAGTCTCGAACTCCTCCTGCCGGTCACCGTGGCGCTCGGAGTCCCACTCGAGGAGATCGTCGTCGCGCCGAGAATCGTGGACCCGCGCGTACCGCAGCAGCCCACCACGAAGGGTGGTCGGGTGCTGATCCCGCTGTCGCGCCATCAGGGTGACCCGCGCGCATACAAGATGACCATCCCCGCGCACGACGAAGAGCCCTTCCTGCGGACCCACGACGGCTACGAATGGCTGTACGTCCTGCGGGGGCAACTGCGAGTCAGACTCGGTGACCAGGACTTCGTCATGGGTGTCGGCGAGGCCGCCGAATTCGACTGCCAGATCCCGCACTGGTTCGGTGCCGCCGGACGCGGCAGTGTCGAAGTCCTCAGCCTCTTCGGAAAACACGGCGAACGCATCCACGTCCGTGCCCGCGCACCTCGGCGCTGAGAGCGCAGTGGTCGACCGCTCATCGGGCGGATTCAACCGCCGACGCGCCGGTCCGGACGGTCGCCGGTAGTGCCTGCACGACCGCAAAGAGGGGGGCTCGCCACCTGGGGGAGATACCCGAGCTTCTCGTAGCGTGATCGAGTCCGCTACTGAGAGGAATCGCATTGCGCGCCAAAGTAAGTCAGCGATCATTGGCCACCGCGTTGGTGGCCGGGGCGGTAGTGGCCGTCATGGCGACGGCTGGTGGTCCCACGGCATCCGATCGGGCCGAGCCGGGCCCGATCGATGCCGGACGGGCAGAGGTAATCACCGCCCTGGAGTGGCTGGTCGAGGGGTATCAGCTGCCCGGTGCGCAGGTCGTGGTCACCGAGAACGGCCGGGACTGGACCGCCAGCGCCGGGGCGGGCAACCTCGAACACGGCACGCCCTTCCCCGATGACGCCCGAGTGCGGATCGGCAGCAATACCAAGACTTTCGTGGCGACGGTCATGTTGCAGCTGGTGGCCGAGGGCAAGGTGGAATTGGATGCGCCGGTGGAGCGGTATCTACCGGGGGTGGTACACGGGCCGGGGATTGACGGGAATCGGATTACGATTCGAAATCTGTTGCAGCACACCAGCGGCATACCCGAATACGCGGCGGAGGAATCCGGGGTCGCACCAAAGCCGGGCCAGCTCGATTCCCATCAGATGCGTTGGGTAGCCACGGATATGGCCGAGGTGGTGCGCACGGCGCTGACCGCGCCCGCCGATTTCGAACCCGGAGCGCAGTGGGCGTACTCCAACACCAACTACGCCCTCGCCGCGATGGTGATCGAGCAGCTCACCGGAGCCTCGATCGGCGCGGAGATCGCCCACCGCATTCTCGAACCGCTCGGCCTGCGCGACACCTACTATCCCGACCCCGACGAAACCGATATCCGCGGCCCACATCCCGTGGGCTACAGCAAGATCGACGGCACACTGATCGACTACACGAGCCAGAACGTATCGTGGGCCGGTGCGGCGGGAGCGATGGTGGGAACCGGCGCGGACCTCAACCGCTTCTTCACCGCACTCCTGGACGGCGAACTGCTGCCGCCGGAGCAATTGACGGAAATGAAACACAGTATTCCCTTGGAGGTTCCGGGACCACGGATCGGTTACGGCCTCGGTCTCATATACCGCGAGCTATCCTGCGGCAAGGGCAGCTGGGGCCACGGCGGCGATATCGACGGATTCGAAACCCGCGGCGGTGTCACCAGCGACGGCCGCTCGGTCACCGTGAGCGTCAATCAGATCCCCGAGGCATCGGAAGGGATGGCCGACGTGATGAGGGTCGTCGACGCCGCGCTCTGCGCCACGACCTGAGCAGGTCGCGCGGCCGCGATCAGTACCCATCCGCGTGGCGCGCGGCGGTAATCAATGCGGTGGCAACGATGTTCGGGGAAGTGAGCGTCGCGGGACGACGGCCCGGCTGCTCGATGACCGGGATGACCAGGCTGCGGGCCGCCTCGGCGTATGCGCGGTACGCGTCGCTGAGTTGGACGTATGCTGCTGGCCCGGCCAGTGGGCTGTGCAGCAGGACGAATGTCGACTAACTCACGTATTCGTCGTCCGCGCACCGGGCAAGCACGCACCGGCTGAGCGGGGTTGCCCGGACCACCTGCGGCGCGTCACGAAACGCCAGGCGCAACACGCCTGGCGGGCCGGGAAAATTCGTACTCAGCCTGCGGTGCTGTGTGCCGGTGTTGGTTTATGGTTCATCTCGCTTGTTCATGCTGCTACTGGCGCGCCAGGGCTGGTTCGTCCTTATCCGGAGCGCGTGGCCGGTGCGGCACTCCCTGACGCGACCCCCGACCGCTTCGAAAGATCGAGGGAACCGTGCCTGTACCCGTGACTCTTGCCGGTCGCTTCGTGCGGCTGGAACCTATTGCACCGCACCACGCTCCGGGGTTGGCGGAGGCGGCAGCGGGACATCGCGACGATTATGCGTTCACCCCGGTGCCGCACGGGGTGGATGAGGCCATCGAGTACATCGCCCACGCCGTGGCCGGACATGCCGCGGGCACCTCGCTGGCATTCGCGGTCATCGCGGCCGCGAGTGGGCGGGTGCTGGGGTCGACCCGGTTCAGTCGGTTCGACTACTGGCAGGGTCCGGTGGTGTGGCCGGTCGTACCGGGGCTGCCGCCGGGGGATCCGCTGATGGCGACGCCGGATGCGGCCGAAATCGGCAATACGTGGCTCGCGCGCGAGGCGCGCGGGGCGGGGATCAATCTGGAGTCCAAGCAGTTGCTGCTCGCGCATGCCTTCGAGGCGTGGCGGGTACGGCGTATCACCATGCGCGCCGATACCCGGAATATCCGCTCACGTATTGCCATCGAGCGCCTCGGCGCGACCAGCGACGGGGTGCGGCGGGCACATTCACGCGGATTGGACGGGCAGGTGCGCAGTACCGCGTTCTACTCGATCCTGGACGAGGAGTGGCCCACGGTGAGCGCGACCATCGAGGGGCAGCTGACCCGCCAACTCAGCCGCCGTCCGGCCAAGGCCCGGGGACTGATCGACGCCTGATCGGGGCTTGTCGGCTCGACTATAATTCGCTGGTGTGCTTCGGTCGTCCGCCGAGCATTCGGTGCGCACAGCACCGACTCGGCGGGCGGCGCGCGATCGAATAGCAGCTGACATATCCGGGCCATTCTCGAAGGAGAAGCGGATGCCCGACCCCATGAATACGAAAATCTGTCTGGCCGATGGCCTTTCCGGCGTACCCATCGTGAGCCTGTTCCTCGTTCCCGAACCCCGGGTGCCCGGCGCCAGCATGCTACATCTGCTGGAGCAGGACCCGCTGTACGGCCGAGCGGTCCACCGGCCCGCCACGACCCTCCTGGAGTGGCTGGAGAACGAGGCTCCGGGCCGCCGGGCCATCGGAACCCGCTTCCTGGCCTACGCCTCCGGCGTACCGGATGCCGCCCGGGTGCACGCCATCCTGCGGGACCACTTCATTGCCGATACGACACCCCTGGGCCTCGATACCGCCGATCCCAATGAACTGACCCGACTGGAAATGCTGCCTGAGCATCGACTCGGACCCCGGCGCATCGACGATTTCCACGACCACGCCGTCCGGCGGGCCATGCTGGCGGTGTACCGGCACTTCGAGGTGGACCGGCGGATACCGCTCGTCTATCACGGTTACGCGGATCCGGTCGACGGCTGGTTCGAAAGTCCCGCCGCCCAGGCCTGAATCCGGTCAGTCCACCGGTACCAGCGTGTACAACCGCCACGGGCGCGGTGGTGCCTCGAAGCTGAATGTCTGCGCGTACATGGCTCTTTCGTGCCCGGTATCCGGCTCCCGTACCACCATTATCCGCTGCGCCGCCTCGGTATCGGTGAGCTCGCTGTCCCAGAGTCGATCCCAGTCCGTCGCGCGACGGCACAGGGTGAGAATCTCCGCCGCCCGGTGCGAGTCCGACACCCGCGCCAGCTGTCGGAACTGCTGCACCAGCAGCCGCGCCTCGTCCTCCCAGTCGACCAGGACGCAGCGGGCCATCGGATCCAGCATCATCCAGGTGAGCAGATTCGACCCGGCCTCCAGACCCGGGAACATCGCCACGGACGCCGCATTGGCGGCGATCACATCGCAGGTCCCGGCGGTGCGGAAACCGGCTGGGTACGGAAATGCGTGCAGTACCGCGAGATCGGCCGGCCGCAATTGCTCGGCGACCGGCAATATCGACGAAGAGAAGCACAACCCGGGCTCAGACACCCGTGCAGTGTGCTGCATCACTCTTCGTGATCTCTTCGTGTTCGGTTAAGTCAGATCACACCGATGAGACTTGTCGCAGAATTTCTGTCATATTGATCGTTCAACTAGTTCGGTTTGGCGTGAGTCAGTGTGGGTTCGGGGGTCGCTGCGCGGGTATGGCGGTCACAGGGATCGGAGTGCTGGGCTCACTGCACATCACCATCGACGGGGAACGGGTGCCTCCGGGTGCGCCGATGCAGTGCGCGGTACTGGGCAGGCTGGTCGCGGCCGGTGGCCGGGTGGTGCCCACCGACCGCCTCATCGACGATCTGTGGAACGGCGACCCGCCCACCAAAGCCGTTGCCGCGCTCCAGGTCTATATCCACAACCTGCGCCGCGTCTTCGAACCGGATCGCCCGCGCCGCGCTCCCGCCCGCATCATCGTCTCCGAATCCCACGGGTACGCACTGAATCTCGAACCCGCCCAGGTCGATTCCTGGCAGTTCGAACAGCTGCTGCGCGGACACGAGGCCGCCATGCGCGATCCGGCCCGACGTCCCGACCCGCTCGAACAGTGCGAGGTCCTCGATGCCGCCCTGGCCTGCTGGCACGGCGGCGCCTTCGAATCCTTCCCCGGAATGCCCTGGGCGGCGCAGGAAGCCGCTCGCCTCACCGCGCTGCGCCTGACCGCCCTGGAACTGCGCGCCCAGGCGTCCCTGGAGATGAGCCGCCCCGCCGAGGTGGTGCTCGGTCTGCGACCCATCTTCGAGGAGCACCCGGGGCGCGAGGAATGCGCGCGACTACTGGCACTGGCCCAGTACCGGCTCGGCCAGTCCCTGGACGCGCTCACCACGGTGCGGCGCTGCCGGGAATTCCTGAATGTGGAATTCGGTGTGGATCCGGGACCGGCCCTGAACGACCTGGAAACGTCCATCCTCACCCACTCGGTGGGGTCCGACGCACCGACCGCCCCCATCGAGATCCGGGTATCGGATCCCGCGGCGGACAGCGGATACAACCGGCAGCGTGCCGCCGTCCTGGCCGCCGCGGAGGCGGCGGCCATCGGCCGGGTGCGCCTGGTGTGGCTCTCGGGTGAGGCGGGTGCGGGCAAGACGACCCTCGCCACCGCCGTCACCGCCGGGCTGTCCGGACGATCCTGGACCACCGTTTTCGGGCGCTGTCCCGAGGTGGAGGACGCGCCCCCGGCGTGGGCGTGGGCCGAGGTACTCACCGAACTCAATGAGGCTGATCCGGAAACCTCCACCGCCGCCGACGCTTTCACACTCGCTCGGCGAGTGGTGCGGCACTGCCGCGCCGCCGCCGGACCGGTGGCCATTGTGCTCGAGGATATGCACGGCGCGGATACCGCGACCCTGCAGGTCCTACGGCAGGTGGTGAACTGGCTGCGTGATCGGCCCGTCCTCATTATCGCCACCGTGCGCGGCACCGAGGCCGGACCGAGCGTTCGCGATACCGCCGCCGCGCTGGCGCTTTTCACCGCCGACCGCATCGAACTCGACGGCCTCGACCTGATCGGCACCCGCCGGGCCGCGGCCGCCGCCGGACTCGTCGAGCCCGACGATCACACCGTGGAACTGCTGCGCCGCCGCACCGGCGGTAACCCGCTGTTTGTCCGGGAGTTGGCGAAACTCTTTGTCAGCCAGGGTATTACCGATGCCGTACCGGACGGGGTGCGCGATCTGCTCGGTCGCCGCATCGCCCAGCTACCCGCTGCGGTGCTCGATCTGCTCGAACAGATGTCGGTCTGGGGTGAGGACAGCGATGTGCGCACCCTCACCGCCGCTTCCGAACTCGCGCCGGATACCGTCATCGACCTGGTGGCCACCGCCGAACAGGCGCGATTGCTGCGCACCGAGCGCACCGGCCGCATTACCTTCGACCACGCGCTGGTGCGGGAGACCGTGTACTACGGCATCCCGGTACTGCGACGTTCCCGAATGCATTGGGCGGCATTCGAATTGCTCTGCGCCGAGCGGTGTGAGCCGAACGGTACCGCACCCCGGGGTCGAGACCTCGAGGTGCTGGCCCACCACGCGGCTCTCGGTGCCACCGCCGAAAACGCCGGTTGTGCCATCGAATTCGTACGCGCCGCCGCCCGCCGCTGCGATGAGCGTCGGATGCGGGCCGATGCGGTGCGACGCTGGCGCTCGGTACTGGTTCTGCATGAACTGTGCGGTCACGACGGTCCCGCGGCCGCACGCGCCGACCGCACAGCCGTGCTGCGGGCGCGTTGCGCCCTGGTCACCGCACTGGCCTACGACGGGCAGCACCCCGCCGCCCGTGCGGTCCGCGAGCAGGCCCTCGACCTCGCCGAGGAGCTCGGCGGTATCGAACTGCTGGCGCAGGCCGCGACCTGCTGGCCCACCCCGCTGATCTGGTCGGTGCGTGATTGGCACACCCCCGACCCCCGCATTCGGGAACCGCTGCGCAGTGCGCGGATGGATCCGGATCTGCCGGTGCGCACCCGAATCCCAGTGCTGGTCAGCACCGCTTTCGATTTCGCACTGACCGATCCGGCCGCCGCCCGTGCCGCGGCCGATGAAGCCGCCGCGCTCGCCGCACCGCTCGACGATCCGGAACTGCTGTGTACCGCGATCAACGCGCAGGCATTCGTCACCTTCACCGGCGGTGGATTCCTGCGAGCCCATCATCTGAAAAGCATGGCCGCCCAACTACTTCGGGTGGCCGCCGCAGCCGAGTTCACCGAGTTTCAGGCGCTGGCACACTATCTGCTCTTTCGCGCCACCCTCGCTGATGCGGACCTCGCGGCGGCCGCCGAACATGCCAGGTGCGCAGGCGAATACGCCACCGACGGCCAGCTGCGCCATTTGCTCGACGCCCTCGAACCCTTCGAGTTCCTGCTCGAATTGTTGCGCGGGGACCCCGAATCCGCCGAACGGATGCTGGAAAACTGGCGGCGCGACGGCGTGCTCGGGGCCGGACCACCCGCGGTCGTCGATGTCACCCGCGATGCACAGGCCCTGCATATCGGGCTGCTGATAGCCCTGGCCTGGGCGCGGGGCGGTGACTTCACAGCCCTCACCAGCGCCCTCGAGGAGCGCGTGGCGCTCGCACCCGACCTGTTCGCGCACGGATACGCGCTCGCGCTCCTGCAGTCCGGCGAGTTCGAGCACGCGCACCGTGTCCTGGCGACAGCGCCACCGGCCGGTCCGCCGTTCCGGGCCACCTTCATGGTGATCCAGGCCCGGATCGCGGTTCTGCTCTCCGATACCGCCACCGCGCGGGAGCTGTACGACGAATTGCTACCCAATGCGGGCACGGTCGCCGGACTCGAATCCGGCGCCGCCTACCTGGGCCCGATGGACGCGATCCTCGGCGAACTCGCGGCCGCATTCGGCGATATCGACCGAGCCGCCGCACACCGGGCCGCCGCCGAGGAATTGACGCAGCGGCTGCGCCGCGATGTTGCCCGAATACGCGCTGACCGTTCACGCTCGATCCCGCCCGGACGATAAGGGAACCGAATACGGGCGATACTCGTCCAATATCAGTGCGGCCGACAGTCGGCCGGGGGCAGGGAGTGGCATGAGTACACAGGAGTTGGCGCCGACCCGGCGCAGCGGCGGTTCCCGCTGGTTGGCGGCATTTGCCGTGCTGGCCACGGTCGCGATACTCGGGGTGGTCGGTGTGCTCTGGTGGCAGCAGGATTCCCCGCCCGCGCTGGCGGGGGAGCGGCTCACCAGTTTCCCCACGGTCGACCGGTCCGGGCTCGACGACACCCAGATCCGAATTGTCGAGGTGCTGCGCACCGAATTCGCGCAGCAGAATGACGGCACCGTGTACGCCGAGGGCGTCGATGAGCCGTGGTGTGCTGATTTCGTGAGCTGGGTAATGCGCGAAGCCGGGCAGCCGCTGGCCAATCCGAACTCGGGATCGTGGCGGATTCCCGGGGTGTACACGCTGACCGAGTACTACCAGGGGAACAATCGATTCGAAGCACCCGGATACCTGGCCAAGACCGGCGATGTGGTGCTCTACAGCGACGCCAGCGCCTTCAATCAGCACACCAATATCGTCGTGGCCGCCGATGGCGACGCCATCACCACCGTGGGCGGTAATGAGTTCGGGCGCATCACCATCCACCGATTTCGGCCCGCCGAGGTATTCGGCCTGGTCGGCTATGGCCGACTGTGAAAAATGACATTCCATATGCTGGAAATCATGCGTGTGTGCCCTAGGTAACGGCGGAATTACGTCCTACCATGGAGCGCGGCGGTGCCCGGCAGCATCGCCGACTGATCCCTGTCCTGCTGCCCCCTCATCGGCAGGACAGGGGTCCCCGCCCAACGAAAGCAGCTGGATGCCCTTACCGGACCAACCGACCTGGATCGAGTACGCCGAATTCGGCGAACGATTCGTCGAGGCGGCGGTCACCGAATCTCGGATCGAGGCGGCGGTCTCCGGGATGGCGGGTCGAGGGATGACCATTGGACCGTTCTCGGTCGGCCCGGCCGGACTCGCGCGCTTCATAGCCAAGGGCAGTGTCGGCAAACCCCGTATCACCCGCCGCGGGCCGCATGTGCACTTCGAAGTCATGGTGCCGGTGAGTTTGCGAGTCGATATCACGCTCGGCGGGCAGCGCCTGCGCCTGGAGGCGCTCGTCGAAATCGATCTGGATCTGCACGCGCGCACCGCGGCACCGCTACTCATAGTCATCGATATTCCACCGGTGACCGGTCGCGACGTCAGCTTCGTCATGCGTGCGCAGGCCATCGGCAACGCCTTCGAACTGCTCATCGATCCGATTGCCCGGATGGTGCAGCGCGAGGTCGCGAATCGGCTCAATGTCATACTCGCCGACCCGGATTCGCGGAGCGGGCGGATTTTCGATGTCGAGGCCATCATCGATGGCAGGCAGTCGCGACATCGCGTGCAGACGGAATTCGAGTGGATCGGCTACGACGAATTCGGCCACAGATTCTTCGAGCGCATCGTGACCGCCGATCGGGTGCGGGAAGTTGTGGAATCCATGGCGGGCCAACCCATCGAGGTGGGACCGCTGCGCACCGGACCGGGCAACGCTGCCGAGGTAACGGTGCAGGGCAGTATCCGGGTGCCGCGAGTGTCCGAGCGCAATGGCGAGACGGCCGAAATGGCTTTTGGCACAGCCGATTTGGTGGCTTTCGACCTGGCTATTCCGGTGAGTCTCGATATCACCGTCGATGTACTGAAGGCCAATAGGTACCGGGCCGAGGTGCTGGTGCCGCTCGAACTGATCGCCCGCGCCGCCGACCCGCTGCTGATCGTCATCGATACCGCGGCGCCTTCGGTCGAGGATATCGAGCTGGAGGTGATCGCCGAGGGCTGGCGGGCCCGCACCCTGGGCAAGCTCGCCAAGATCAATGAGCAGGTGGCGGCCCAGGTCGCCGCCGTGGTTCGCGGCGAGGTCGCCGACACCTCGCGCCGCACCATCGATGTGGCCGCCCGCCTGAACAGCATCGGTGCCTGACGGCACCGTCCGACACCTGTTCAAAACGCCACTACGTCTGACCGCCCCGCCGTGCCTGCGGGGAATGGCCCGCTGTGCGCCGTACGGTAGATCCGCACGTCCGTTAGATCCACTGCGCCCACCCTGGGACTCGTGAGGCACGTGTGCTCCATGAGCCTGGCGATTCCAATGTGAATGTGGTGAAATGAGGACACGTTCGGAGTCCCCGGCGCACTGATGGCGCGTTCTGTCATCGGGGAAGGTGCGCCGGGCATCCGCAGGTGTCAGTACCGCGTTGCGTTCCACCGCTCTTCAAAAGCTCCACCGCGTTTCAAGCTCTGGGTTCCATGCTCTCTGCTCGCCGTGTGAAGGAGTTCTGCGTTGGATATCCCTGCCGTCAACCGCCGCGACTTCCTTGCCCGTGCAGCCGCGATCGCCGGGGGCGCGGCGGCCCTCACCGTGGCCGGAGCGAGCCTCGCGCCCACCGCGTCGGCCCGATCGTCACTCGGCACCCTGCTCGACTACGCGGGCGGTGTCCCCGACGCCCAATCCATCGCCGATGCCGGACATATCGGCGTTATCCGCTACGTCTCCGACCGGCGGCCGGGGGCGGAGTGGATGGCGGGAAAGCCATTATTGGCCGGGGAGGTCGACGCGCTGCGCGCGTTGGGTCTGACCATTGTGTCCAATTACCAGTTCGGCAAGGGTCCGACCGCGGATTGGCGCGGCGGACTGGAGGCCGGCAAGCAACACGCCGAACGTGGCATCACCCTGCACAATGCGGCGGGTGGGCCCGATACCGCGCCCATCTACGCCTCCATCGACGACAACCCCGACGACTGGGAGTTCGAGAATCTCATCGCGCCCTATCTGGAGGGTTGGGAGTCGGTGATCGGTAGCGAGCGCACCGGCGTCTACGCCAATAGCCCGACCATCGACTGGGCCCGCGCCGCGGGTCTGGGTTCCTGGTTCTGGCAACACAATTGGGGTACGCCGACCGGATTCGTACATCCGGACGCGCACCTGCACCAGTTCGAGATCGACAAGCGCAGCGTCGGTGGCGTGGGCGTGGACGTCAATGCCGTGCTGTCACCCGACTATGGGCAGTGGTAGGCGAAAACCCTTGTCGGCCAGATAGTTCTACGTCTGGCAATGCGAGGTCGGGTCCTGCCGCAGGCCCGGTTCGTCGGGCACCACCCGAAGCGCGGGGCGGCCCTCCATATCGACCAGTTCGGCGGTGCCGACCGCCTTCCCGCCATTGCTCAGCGCGACGCGGTCACCGTGCCAGGAGAACAGCGACCAGCGTGACATGGCCGAGAACGCCGACCCGAGGCTGGCGAACGAGCCCGACGAGATAATCGATCCGAATGAACCCACGGACCCGATCGACAGCACCGATCCGACACTGCCGATGGACAGCACCGAATAGGCCGACCCGATCGACAGAATCGAGCCCTCCGAGCGGATCGACAGAATCGACCGGCGCGAATGCAGCCCCTGCACAGTGTCTTTCACAGCCGCCATACAGCCGGTTTACCACAGTGGGGTGCCCATCGAAACACTTCGGCCGGGATCCATTGCTGGATCCCGGCCGAAGTAGAGCCGTAATGGGGTAGCCGCACCGCGCCTACGCGACGGTGAAGAATCCGATCGTCGGCAGGAACGAGCAGGTGATCGGCGCGGATTCGGCGTCGGCCTGGGTGGTCAGCGAACCGGAGACCACCGCGACCACGCGGCCGTTGCCGGTATCGGCAATGGCCGACAGGGTGGCCGGGCCATCCGGGTTGATCTTGGCGGCATCGGTCAGCGCCATGGTGCCGGACTGGCGCGTGTCGAGGTTCAGCCACTGCACGGTCATCGGCGGGTTCTGCGTCTCGGTGGGCTTCTTGGTGCCCAGCGCGGTGAACACGAAACCGGCCTGGCCGGCCTGCGGGCCGGGCGGGGGGAGCTGCGCGGGTCCGGCGACGGCCAGCGCGGTACCGATCGAGTCGGCGGATTCGGAGATGCAGCCCTTACCGATGGTCGGCCACAGGAACTGGGCGATGACCGGGCCGTCCTCCGGAACGTCGACGCCGCCGCCACCGCTACCGTCGAGGAACGTAATGATCCGCTCCAGGGTCGACTTGATCTGCGGGGGCAGATTGATCGTGGAGAGGATCTGTCGGGCCTGATCGAGGAGTGCCTGTTGCGGGCTCGCCGCGATGTCGGCAGGACCGGCGGCCGCACCGATAATGGCGGGCACCAGCGAGGCCAGCGCCTCGACCGGCACGCCCTCGGGGATAACCGGCACAGAGGCGACGCTCTGCGCGGCGGGTGCTGGCTGGGCGGACGCTGTCGGCACGGCGATGGTGGCGCAGGCTGCCACGGCCAACGCGGTGATTGCGAACCGCGATCCTCTGGTGCGAAGCATCTGGTGTGGCCGTCCTTAACTCGGGTACAACTGCGGCGACGGGGACATCGCTGCGGTCACTCTAGGGACCCGGCTGCCCTGTTGTACAGCCAAGGTGTGATCTTGCTGTCCCTGCTCGGAACAAGCTATCGGACGAGCGTTCATTTTGCATGTGACTGCTGTGGTCAGTGATGCAGATGTTACACCTGGACCTGGTATTTCCGAGGCAACACGAACCGACGAAAATGTGCGGAGAAATTATTGGCAGCGAGGGAGCGACACCGCCTCCGACGGGCACCGCTACTCTTTGTCGGGGCCGCAAACCCGCTCATCGGTCGCCGATCCTGGGCCGGTGATCCCGCATCACCCGACCGGAAAGTCCGCGCCGTGCATCGACACCTCCGACTCGCCGTCGCGGTATTGGCCCTCTCGGTGCTGGCGCGGTTGCTGTGGGTACTGCTGTCGCCGAACGGTATGAACTTCGTCGATCTGCACGTGTACGTGGACGGGTCGGCGGCACTGCTCACCGGCCACCTCTACGACTTCACCTACTCGGAGGTGACGCCCGACTTCCCGCTGCCCTTCACCTATCCGCCGTTCGCGGCGGTGGTGTTCTTCCCGCTGCACTACCTGCCGTTCCCGGTGGTCGCGGTCGGCTGGCTGCTGCTGACGGTGGCGGCGCTGTACTGGGTCGTGCGAATCGCGCTCGAGTTGCTCCTGGGTGAACGGGTGCGGGAACCACGCTGGCGCGCAGTGGTGGTCGGGTGGACAGCGGTCGGCGTGTGGATGGAGCCGGTGCGCACCACCCTCGACTACGGGCAGGTCAATGTATTCCTGGTGCTGGGGGCCATGCTGGCGGTGCGCAGTGCCCGCTGGTGGATCTCGGGAACGCTGGTCGGCGTCATCGCCGGGATCAAACTCACCCCGGCGATTACCGGTCTCTACTTCGTGGCGCGGCGACGGTGGTGGACGGCGGTGTGGTCGGCGCTGGTATTCGCGGGCACCGTCGGCATCAGCTTCCTGATCAACAAGGCCGAGGCCGAACGGTACTTCGGCACCCTGCTCGGCGACGCGGACCGGATCGGGCCGGTCGGGTCGGTGTGGAATCAGTCACTGCGCGGCGCGATCAGCCGCATCCTCGGACATGACGTGGAATCGGGGCCGTGGTGGATGGCCGCGGTGCTGCTCACGGCCGTATTGGCCTACTTCGCCTGGCGGGCGCTGGGCCCGGACGACCGCCTGGGCACCCTCATTATCGTGCAGTTCTTCGGCCTGATGGTGTCGCCCATCTCCTGGTCGCACCACTTCGTCTGGCTCATTCCGACCGTGCTGTGGCTGATCTACGGGCCGTTGCGCGAAGCGGTGAGCGCCCGGATCCTCGCCGGATACTGGCTGGTCACCGCACTGATCGGGGTGCCCTGGGTGTTGTCGTTCGCGCAGCCGGATATCTGGACCATCTCGCGGCCGGGCATCCTCGCCTGGCTGGGCGCGGTCGATGTGATCGGTGTGCTGGCCTTCTTCGCCTGGATCATCTGGACGGGTCGGCGCGAGCGTCAGAGCCCGGAGGAGGCAGCCCGCGTAACCTCGCAGCGCCCCGCGCGCGCCGAATAAGACGCCGAATAGGACACAGCCTCAGCTCTGCGACGTCAGCAGATCGATCTCGTGAGCGAGCGCCATATCCAGCTGGGTGAGTCCGCCCGCCGAATGGGTGGAGAGGGTGAAAGTGACTCGCCGCCAACGGATATCGATATCGGGATGGTGATTGGCGGCCTCGGCGGCGACGGCGACCCGGCGGACCAGTTCGATTCCGGCCAGGAACGACGGGGCCTCGATGGTGCGCGCAATGCTCGCGCCCGTGTGGATCCAGTCGGGCAGATCGGTCAGCGCCTTGGCGATTTCGTCTCGGGAGAGCAGCTCGGTACTCATGATCCCGGTCTACGCCTTCTGGCCGACGGATGGGCGGACTTGCGGGAAATGTCGTGAAAAGGACGCGTTCGCGCACCGGAAGTCAGCGCGCGCGAGCCACTTTCAGCGCCTTCTTCAGGTCCTTGCCGCAGACACCCGCGGCTTCGCACTTCTTCATCCGCATGATGACCACGGGGCATTTGAAGCATCGCGTCTTCTTGCGACAGCACTTGTTCTTGGGTTTCAAACCCGAGACGTGCTTGGCCTTCACCTTCTTCCCCATGTTGGTTAGCTTAACCTAAGTGGCAGTCGTCAAACGTGTGAGTTGGGACAGCCGGTAGTCTGTTATGCGGCCGTAAGCCGGTGGAGTTCTTTCCGCCCTCGCAATGACGGGCTCGGCCGCACCACCCACTTATCAGGAGGATCAAGCGTGTCGTCTGTCGAGTTCCGCAACGTGGCCATCGTGGCGCACGTCGACCACGGCAAGACCACGCTGGTCGACGCAATGCTGCGGCAGTCCGGCGTCTTCGGTGAGCGTGCCGAAATGGTCGACCGAGTCATGGACTCCGGTGACCTCGAGCGCGAGAAGGGCATCACCATTCTCGCCAAGAACACCGCCGTGCATCGTCGCAACCCCGATGGTTCCATGACCGTCATCAATGTGATCGATACCCCCGGCCACGCCGACTTCGGTGGTGAGGTCGAGCGCGGCCTGTCCATGGTCGACGGTGTCGTGCTGCTGGTCGACGCCTCCGAGGGCCCGCTGCCGCAGACCCGGTTCGTGCTGCGCAAGGCACTGGCCTCGTCGCTGCCGGTGATCCTGGTGGTCAATAAGACCGACCGTCCCGACGCCCGTATCGAGGAGGTCGTGGAGGAATCGCACGACCTGCTGCTCGATCTCGCGTCCGATCTGGACGACGAAGCCTCCGAGGCCGCCGAACTGGCCCTGGACCTGCCGGTGCTCTACGCGTCCGGCCGTGAGGGCAAAGCTTCCACCACCCGCCCGGAGAACGGCAACGCCCCCGGCGCGGACAACCTCGACGAGCTGTTCGACGTGCTGATGAAGTACGTGCCCGCGCCCAAGGGCGATGCGGACAAGCCGCTGCAGGCGCACGTCACCAACCTCGACGCCTCGCCGTTCCTCGGCCGTATCGGTCTGGTCCGCATTCACAACGGCCGCCTGCGCAAGGGCCAGAACGTGGCCTGGATGACCGCTGAGGGCACCAAGACCGTCAAGATCACCGAACTGCTCAAGACCATCGGCGTCGAGCGCAGCCCGGCCGAGGAGGCCGAAGCGGGCGATATCGTCGCCATCGCCGGTATTCCGGAGATCATGATCGGCGACACCCTCGCCGATCCGGAGAACCCCGTCGCGCTGCCGCGCATCACCGTCGACGAGCCCGCCATCTCGGTGACCATCGGCACCAATACCTCGCCGCTGGTCGGCCGCGTATCGGGCCACAAGCTCACCGCCCGCATGGTCAAGTCGCGGCTGGACCAGGAACTGGTCGGCAATGTGTCGCTGCGCGTGCTCGATATCGGCCGCCCGGACGCCTGGGAGGTGCAGGGCCGTGGTGAGCTGGCGCTGGCCATCCTCGTCGAGCAGATGCGTCGCGAAGGCTTCGAGCTGACCGTCGGTAAGCCGCAGGTGGTCACCAAGACCGTCGACGGCAAGGTGCACGAGCCGTTCGAAGAGCTGACCGTCGACGTCCCGGACGAGTACCTGGGCGCTGTCACCCAGCTGCTGGCCGCCCGAAAGGGCAAGATGGTGCAGATGAGCAACCACTCCGCCGGGTGGGTGCGCATGGAGTTCATCGTGCCGTCGCGTGGTCTGATCGGTTTCCGTACCGACTTCCTCACCGACACCCGCGGCACCGGCATCGCCAATGCCGTCTTCAACGGTTACGCGCCGTGGGCCGGCGAGATCCGCGCCCGCCACACCGGTTCGCTGGTGTCCGACCGCGCGGGCACCGTGACGCCGTTCGCCATGATCCAGCTCGCCGACCGCGGCCAGTTCTTCGTGGAGCCGGGTGCGGACACCTACGAGGGCATGGTCGTGGGCATCAACCCGCGCTCGGAGGACCTCGATATCAATGTCACCCGTGAGAAGAAGCTGACCAATATGCGGTCCGCGACGGCTGACGTGTTCGAGACCCTGGCCAAGCCGCTGCAGATGGATCTGGAACTGGCCATGGAGTTCTGTGCCGGTGACGAGTGTGTGGAAGTGACCCCCGAGGTCGTGCGCGTGCGCAAGGTCATTCTCGGTGCGACCGAGCGTGGTCGGGAGACCTCGCGTCGGAAGGCGCGTGACCGCGCGGCGCTGTAGGCAAGCTGTAGAGTGCCGATCGTGAGATCGGGGGCGCGAGGGCGCGCGTCGTGGCGTGCGGTATTCGTGATGGTGGCGACCACTGTGGCGGTCGCCACCGGCTGCACCGCGAATCCGCCGCCGCCCATCGAGAGCACCGACAGCCCCAAGACCACACCGGCCAAGCCGGGTAAGACCTCGGTGGTCGTGGCCGTCGACGACATCGGAATCGGCTTCAATCCGCATTTGCGGGCGCACCAGTCGCCCGCGACCGCGGCGGTGGCGTCGATGGTGCTGCCGAGCCCGTTCCGGACGGTGCCCGCGCCGGACGTGCCGGGTGCTTCGGACCGGGTGTTGGACAGCACGCTCATGGTGTCCGCCGATGTGTCGGCGCAGGAGCCGTTCACCATCACCTATCAGATCCGCAATGAGGCGTCGTGGTCCGATGGCGCGCCGATCGCGGCCGAGGACTTCCGCTACCTGTGGCAGCAGATGATCACGCAGCCCGGGGCGGTCGATCCCGCGGGCTACCGGTTGATCTCCGATGTCAGCTCCGCGGCGGGCGGCAAGACCGTGAATGTCACCATGCGGGAGCCGTATCCGGCGTGGCGGCAGCTGTTCTCGGATCTGGTGCCCTCACATCTGATCAAGGATTCCGGATTCGAGCAGGGGCTGTCGGACACCATTCGGATCTCCGGCGGCCACTTCCGGATCAAGCAGGCCGATCGCGGTCGCGAGGAGATTTTGCTCGAACGCAATGACCGCTACTGGGGTACACCCGCGGTGCCGGATTCGATTCTGATGCGGCGCGGTGGAACTCCCGCCCAGGTGGCCGAGTCGTTGCGGACCGGCGATGCGCAGATGGCCTTGGTGCGCGGCGGGGTGGCATTGCAGGCGCAGCTGGCGGCCATTCCCTCGGTGCGGACCGCCATGAACCTGCAGTCGCGGGAAATGGAACTGGTGCTCAACGGGCGCAATCCCGATCTGGCCGATATCCGGGTGCGTAAGGCCGTGCTGGGGCTGTTGGATCCGGTGCTGCTGGCCACCGTCGGCGCGCAGACCGGCAGTTGGGTGGAACCGGTACGGGCGCAGGTGCTTTCGCCGTCGGATCCGGGTTACGCGCCGACCGCGCCGCCGCGCCCCAGCGTGGAGGAGACATTCGCGCTGCTCGCCGAGGCGGGGTACGGCCGCGAGCCGGAGGTACCGCTGGACTCCTCGCCGACGTCGCCCGCACCACAACCGCGTCTGATCGCCAAGAACGGTAGGACGCTGAGCCTTCGCATCGGTGCGGTCGAAGGCGACGACGCCACCCTGGCGGTCGCGAATACGGCGGCGGACCAATTGCGCAGTGCCGGAATCGATGCCACCGTGAGCAGTGTGTCGGCCGAACGGCTGTACGGCACGGACCTGATCGGAAACAGTATCGACGCGCTGGTCGGCTGGGAGCGTGCCGGTGACGATCCGGCCACGGTCCTTGCGTCCCGCTACGGGTGTCCTCCTGCGGAAACGCCTGGGACGGATGGGGATTCGGCTGAAGTCGAGGCGGCCAAGGAGGCCCCGGCCAACCTTTCCGGAATATGCGACCCGACCTTGCAGCCCGCTATCGACGCGGCCCTGCGCGGCATCGATACGCCGAAGGTGATCGCCGAGGCCGAACCGAGACTGTGGGAACTGTCCACCGTCCTGCCGATCGTGCAGGACACCCAGGTGGCGGCGGCCGGACCGCGCGTGGACGGCGCCTCGCTGGGCGGAGCCATCCAGGCCGGAATCTTCGGTGACGCCGCGAACTGGCGACGCCTGCCGTGAGTGAAAACGGCACGGGTGGACTACTTCTCGTCCACGCGCATCCGGACGACGAATCCATCACTACCGGTGGGACCATCGCGCACTACCGGCGGCTCGGTATTCCCGTCACCGTGGTGACCTGCACCCTCGGCGAGGAGGGTGAGGTCATCGGTGACGAACTCGCCCTGCTCGTATCCGATCGGGCCGACCAACTCGGCGGTTACCGCATTTCCGAATTGGCCGGTGCGCTGGCCGAATTGGATGCCGGTCCGCCCCGCTTTCTCGGTGGTGCGGGCCGGTGGCGTGACTCCGGTATGGCCGGTACCCCGCCCGCCCGCGACCCCCGCGCCTTCGTTCGCTCCGGCGATGAGGCCGTGGACGCCCTGGTCCGGATAATCCTGGAGCTGCGCCCCCGCGTGGTGGTCGGCTACGACCCGCGTGGCGGCTACGGCCATCCCGATCATATTCGCGCCCACGAAATCACCATGGCGGCCGTGAACGCGGCCGTGCCCCTGGGCTGGGATATCCCCAAGACGTATTGGACCGTCACCGATGCCGAAGTGCTGCACATGCACACCGAAGCCTTGAAGCGCCGCACCGTGGACCGGCTCCCGGGCGCACTGCCGAGTGGCTGGCGGCTACCGTACGACAACGAATTGGCCTGCGTTCCCAGTGAATCCGTGACCACGACCGTCGATGTGGCCGGTGTGCTGGCCGCCAAGCGGGCGGCCCTGCGCGCGCACGCCACCCAGGTGACCGTGGCACCGTCGGGCCGAGAGTTCGCGCTGTCCAACAATATTGCTCAGCCGGTGCTGCCGGAGGAACATTTCATCCTGGTGCGAGGTCAACGTGGCGAGGTCGGCCCGGACGGCCGCGAACACGACCTATTCGCCGGATTGTCCGACATGATCGAGTCGCGTCGGCGTGGAGTGGGAGACTGACCGATATGTACAACTGGCACGTTCAGGAAATGATCGCCGCCTTCGTGGAGAGCCAGAAGCCCCACTTCGAGGCGCAACACGAGCTGTATCTGCACGGCCTGTACGCCTTTGTCGATATGCAGAGTCACCTTTTGACCCTGCTCGGTTTCCCGCCGGTGCCGTGACGGCGGCCCTCGGTTCCCCCACCCGCCTCGTCGCGGCGGCCGGCCGTTCGTGGCCGACCGGCGTCATCGCGGCGGTCCTGGTACTCGACGGGGTCGTCACGCTACTGCTGGAGGCGCTGTTCCTGCCGATCTACCTCGGCCGGGCCGACGTTCCCGAATCACCGGCCCTACTGGCGCAGGCACAGCCGCTCGCGGCCACTCTCACGGCGGGCGCTGTCCCGTTTCCGATTACGGTACTGATCGCCGCGGTGGTGAATGTCCTTCTGGTCAAAGGTATGTCGACCGTTACCGATCGTATCGGCATGATGGCCCTACCCCTGACCGCCTGGACCGTCACCTACATGCTGTGCACCCTCGGTGGTCCGGGTGGCGACGTCTTGTTCATGAACGACTGGCCGACCCTCGCCCTGCTCGTCGGCGGCCTGCTCCCCGCCGGTCTGTACCTGTACTACCTCGCCAACCTCAGCCCGGCCGGGTCGGTCGGCGCGCGGTACGGAGCCTGAACATGCGCTGTCACTCGTAGTTCTCGCCATTCCTACTTCTCGTCATGCCGGCGTGCCTACCTCTCGTCATTCCGGCGTGCTTTGGGCCGGAATCCACTGTGCTGCGCTGGGAACGGTGGATCCCGGCCAAAAGCATGCCGGGATGACGGGTGTGGGGCGTGCCGGGATGACGGGTGTGGGACGTGCCAGGGCGACGGGGCTGGGCCGTGTAGACACCGCGCCGTCAACCTCGGTTGCGTCTCCCCAGCAGTCCGGGCGTGACCGCGTCGATCAGCGGCCAGGCGGCATCGAGGGGGATATCGATCAGGGTGTAGCGCTTCTTCCCGGCGGCGGTAGCGGCGGTCAGGGTTGCCACTCCGACGCGCCGCTGGAACCAGGACTGCCCGACGGTCCAGCCGATAATGCCCGGAGCCTCGAGACAGTCGCGGTCGCGGTCGAGGGAGCCACTACGGGCGATAAGCCAGGTGGGGTTGCCGTCGGCCGCCGGTATGACCAGGTGGCCCAGACCTCGGTAGCGGTCCCAGGCCACGGCGGTGGCGATCAGGAGTACCAGGGCGAGCAGGGACCACGACCACACTGGAAGTGGTTCCACCGCAAGGGCGAACACCGCCATGATCGCCGCCGCGGTGAGGACCGGCCCCAGAGCTCGGGTATAGCGGCGGTAGCGGGCGGCCGGGCCGTGCGGGGTGAGAGCGACCGTGCTCGGGGTCGATTCGCCGAGGAGATGGGTGAGGGTACGGTCGACGGCCGCGCGAGGAGCCTGGGGGAGAATCTTCTGGCGGGGGTCGGTGCCGGTCATGATGGCTTCGAGTTCCGCACCGCCCGCCATACGCAGCAGCAGTGGCTCATTGACGGTGGCTCCGCGCAGCCGGGCCAGGTCGAGGGTGATCTGGCGGGTGGTGAACAGGCCGTGGCGCAGGTGCAGGGTTTTGCCGTTGTCGAGCACCTTCAGGCCGAAATATGTCGCCAGGTAACGGGCGCAGGCGGCCAGACTGACTATGGCGATCAATGCGATGGCCAGGGCGACGATAAGGAAGCCGAGGAACCAGACACCGCGTGCGCCGAAGTCGTCGAAGGTGGTCGAGTCGAAAACCACCTGGGCGAAACCGTATTGGAAGGCGAGGCCGACAATGGGGGCGATGAGCGCGAAACCGGTGAGGGAGAGCGGGGAGTAGCGCACCCATTTCGGTTGCCAGTGGGCGATTTCGACACCCTCCGGTGCGGTGTCGACCGGCTCGAGGTTCGCCGTCGCGTCCGGCTCATCCGACGAACCCGCTGTCGAAACAGTTGCGTCGGAATCCTTGGTCAATCGCGGAGTCTGTTGCGCCGCAGCGGCTCCGGCGGTGTGTGCCAGCAGCTCGATACGCAGTCCGGGGACCAGTCGCGCATCGAGTGCGTCCAGTTTGAATTCCTCCCCGCGATTGGCCTGCTGACCGGTGCCGATCTCCAATATCGCCAGGCCGAGTACGCGGTGCAGCAGATCGGCCTGGATATCCACCGAGCGAATGCGTGAGCGCGGTACGGCCAGCTTCTTGCGCTGGACCAGTCCGGTGCGCAATTCCACATTGTCGGGGCCGATGCGGTACGTGGTGGTGAACCAGCGGGTCACGGCAATGCCGACGATGGCGGTCAAGGCCAGCAGTGCCCACAGCGGGTTCTCGCTCTGGGCACTGCCGATCACCGAGGCAATGAGCACCGGAATGTATCGCACGACCTCGGTGACGGGATGCACCAGCAGCATCCGCCGATCCAGCCGCTGCCAAGGGGTTTCGATATTCCCCGGGGGTGTAGCGGGTCTATCGGCGTCCGTCGTGCTCCCGATCGGATCGGGGGTCTCGGCTGTATTGGTTGGTCGCTCGCTCATGCCATCACCTCGCCAGCGCTCGGCGACGACACGAGCGAGGACTCGGCCTTATTGGTTGGTCGCTCGCTGCGCTCGGCTGTAATGGTCGCTCGCTCGCTGCGCTCGCTCATGTGGCGTCTCCGCGATGCCGGGCGGTGATCTCGGTCAGCTTGCTGACCGTCTCCTCGGCGACCGCCAGATCCAGCGCGTCGATGGTTACCGCCCCCGCCGAGGAGGCGGTGGTGACGGTGACCGTTGCCAGACCGAGCAGTCGCTCGAAAGGCCCGCGCTGCGTATCCACCGTCTGGATTCGAGTAATCGGCGCGACCCGGCTCTCCTGCGAGAACCATCCGGTCCGCGTATAGACGGCCTCATCGGTGATCTCCCACCGATGCACCGCGTAGCGCCACAGCGGCACCACGAAGACACCGATTGCCGCACCCACCACGATGATCACCAGCGCCGTTGCCTGCCAGCCACGGCGATTATCGTCGATGAACATCCACACGAACACGGCAATCAGTGGAAACAGCCAGCTCACGGCTCCGCTGACTGCCCATAGCAATTTCGCGCGGGGGCTCGGACGCCACGCCGGGGCCGCCATGATTCCGCCGGAGCGTACGGGCTGAGACATGCCTGCCATGCTTCCATGGATCGTGACAGGGGGCGTGACATCGCCCGCGCGGATTTTCAGCGGCTCGATCTCGGGTTTCGCCGTGGCGAGTTCGGACACCGCACGCTGAGCGACCGATGGTGGAATAGTGCGCCGTGGCACCAGGTTGTCCCACCTCATAGACACCCGAGTCGGACCAGTCGGACGGATGGCGCATGATCGAAGACGTGACGGATCTACCGAACCCGAAGCTCCCCCCGGCATCAAGCGGCTCACCAGCCTCGATGCCCAGTGGTTCCGCAGTAGTGCCGAGTGCGTCCGCCATGCGGCGAGCCCTGCGCCGCGCGCGGGACGGGGCGACGCTCAATCTCGACGAGGCGGTGGTGCTGCTGCACGCACGCGACGCCGATCTGGAGGATCTGTGCACCTCGGCGGCGCGGGTGCGCGACGCCGGACTATTGGAAGCGGGCTACGCGGCGGGTGACGCCCTGCCGATTACCTACTCGCGCAAGGTCTTCATTCCGCTGACCCGACTCTGCCGGGACAAGTGTCACTACTGCACCTTTGTCACCGTGCCGGGCAAGCTCCGCAAGGACAACGGCACCGAAGGCACCCACGGCATGTACCTGGAACCCGATGAGGTTCTGGCTATCGCCCGCCAGGGTGCCGAATTGGGCTGTAAGGAAGCGCTTTTCACCCTGGGTGATCGCCCCGAGGACCGCTGGCCCGAGGCCCGCCAGTGGCTCGACGAGCGTGGCTACGACTCCACCCTGGACTACGTGCGCGCCATGTCGATTCGGGTGCTCGAGGAAACCGGCCTGCTGCCGCACCTGAATCCGGGTGTGATGACCTGGGCGGAACTGTCGCGCCTCAAGCCGGTCGCGCCGTCCATGGGCATGATGCTGGAGACCACCTCCACCCGGCTGTTCACCGAGAAGGGCGAGGCGCACTACGGCAGTCCGGACAAGGATCCGGCGGTTCGGCTGCGCGCGCTCACCGACGCGGGCCGCCTGTCGGTGCCGTTCACCACCGGCATTCTGGTCGGCATCGGCGAGAACCTCACCGAGCGTGCCGAATCGATTATGGCGATTCGCAAGGTGCACAAGGCATTCGGGCATGTGCAGGAGGTGATCGTGCAGAACTTCCTGGCCAAGTCCGATACCGCCATGCGCGATACCCCCGACGCCGACCTGCAGGAATTCCGCGCCACCATCGCGGTGACACGCATGCTGCTCGGCCCGAAGATGCGCATTCAGGCTCCGCCGAACCTGGTCTCGCTCGACGAGTGCAGGGCACTGCTCGACGCCGGTATCGACGACTGGGGCGGCGTCTCACCGCTCACCCCCGACCATGTCAATCCCGAACGGCCCTGGCCGAATCTGGAAGTCCTCGCGCAGGTCACCGCCGATGCCGGATTCGTGCTCACCGAACGACTCACGGCGCACCCGAAATACATCCTGTCCGGGCACCCGTGGATCGACCCGCGGGTATCGAACCATGTCGCGGCCCTGGCCGATCCGAAGACCGGCCTCGCCCGCGATGTACTGCCGACCGGGCTGCCCTGGCAGGAACCCGATCACGACTGGGAATCCGTCGGCCGTATCGACCTCAATACCGCGATCGACAGCGAGGGCCGAAATACCGACTCGCGCAGCGATTCCGGACTCGTCGACGAGGCGCTGGGCGCGTTCGGTGACTGGGAGACCATTCGCGAACAGGTACACCAGCTCGCCGCCGCCGCACCCGAACGCTTCGATGCCGACGTCATGGCCGCCCTGCGCGCTGCCGAGCGGGATCCGGCGGGCCTGACCGACGACCAGTACCTGGCGCTGGCCACCGCCGACGGCGCGGCTCTCGAGGCGGTGACCGCGTTCGCCGATCAACTGCGTCGCGACGCCGTCGGCGAGGACGTCACCTACATCGTCAACCGGAATATCAACTTCACCAATATCTGCTACACCGGCTGCCGCTTCTGCGCGTTCGCGCAGCGCAAGGGTGACGCCGATGCCTTCACCCTCAGCACCGACGAGGTCGCCGACCGCGCCTGGGAGGCCTGGGTCGAGGGCGCGTCCGAGGTCTGTATGCAGGGCGGTATCGACCCCGACCTGCCGGTCACCGGTTACGCCGATATCGTGCGCGCGGTCAAGAAGCGTGTACCCGAAATGCATGTACACGCGTTCAGCCCGATGGAGATCTCCAATGGCGCGTCCCGCTCCGGCCAGTCCATCCACGACTGGCTCTCGGCGCTGAAGGAGGCCGGGCTCGACACCATTCCGGGTACCGCCGCCGAAATCCTCGACGATGAGGTGCGCTGGATCCTCACCAAGGGCAAGCTGCCCACCTCGGCGTGGATCGAGGTCATCACCACCGCGCACAAGCTGGGCATTCGCTCCAGCTCGACCATGATGTACGGGCATGTGGACAACCCCAAGCACTGGGTGGGCCACCTGCGGGTGTTGAATGGAATCCAGGACGAGACAGGCGGATTCACCGAATTCGTACTGTTGCCGTTCGTACACCAGAGCGCACCGCTGTATCTGGCGGGTGCTTCGCGGCCCGGTCCGACCATCCGCGATAATCGAGCGGCGCACGCCCTGGCGCGCATCATGCTGCACGGGCGTATCGCGAATATCCAGACCAGCTGGGTGAAATTGGGCATAACGGGAACTCAGATGATGCTCAACGGTGGCGCGAACGACCTTGGCGGCACCCTGATGGAGGAGACCATCTCCCGAATGGCCGGTTCCGAGCATGGATCGGCGAAAACGGTGGCCGAACTGATCGAGATCGCCACCGGTATCGACCGACCGGTCCGGCAACGCAGTACGACCTATGGCATACCCCCGCACAGGTCACCGGTTTCACTCCCGGTCGGGTAGCATTCGCCGACCCGGTTAGGGCAGGCTGGCCAGTAGTAATGTGGGGCGTCGGGATACTGTTTCGCGGGCGGAGCATCCCGCAGAGGACAGACTAGGAGAGCGGCAGTGCCGTACATCATCGCTGAACCGTGCGTTGACGTGAAGGACAAGGCGTGCATCGAGGAATGCCCCGTGGACTGCATCTACGAGGGCGGTCGCATGCTGTACATCCAGCCGGACGAGTGCGTGGACTGTGGTGCATGTGAACCGGTATGTCCGGTGGAGGCGATCTTCTACGAAGACGACACCCCGGACCAGTGGAGCGGCTACGTCAACGCCAATGTCGAATTCTTCGACGACCTCGGCTCGCCCGGTGGGGCGACCAAGGTCGGCAAGGTCGACTACGACCCGCCGTTCATCGCCGCGCTACCGCCGATGGCCAGCGAGTAGCTGAGTTGACCGCGCGTGGCCGGGTCAGCTCGCTGCTGCCCGAATTTCCCTGGGACACCATCGCTTCCGCCAAAGCTCGGGCAGCCGAGCATCCCGGCGGCATCGTCGATCTGTCGGTGGGCACACCCGTCGACCCGGTGGATCCGCTCATCCGTTCGGCACTGTCCGCGGTGGCGGAGATCCCCGGCTACCCGACCACGCACGGAACTCCCGAACTGCGCGACGCTGCCGTCGAGGCGCTGAAGCGGCGGTTCGGAATCACCGGAATCAGCTCCGCCGCAGTGCTGCCCGTTATCGGCACCAAGGAGCTGATCGCCGGGCTACCGCGACTACTCGGGCTCGGTTCGCAAGACCTCGTGGTGATTCCGGAGGTGGCGTACCCGACCTATGAGGTGGGCGCGCTGCTGGCCGGGACCCGAATCCTGCGCGCGGACGGGTTGACTCGGCTCGGGCCGGAGACCCCCGCGCTCATCTACGTGAACTCGCCGTCGAATCCGACCGGCAAGGTGCTCGGTGTCGACCACCTGCGCAAGGTCGTGGAATTCGCGCGCGAGCGCAATGTGATCGTCGCGTCCGACGAGTGCTACCTCGGGCTGACGTGGGAGGGACGCGCCGTCTCCATTCTCGATCCCGAGGTGAGTGACGGCGACCACACCGGCCTGCTCGCCATTCACTCGCTGTCCAAGACCTCCAATCTCGCGAGTTACCGGGCCGGTTTCGTCACCGGCGATCCGGCGCTGGTCGCCGAGCTGCTGGAGGTGCGCAAGCACTCCGGCATGATGCTGCCGTTCCCGATCCAGTCGGCCATGACCGCCGCGCTCAGCGATGACACGCACGAGGACCGGCAGCGTGAGCGCTACCGGGTGCGCCGGGAAGTGCTGCGAAAAGCCTTGGAGCAGGCCGGGTTCCGCATCGATCACTCCGAGGCCGGGCTGTACCTGTGGTCCACCCGCGGGGAGCCCTGCCGGGTCACCCTGGACTGGTTGGCCGAGCGGGGCATTCTCGCCGCACCGGGCGAGTTCTACGGGCCGCAGGGTGCCGAGCATGTGCGTATCGCGCTCACCGCGAGCGATGATCGCATTGCCGCCGCCGCAGCACGTTTGGTCGCCTGACCAGCGGATTTCTTCCGTGGTACAGGTGCATGATAGGTTTCTCCCGCAGTCGCCCCCCGGGTCGATCGCGGTAAGGCCCTGTGGCGCAGTTGGTTAGCGCGCCGCCCTGTCACGGCGGAGGTCGCGGGTTCGAGTCCCGTCAGGGTCGCATAGGTTTTGCGATGGACCGTTGTGGTCCGAACGTCCTTGGTGCACGCCATTTTCTCGGTGTGCACCATTTTTTTGTGTGTACCGCTGATTCTTTGTGTGTACCGCTGAACATACGGTTCACTCTGCAAGCTTCGCTCTGCGACCGTAACTTTTCCGACTTATCCGGAAAATGTCACGCAATCCCATTTCACATTGCTAGAACGGGTTCCCATTCAAGTCTCGATGAGGAGCCTTAGTTTGTCTGTGCGCACCTATGAAATGCCTGTTGGTAATCGGTTCGGGCAGGGGGTTAGTCGCCGGGGGTTCCTAGCTGCAACAGGTTTCACCCTGGCTGCCGCGATGGTCGGACGATCCATGACGCGCGCTACGGCCGCGCCACTGGCGGACGGGGAGAAAATTCCAGCGCTGGTGATCGGCAGCGGGTACGGGGGATCGGTCGCCGCGTTGCGGTTGGCACAGGCGGGAGTCGAGGTGACGATTGTCGAGATGGGCATGTCCTGGACGACGCCCGGCTCCGACGGCAAGATCTTCTGCCCGGTGCTGAAACCCGACGGCCGCTCGTACTGGCTACGCACCCGCACCGATCAGCCGGTCGGCTACTTCGCGGGCGGCTCGTATAACAAGGACATCCAAAAGTACACGGGCGTACTCGATTCCGAGCAGTTCAGCGGCGTCCGCGTCTATCAGGGCCGCGGCGTGGGCGGCGGGTCACTGGTCAATGGCGGTATGGCGGTGACACCCAAGCGGGAGAACTTCGCGAGCATCCTGCCGTCGGTGAACGCCGACGAGATGTACGGCACCTACTACCCGCGCGCCAATAGCGGACTGGGCGTGAACCATATCGACCAGAACTGGTTCGAGAGCGCCGAGTGCTACGGGTTCGCGCGGGTGGGCCGCAAACACGCGGAGCGCTCCGGCTTCGGCTGGACCTTCGTGCCCAATGTCTACGACTTCGAGTATATGAAGAAGGAGCAGGCCAAAACCGTCACCCGGTCCGCGCTCGACGGCGAGGTCATCTACGGCAACAACCACGGCAAACGCTCACTGGACAAGACCTATCTGGCCGCGGCCACCGGCACCGGCAAGGTGCGGATCACGCCCATGCACGTCGTCACCGCCGTATCGCCCACCGACGGCGGCTACCGGGTCGAGATGAATCAGATCGATACCAGCGGCAATACCGTCTCCGTCAAATCCGTTGTCGCGGAGAAGGTGTTCTTCGCCGCGGGCAGTATCGGCACCTCGAAACTGCTGGTGGCCATGAAGGCGCAGGGCAAACTGCCCGATCTGCCGGACGCGGTCGGCAAGAACTGGGGCAATAACGGCAATGTGATGGTGGGTCGGGCCAACCATATGTGGGACGGCACCGGCAAGCTGCAATCGAGTATGCCGTGCCTGGGTATCGACAACTGGAGCGACACCGGCGGCCCGGCCTTCGCGGAGGTCGCGCCGTTTCCCTCCGGGCTGGAGACCTACGTCAGCCTGTATCTCGCCATTACCAAGAACCCCAACCGTGCCCAGTTCACCTTCAACTCCGGCACCGGCAAGGTGGACCTGAACTGGCAGACCTCACAGAACCAGTACGCCATCGATGCCGCCAAACGCATTTTCGACAAGATCAATAAGAAGGAGGGGACGATCTACCGGACCGACCTCTTCGGCGTCTACAAGACCTGGGGCGACGACTTCACCTACCACCCGCTCGGCGGTTGTGTGCTCAACGAGGCCACCGACAACTACGGTCGCGTGCCCGGTTACCAGGGCCTGTATGTCATCGACGGCTCGCTGATCCCCGGCAATACCAGCGTCAACCCGTTCGTCACCATTACCGCGCTCGCCGAACGCAATATCGAGAACATCGTGGCGAACGACCTGTAGCCCTCAGGCCTCGATGGGGGCGTGGACGAAATGCAGCAGTGGGAAGGGGCGGCCGTCGTTATCGGTTGCCGAGCGGCCCGTCTTCACGAAGCCGAGCCGTTCGTAAAAGCCCACCGCCTGCGGATTCTGCTCGTTCACGTCCACCGTCAGGGTCGGATAGCGCGCCAGCGCCGCAGCGACCAGGGCCGCGCCCACACCCTTGCCGCGATAGGCGGCATCGACGAACAGCATGTCCAGCTTGCCCGCCGACAGCCCGGAGAAGCCGGCGATCTCCCCATCCAACTCGGCCACCGTCAGCTCGACCATGGGGAAGTACTCGGGAGCGAGGCGGGTCGCGATGCGGTCCACATCGGCCGGTGGGAGGAAGTCGTGCGTGGCCGCGACCGCGCTGCGCCATACCGCCACCAGGTGCGGGAACTCCTCGGCTCCGAGGCAGGGACGCAGATGGATTCGCGGACGCTCGCTCACGCCGGTGATGCTATCGGCCGTGTTCCGGCTGCGGTGGCAGGGTTCGCGATAACCTGGGATATGGACGCTGTCACGGTTGTCCCCCACCCCGGCAATGAGCCGGTGCACTCCTACGCACCGGGTAGCCGCGAACGTGAACTGCTCAGTGCCCGACTTTCCGAGATCTCCGCCGAATCGGTGGATGTGCCGTTGGTGATCGGCGGCAAGCATCGACCGGGCGACGGGGAGCGACTGGAAATCGTCATGCCGCACCGGCATCGGCACGTTCTGGGGACCTATACCAACACCACACATGACGAAGCACGAGCCGCCATCGAGGCCGCGTCGGCGGCCGCCGCGCATTGGCGGGCACTACCTTTCGACGAACGCGCCGCCGTACTGCTGCGGGCGGCGGATCTACTGGCCGGGCCGTGGCGGGAGACCATCGCCGCCGCCACCATGCTGGGCCAGTCGAAAACGGTTCAGCAGGCGGAGATCGACGCCCCCTGCGAACTGATCGACTTCTGGCGGTTCAATGTGGCATTCGCGCGCAATATTCTGCGGGAGCAGCCCAACTCCTCGGCGGGGGTGTGGAATCGGATGGACTACCGGCCCCTGGAGGGGTTCGTGTACGCCATTACCCCGTTCAACTTCACCGCCATCGCCGGGAATCTGCCGACCGCACCCGCGCTCATGGGCAATACCGTGGTGTGGAAACCCGCTCCCACCCAGACGCTTTCGGCGTACTACCTGATGAAACTGCTGGAAGCGGCCGGTATGCCGCCGGGCGTCATCAATATGGTGACCGGCGACGGGGTGCGGCTGTCGGAGATCGCGCTCGCCGATCCCCGGCTGGCGGGGATTCACTTCACCGGTTCCACCCGCACCTTCCAGCATCTGTGGCAGGAGGTCGGCGCGAATATCGGCCGCTACCACGGATATCCGCGGCTGGTGGGGGAAACCGGCGGGAAGGACTTCATTGTCGCCCACCCCTCCGCCGATCCGGATGCGCTGCGCACCGCGATGATTCGTGGGGCATACGAGTATCAGGGGCAGAAGTGTTCGGCGGCTTCGCGGGCGTACATCGCCAAATCCGTGTGGCGCGGGATGGGCGACGAGTTCCTCGCCCAGGTCGAGGAGCTGCCCTACGGTGATATCGCGGATCTGACGAATTTCGGTGGGGCGGTGATCGATCAACGCGCGTATGACAAGAATGTGACCGCCATCGAACGGGCCCGCGCCAAGGGCGTGACCATTGCCGCCGGTGGAACCTACGACGACAGTGAGGGCTGGTTCGTGCGGCCGACCGTCCTGCTCGCCGACGATCCCACCGACGAATCGTTCGGGACGGAGTATTTCGGTCCGCTGCTCTCGGTCTACGTCTACGACGACGGCAACCCGGACGCCTACGCCGATGTGCTCGCCGAGGTGGACACCGCCGCTCCCTACGCCCTCACGGGGGCGATCTTCGCCAGTGACCGCCACGCCGTCGAACAGGCTTCGGACGCACTGCGATTCGCGGCGGGCAACTTCTATGTCAATGACAAGCCCACCGGCGCGGTGGTCGGCCAACAGCCGTTCGGTGGCGCGCGAGCCTCCGGTACCGACGATAAGGCCGGGTCCTATCTCAACCTGCTGCGATGGGTCGCGCCGCGCACCCTGAAGGAGACCTTCGTTCCGCCAACGGATTACCGCTATCCCCATATGGAGGAGTAATGAATCCGCTGAGGCCGGTAATACTCGCGGCGGCCGGATCGCCACGGATGAAGCAGGCCGTGACCAAGGTGCCGGTGACGGCGGGCGTGGTGCGGCGGTTCGTGGCAGGGGAGACCCGCGCGGAACTGGGCCCGGTGGTGCGGCAGCTGCTCGACAGTGGCCGCAGCGTCAGTATCGACTTCCTCGGCGAGTACACCACCGAACGTGCCATGGCGGATGCGGCGGTGGCGGAATACGTTTCGCTCATCGACGATCTGGCCGCGCTCAATGATCGCGATACTCCCATTCCGCGCGTGGAGGTGTCGGTCAAGCTGTCCGCACTCGGGCAGTCGCTCGGGCCGGACGGTCCGGCCATTGCCACCGAGAATCTGCACAAGCTGTGCGCCAAGGCCGTCGAGTCGCGGGTATGGGTGACCGTGGACGCCGAGGACCACACCACGACCGAGGAGACGCTGGAGAACGTGCGCCAGTTGCGGGCCGAATTTCCCTGGCTGGCAGTGGCGGTGCAGACCTATCTGCGGGCATCGGAGGGTCGGCTGCGCGAGTTGGCGGCCGATGGTGCGCGAATCCGGTTGTGCAAGGGTGCGTATCAGGAGCCCGAGACGGTGGCCTATCAACACCGGGCGGAGGTGGATGCCGCATACCTGCGCTGCCTGGATGTGCTCATGCGCGGGCAGGGCTATCCCATGATCGCCTCGCACGATCCGGCGCTGATCGAGGCCGCGCTCACCATGGCGGTCGAGAACGGACGCGGTCGGGGGGATGTCGAATTCCAGATGCTGTTCGGGATCCGCGACGCCGAACAGCGCCGACTGGCCGGGGAGGGCCACGCCATGCGGGTCTATGTGCCCTACGGCGGCCAGTGGTACGGCTACCTCATGCGGCGGCTGGCCGAGCGGCCCGCGAACCTGGGCTTCTTCCTGCGGGCCCTGGCCGACCGGTCCTGAGCTCCGGTCGGCCGAAAACTATTGCGGGCGGCCAGGAGTCCGGTTCCCCTGTCCGCCCGCACGCCGCTGGTCGCCGCGAATTGCCGTTCCCTAGACCAGTGGCCGACCGAGACGCCGACGCATACGCATATCGGCGAGATAGAAGTTGAACGGGAACAGGCGGATAACCGTCGGCATTCGCGTCCACACGGCGGAGATACTACGCAGAATCAGGCCGAATGCGCGTTCGTGGCGTGCCGACCAGGTCATACCCATCTCATCGCGCAGGTGCTGCGGCAGTAGCGCGCTGACGGTGAACCGGTGAAAACGCCCGAACACCAATTGAATCGGGCGCGGCAGCATCTTCAGATCGGTGAGGTCGTTGAAGTAGCGCCGGGTCGGCTCGTCGATGGCGTGCTGGACGAGGTTCTCCTCCCAGTACGCGTAGAACTCCTCGCGGGTGGCGGGCCACATCTCCGGGCGCATCTGCAGTGTGGTGCCCAGTCGGGCGCTGTACTGGTAGAAGTACTCGGCCTGCGCGGAATCCTGCGGTCCGCGCATACGTCGCATCAGGTCATCGACACCCCAGTACAGGCAGGCCGCCACCCAGAGCTGGAGCTTCGGGTCGAAGGCGTTGTACTTCACCGGGCTGGTGGCCTTGGTGCGGATGGTGCGATGGGACTGGTTGACCGCCTCCCGGTAGGACCTGCGGTCCTCCTCGTCGCCGAGCCAGGCGACGGCCAGGTAGGTGAGAGTGGTGCGCAGCCGTTTGATCGGGTGGATCGTGACACTGCCGCTCTCCACATCACTTTCCATGACGCCGTAGGCGACGGGTTTGAGTGAGAGCTGCATGATCACATTGGCCGCACCGCCGAGAAAGGCGGCAATGCCGTCGAGGTGTTCGCGGACGGATTCCGGTGTGAGCGGACTAGCAAAGGCGACCGGTTGGTACTCATCATGGCGCAGCGCGGCAGTCATCGTTGACTCGACTCCTCGTCGTTACTCCTCGGCAGTGAGGAGAGTGTGAGAAAGATCTACTCGCACCTTCTCACTCAAGTATGGTTCTGTCAATGTGCGATGATTTGTGTGTCATCGTATCGCCGTGTCGAGAGGGGGTCGAGTCCATGGCCAAGCTGGCCAAACTGCTGCCGCTGGTGCGCGGATCGGGACCGGAGGACCGCAATCAGGCCAAGGTCCTCGACGCCGCCCTGCTGGCATTCCTCGACTTCGGCGTCAAACGCACCAGCATGGTGGAGGTGGCGCGGCGCGGGGGGCTTTCGCTCGCCACGCTGTACCGGCGGTTCGCGGGCAAGAACGACCTCATTCAGGCGGTGGGGCTGCGGCAGACCCGGCAGTTCATCGAAGAGGTGGACGCCGTGGTGCAGCGGCAGGCGGAACTCGACGCCAGCGCCGAGGATCAGATCGTCGAACTGTTCATCACCTTCCTCGCGGGACTGCGCGGCAATGAACTGCTGCTGCGACTGTTGAAGACGGAACCGGAAATCGTGCTGCCCTATCTCACCGTGCAGGGCGCTCCGGTAATCGAGCTCGGACGCGACTACCTGGCCGAGTTCATTGTCCGGCTCCAGGACGAAGGCAAACTGCCGCACTACGATCCGCTGCCACTGGCCGAGATGATCGCCCGCACCGCGCTGTCCATGGCGCTCACGCCGCAGACGGTCATCCCGCTCGACGATGAGGCGACGCTGCGGGAATTCGCCCGCCAACACATCGTGCCCAGCTTCCGGATTCGCTGACGCGCATCCCGACTCGCCGAATTCAGACCAGGGGTAAGCCGAGCCGCCGCCGGATTCGCATATCCACCAGGTAGGCATTGAGCGGGAAAACCCGGACGGCCGGGGGTAATACACTCTCCGCCGCGCCGAGTGTGCGCAGCAGCCGGTCCAGCACCCGATCCTGTCGTGGCGACCAGGTCATCCCCATCTCGTCGCGAAGATGTTGCGGCAGTAGGCCGGTGACGAAGAAGCGGTGCACCGTGCCGAAGGCCAGCTGGACCGGGCGCGGCATCATCTTCAGGTCGATCAGATCCTCGAAGTAGGCGCGTACCCGTGGGTCGATGGAGGTGCGGGCCAGGTTCTCGGTCCAATAGCGGTCGAACGCTTGCCGATTCGGCGGCCACTGATCCGGGCGCAGCTGCAGGGTGGTGCCCAGGCGGGCCGAGTACTGGTAGAAGGCGTCGGCGGTCGGCTCGTCCAGCGGGCCGTGCATGCGTGTGTAGAGATCCTGGGCGCCCCAGTACAGGCAGGCCGCCACCCACAGCTGAAGTCTCGTATCGAAGGCGTTGTACTTCACCGGACTGTCCGGGCGGGAACGGACCTGGCGATGGGAGGTGTCGACGGCCGCGCGATAGCTCTCGCGATCGGAATCGGTACCGAGCATGGCCACGGACAGGTAGGTGACGGTGGTGCGCAGGCGCTTGATCGGATGTTTGAACACATTGCCGCTGTCCACCGGGCTCTCGATCACGCCGTAGCCGACGGGTGGGTTGGACAGCTGCATGATCACATTGGCCGCGCCGCCGAGGAGGCCGGTGGCCCCGTCGATGAATTCGCGAATATCGATGGGCGGTAGGTCGGCGTCGCGCGTGGGTATGCGCACTGGGCTGGTCATCATTGACCCCATCTCGGTGAGAAGGTTGTACATAAAGTTTCTTACCCGTTCATGCGGGTGTCAACCATCACAACCGGGTCCCGGTCGGAGGAATCCCGCGCGGGCGGTGCGGGTGGCGGCGCAGTACCGTTGGCCCGTGTCATATGGGTCGCCGCTGCTGTTGAGTTCGTTGAATCCGGCCGCCGTCGCCGCCGGGATTGATATTCCGGATGCCGTCACCATCGACGGGGTGACACTGTCGCGCAGCGATCTGCTGGGCGCGGCCACCTCGGTCGCCGAACGGGTGGCGCGGGCGCAGCGGGTGGCCGTGCTGGCCGAACCGACGGCCACCACGGTGCTGGCGGTGGTGGGCTGCCTGATCGCGGGCGTCACCGTGGTACCGGTGCCGCCGGACGCGGGGAATGCGGAACTGGAACACATACTGGCCGACTCGGGGGCGCAGGCATGGCTGGGCCGAGCTCCGGAAGGGGCTGCGCTGCCGGTGATACCGGTGCGGCTGCACGCACGGTCCTGGCACACATATGCCGAGCCTGCGCCCACCGCAACGGCTTTCATTCTCTACACCTCCGGGACCACGGGTGCGCCGAAGGGGGTGATGCTGAGTCGGGGAGCCGTGGCCGCCGGGCTCGACGCGCTCGCGAAGGCTTGGGGCTGGACGGCGAATGATGTGCTGGTGCACGGGCTTCCGCTATTCCATGTGCACGGGCTGATTCTCGGGCTGCTGGGACCGCTACGGGTGGGCAGCCCGCTCATCCACACCGGAAAGCCCACGCCGCAGGCGTATGCGCAGGCTCGGGGAACCATGTACTTCGGGGTTCCGACGGTGTGGTCGCGCATTGTCGAAGAACCGGAGGCGGCAAAGGAATTGGTATCGGCGCGGGTGCTGATCTCGGGGAGCGCGCCGCTGCCGGTGCCGGTCTTCGAACGGCTGCGTGAGCTCACCGGGCACGCGCCGATCGAGCGCTACGGCATGAGCGAAACCATGATCACCATTTCCACCCGGCCCGATGGGGAACGTCGCCCCGGATGGGTGGGCACGCCGGTCGCCGGAGTGCGGACACGGCTGTGCGACGAAGCCGGAAATCCGGTGCCGCACGACGGGGAAAGTGTTGGCGGGCTACAGGTTCGCGGGCCCATGCTGTTCGACGGCTACCTGAATCGTCCCGAGGTGACCGCGGAGAGCTTCACCGCGGACGGCTGGTTCAAGACCGGTGATGTGGCGGTGATCGATGCCGAGGGATTCCACCGGATTGTCGGACGGGAGTCGGTGGACCTCATCAAATCCGGGGGCTACCGCATCGGTGCCGGGGAGATCGAGACCTCGTTGCTGGGACATCCGGCCGTGGCCGAGACGGCGGTAATCGGTGTGCCCGATGACGATCTGGGGCAGCGCATCGTCGCGTACGTGGTGCTACGAGAG
This sequence comes from Nocardia uniformis NBRC 13702, assembly GCF_001613345.1. Taxonomy (GTDB): domain Bacteria; phylum Actinomycetota; class Actinomycetes; order Mycobacteriales; family Mycobacteriaceae; genus Nocardia; species Nocardia uniformis. The sequence continues at coordinate 70,205 of NZ_BDCE01000017.1, read as the reverse complement.
GGCGTCGACGCCCCCGAACAGCGCCTGATCGACCATGTGGCCAGCGAACTCTCGATCCACAAGCGGCCCCGCGAGGTGCGCGTGGTGGCTGCGCTTCCGCGTAATGCCATGGGCAAGGTGCAGAAGAAGCTACTGCTCTAGTTCGAATCCGGCAGTCGAATCCGGCGAGGGGTTGACCTCGAGCGCGGTCGAGGTCCTACCGTCAACATATGATCGCAACGCTGTCGCCCGCCCAGATCGCCTACCTCCGCAGCCAGCGCCTGGGCCGCCTCGCCACCATCCGCCCGGATGGATCACCGCAGAACAACCCGGTGGGCTTCGAATTCGACGAAATCCTGGGCGTCATCGATATCGGCGGCCACAATATGGGTGCCAGCCAGAAGTTCCGCAATCTCGCCGAAGACAACCGGGTGGCATTCGTCGTCGACGACGTGAAATCGGTGACTCCCTGGGAGGTCCGCTGCCTCGAAATCCGCGGCACCGCGGTCGCACTGCGCGACGTCGACCCCTACGGCCCGGGCATGTCCCGCGAACTGATCCGCATCACCCCCGAACGCGTCATCGCCTTCGGCATCGACTGAACCCCAGTCGTTCAGCCGACCGGCGAGACGACGAGCCTGTCCTGTATCAGCGGCATCAAACCCGGCGGGACAGGACAGAACACCGCGATATCGTCGACCGAGAGAAACCTGCGGCGGCGGTCCGTCTCGCCGATGATCTGCGCGGCCAGGCTCGGGCTCAGATCCAGTTCGCGTTCGAGTACCCATGGCGAGTGGCGGTGGACATCTCGCACCTTGGCGATCAGGGCGTGACACTTCCGATACGACTGTGCCCCTTGCGGTTTACCGCAAGGGGCACGAGATCCCAGAGTTGGGGCTAGTCGTTGGCGTGCAGTGCCGCGTTCAGTTCGATGCCGGTGCCCTTGCGCGGCACCACCTCGACCGCGCCGGTCACCGAATTGCGGCGGAACAGCAGGTTGGATTTGCCGTTGAGGTCGGCGGCTTTGATGACCGCGCCGTCCGGGAGGGCGACCTTGGTGCCCGCGGTGACGTAGAGGCCCGCCTCGACCACGCAGTCGTCGCCGAGGGAGATGCCCACGCCCGCGTTCGCGCCCAGGAGGCAGCGCTCGCCGAGGGAGATGATCTGCTTGCCGCCGCCGGACAGGGTGCCCATGATGGATGCGCCGCCGCCGATATCGGAGCCGTTGCCGACCACCACACCGGCGGAGATGCGGCCCTCGACCATGGAGTTGCCCAGGGTGCCGGCGTTGAAGTTCACGAAGCCCTCGTGCATGACCGTCGTGCCCGAGGCCAGGTGCGCGCCCAGGCGCACCCGGTCGGCGTCGGCGATGCGCACGCCGGACGGAACCACGTAGTCGACCATGCGCGGGAACTTGTCCACCCCGTACACGGTGACCGGGCCGCGGGCGCGCAGGTTCAAGCGCACCAGCTCGATCTCCTCGAGCGAGCACGGGCCGTAATTGGTCCACGCCACATTGGGGAGGTGGCCGAAGATGCCGTCCAGGTTCGCGCCGTGCGGGCGGACCAGGCGGTGCGAGAGCAAGTGCAGTCGCAGGTAGGCGTCATGGGTGTCGACCGGTGCGGCGGCCAGGTCGGCAATGGTGGTGCGCACCACGACCACCTCGACGCGGCGGGCCTTGTCCTCACCGACGGCATGGGAGAACTTGTCGTACTCGATATCGGAGGGGTCCAGGCGCTTGGTCCCGGTCTCGGAGAACTCACCCAGCGCGGGGTACGGATACCAGGTGTCCAGGACCGTCCCGTTGGCGGTAATGGTGGCCAGACCGACTGCTACTGCTCCCTGAGTGCTCACGCCAGCAAAGATTACCGGGCGCTGCCTAAACGCCTCGAGGTGGCATCAACCGCGCTATTCGGCCCCCCCGGCCAGCCCCTTGGGGTGGGGGAACACCCCGGCGCAACCGACACCTCCCTGCTCCATCCAAACCCCCAGGTTCGCCGCCCGGCCGAAACGCGGCGGGTTGGTCTCAGCCGCGTGGAGCGCGAGCGCCCGCGACATCGTCGATATAACCGTCGTATGCGGGGACGTACCCGTCCGACCGGCCCGCGAGGACGTACAGTTCGCTCTTCTCGTCCTGCTCGTAGCCCTGTTTGCGCAGTTCGACCTTGCGGCTCTTGAAGGTCGAGGTCTGTTCGAGCTCGGGAACTACGCGGATGAACAGCGGCACCGCGTAGCCGGGAAGTCGGTCGTAGAGGTGCGCGGCGGTCTGCCGACCGTCGAACTTCGCATCCGGTTCGACGGTGATCGCGGCCATCCCCGCTTTGCCGTCCGCGCCCGGAATGTCGACGCCGTAGACGACGGCCTGGGAGATGCTGTCGAGGCCGTCGAAGGCGCCCTCCACCTGGGTGGTGGCCACATTCTCCCCCTTCCAGCGGAAGGTGTCGCCGAGCCGGTCGACGAAGGCGATATGCCAGTAGCCCTGATCGCGCACCAGATCGCCGGTATCGAACCAGCAGTCGCCGTCCTGGAAGCCGTTGCGCAGGAGTTTCGATTCGGTGGCCGATTCATCGGTGTAGCCGTCGAAGGGCGACCGGTCGGTGACCTTGGCCAGCAGCAGGCCGACCCCGCCCGGTTTCACCTTCCGCAGTCGCCCGTCCGGTCCGCGCCGGGCCTTCCCCTCCTCATCGTCGTACTCGACAATGGCGAAGGGCAGCGGGGTGAATCCGGCGGTGCGGTCCACACCGAAGGCATTGATGAAGGCGACATTGCCCTCACTCGCGCCGTAGAACTCGACAATCCGCTTGATACCGAACCGATCTCGGAACTCGTCCCAGATCTCCGGGCGCAGACCATTGCCCACCGCCATGCGCACCCGGTGCGCCCGATCGGTGGGCTTGGCCGGTTGGTTGAGCAGGTAGCGGCACAGTTCGCCGATGTAGATGAAGGCGGTCGCGTCCGACGCGATGGCCTCGTCCCAGAAGCGTGACGCCGAGAAGTGCCGTCCCAGAGACAGACTCGCGCCCGCCGTCACCACCGCGCCGAGTGCCACTGTCAGCGCGTTGTTGTGGTATAGCGGCAGACAGCTGTAGAGGGTGTCGTCGCCGCGCAGTCGTACGCCGAGCCCACCCAGGCCCGCCATACTCTTGGTCCAGCGCAGATGGGTCATGACGCTGGCCTTGGGCATACCGGTGGTGCCGGAGGTGAAGATCAGGAAGGCGCGCTCGCGGGCCGTGATCTCCTCGCAGACGGGCGGATTCGAGGCGTCGGCGGTACCGGCCGCCTCCTGCAACTCTTGCGACCACAGTAGATTCGGCGGGGTTTCCGCGAGGGAGTCCAGCGCCTCCCGGCACTCCTCGCCGATCACTTCCACCACACTGTTCAGCAGTCCGAAACTGTGCTGTAGCACGTTATCTCGCTGGTTGTGGTTGAGCAGACCGACGGTCGCGCCGAGCTTCACGGTGGCCAGTGCCGTGAACAGGGTCTCGGGGCGGTTGGTCATGAGCACGCCGACCGCATCGCCGCGCTCCACCCCGCGTGCCGCCAGCACATGGGCGTACCGGTTCACCTCGGCATTGGCCTCGCCCCAGGTGTACACGCGGCCTTCGAATTTCAGGAAGGGGCGCTCGGGATAGTGCTCGGCGCCGCGCTGGAAGAACAGTCCGATCGACACCCGGTCGCCCGGTTTCACGAGCAGCTTCAAGGCGTTTCGCAGCATGCCGCGTTCCCGCAGCACCATATCGGGCAGGGCCCGAGCCAGATCCAGCAGGCTTACAGTCGAGCGGGCGTCGGTCGTCACAGAGTCCACCTTTTCGGATGGACCAGATGTTGTCGAGCGAAACCGGGAAACCCGGCCCCGGGTACGAGCAACTGTCTCAGAAGGTGGGATCGAGGGCGTCGAACGCCTCCGCGAAATCCTTGGTCACGGTGATCCAGTCCATGGCCTGATCGCCCACGAAGCCGCGTCCGTACAACTCATCGATCCAGGCGAACAGGCCGCGGTAGTGGTCGTCGAGATCCAGCACCACCACCGGCTTACCGTGCTGTCCCAGATAGCCACCGGTCCATGCCTCGAAGAACTCTTCGAGAGTGCCGATACCGCCGGGCAGGGTCAGGAAGGCGTCGGCACGGTCCTCCATGATCTGTTTGCGCTCGCGCATGGTGTCGGTGACGATCAGCTCATCGGCGTCGACATCGGCCATTTCCTTGTGCACCAGGTGTTTCGGGATTACCCCGATGGTGTGCGCACCCGCCGCCCGGGCCGCCCGCGCCACCGCGCCCATCATGGACACATTGCCGCCACCGGACACCAATCGCCAACCGCGACGGCCGATTTCGGATCCCACCTGGGCCGCCAGCTCCAGCTGCGCCGGGTCGAGCGAACTGGCCGAGCAGTACACGCAGACCGCGAACGCCCGCTCGGCCGCGGCGGAGACATTGTCGCTCACCAGGTCTCCTCCGTCCCCGCGGCCTCCAGTTCGGCGCGGGCCGCGGCGGCCTGCACCACGATATTCACCACGTCCTCCACACTGTCGGTGACATGCAGCAGGCCCAGATCACCGGGGGAGATCTTGGCCGAGCCGAGCAGCGAATCCCGCAGCCAGTCGGTGAGTCCCGACCAGTAGCGGGTGCCGAACAGGATAATCGGGAAGCGGGTGATCTTGCGGGTCTGCACCAGGGTGAGCGCCTCGAACAGTTCGTCCAGGGTGCCGAAACCGCCGGGCAGGCAGACGAATGCCTGCGAGTACTTCACGAACATGGTCTTGCGGACGAAGAAGTACCGGAAATTGATACCCAGATCCACCCACTCGTTTAGGCCCTGCTCGAAGGGGAGCTCGATGCCGAGCCCGATCGAATAGCCGCCCGCCTCCGACGCGCCCTGGTTGGCGGCCTCCATGGCCCCGGGCCCACCGCCGGTAATGACCGCGAAGCCGGCATTCGCCAGGGCCGCGCCGATGGCCTGCCCCGCCTGGAACTCCGCACTCTCGGGAGCGGTGCGCGCCGAGCCGAATACCGCCACCGCGCGCGGCACCTCCGCCAGAGTGCCGAAGCCCTCGACGAATTCGGCCTGGATGCGCAGTACCCGCCAGGGATCGGTGTGCACCCAATCCGCCGAACCGCTCTCATCGAGCAAATGTTCGTCGGTGGTCCCTATCCCCTCTTTCCGGTCCCGGCGCAGCATTATCGGTCCTCGGAACCGGGGAGTCTTCGGCGAGCGAGCACCGTACTCGGCGTCAGCAGACATGCAGCCAACACTAGTAGGTGGTGGTTACTACTTGTCGCCCATGAGGTAGCTACGGAGCATCGAGGTCACCTGGGTGATCTGGGTGACGGGGAGGTGTTCGTCGCGTTTGTGGGCGAGGTTGGGGTCGCCGGGGCCGAAATTCACGGCGGGGATGCCGCGGGCGGCGAAGCGGGAGACATCGGTCCAGCCGTATTTGGCGCGGACGCCGCCGCTGCCGTGGGCGTGCACGATGTCGATGAGGCCCTTGGCGGCGGGGGCGGACAGGCCCGGGAGGGCGCCGGGGGCGCCGTCGGTGCGTTCGAAGCCGATCTCCAAGCCGGAGAAGACTTCTCGCACATGGTCGGTGGCCTGGTCGAGGGTGCGATCGGGAGCGAAGCGGAAATTCACATCCACCTCGGCGGCATCCGGCACCACATTGCCCGCCACCCCGCCGGAGACCCGGACCGCGGACAGTCCCTCGCGATAGACGCAACCGTCGATATCGACCTCGCGCGGCTGGTACGCCGCGAGCCGTTCGAGAATGGGAGCGAGGCGGTGAATGGCATTGTCGCCCAACCAGGCTCGTGCGGAATGCGCGCGGGTACCGGAGGTGGTGATCCGGGCGCGCAGCGTGCCCTGGCAGCCCGCTTCGACCCAGCCGCCGGAGGGTTCGCCGAGAATGGCGAGGTCGCCGTCGAGCCACTCCGGCAGTTCCCGCTCGATCCGGCCGAGGCCGTTGAACTCGGCGGCGATCTCCTCGCAGTCGTAGAAGATCAGCGTCATATCGTGCACGGGTTCGGCGACCGTGGCGGCCAGGTGCAGGAATACCGCGTCGCCCCCCTTCATATCCACACTGCCGCAGCCGAACAGCAGCCGCTCCCCGTTCTCGCCCGCGACGAAGCGTCCCGGCACATTGTCGGCAATCGGCACGGTGTCGAGATGTCCGGCGAGAATCACCCGGGTCGGCAGGCCGCGATTGGTGCGGGCCAGCACGGTATTGCCGTGCCGCAGAATCTCGAACCCTTCGGTCTGCTCGCGCAGCGCCCAGGCCACGGTGTCGGCGATGACGGCCTCGTCCTTGGACACACTGGGAATATCCACCAGAGCGGCGGCGAGGTTGATGGGGTCGGCGCGCAGATCGATGGTCACACTGTGCATTCTGCCTGGTGTGTCTGCTGTGCCTTCGGCCGCCGCTCCGCGACGGCAGGTTCGCGGCCCTGCCGTCCGGTGGTCGCAGGCCCACAGGACACAGGCGGGCGGCTGCCTTGCCTGCACTGGCAGAAGACTCCCGATCAGGGTGGGCGTGAATCCGGGCGTCTATCGCCGCCGCGTACCGCGCGGCTTGTCGTCTTGGCCGTCGTCGTCGCCGTTCACCGCGACGTTCCAATTATCGTGCGCCTGCCCCTGCGGGCCGGGCTTCCTCGCCTCATCCACTCTGCACCTCCCTCCACTGCTCGGTTCTATCCTGGAGATGCACGGCGTTGCCGCACGTCGCGGCATTGGCCTCTTCGGTGTCGATCCACCGGGCATAGGTGTTCGCGGTATCTACGGTGTTCACATCGGCTATCCGGATCAGCTCAGCCGGGGCACGGCTACCGAGGAAATGCGTTTCGCTGGGCACGAATACGGCTTCGGCATCGGTGCGCCGGACGCTGTCGATCAACCGCGCGATCCGGTCCGAGGTTCCTGAGCCGAGCACGATGGTTTTGGCGTAGTCGTATCCGAATCTCGCTGCGAGACTTCGGATCCTGAATTCATCCCATTCCAGGCGGATGCCGGACACCTCACGGCAGATGTACCCTACGGCGGTCGGTCGAGGTCTCATGGCGAAGCCTTCGACGGCACGAATTCCCGCAGTGCGGGGTGACTGGTGACGATAGACCGACCACGGTCGGATGCCCGCCACAGCACCGGACTCTGCCGGGTGCCGAGCGTCAATCCGTTGTAGGTCATCTGGTGCAGCGCGGTACGAACCGTCCCGGCCGACAACGCGGTTCGCTCACACAACTGCCGGACGGTCAGCCCCTCCATGCGTGTAGATCCAGCCAGCGCGCCGAGCACCTTGGCTTCGGATTCGGTGAACGCCATCTGATCCCCTTTGCCGTGCGTCGTTGCCGAGAGGTTCGGGTCGCGCCGACTGAACCGGTCCCGAACGCCTGATTCGACGCTAGGTGCACGGTCGGTACCGGCTCCAGAAGTTTTCTCGAGTTTTCTAGGTTAGCCTCGTTCGGGTCCGGAATCGGAAACTGAGCGGGATGATTGGTGAGGCGTGACGACACCCATCACGCGCCGAGTGGGAGGAACGAGAATGAGCAAGAAGTTGCGATTTCTGGGCAGGGGCGGCACCCCCGGCGATACGTGTCCGTCGCTCTATGACGCCGAAGATCATTTCGTCACGCAGGGTTGGCGCACAGACAAACTCGGAACGGTCGAAATCCCGCATCTACTGCTGGGTTTCGCCGATCACGATACGTTCATCGGTTCACCGCTCACTGATACCGGGCGGGGTACCTTCCTGGTGAGTGGCGACCCTGTTACTGATCCAGAAGTGCTGGCGCAGATGGAGATTGAACCGAACGAGGCGGCCGTGACGGTACCGAAGCGGGAAAGGGAGTTCTACGGTGCAGCTTCTTGACAGCGGCGCACACACACGGCTGATCGGTGCCAGCAAGCGTGAAGCGTTCCATCTCGAATTGCGGGATAGCTACGACTCTCCCGGGGAGAACGAAGCCTTCCGCAACTGGCTCGAAGGTGGCTCCGAGGATAATTACGGCTGGTTCCAAGGCTGGTTGAGCACGGTTCGGGGCCTGACCGGGCGTGGAGCGGTAATGCGCCGCGTCCGGGTCGTGACGGTTCCGCATACCGATTACATCCAGTGGGAGCTGGAGCTAGCGCGGCTCAACGCAGCGGCTGGTGAGCAGATCGGATACGTGCCCCGACATCTCGTTGACGCGAATCGACTCACCACATTCGATTGGTGGCTACTCGACGACGAAACGGTCACCGTCACAGTGTTCAAACCTTCCGGTCAGATCGCGGGCTCGGTCGCCACGTCGGATCAACGGATCGTTGCCTACTGTCAGGAGGTTCGAGACTACGTGTGGTCGGCGGCCGTGCCGTATGCCGACTACGTAGCTCTCCAGACACGGTGACCAGCGCAGTACACGAACAGCGACAGGCTCTCGGGCTACGGCTCCGGGAGCTTCGTCGTGATGCCGGTCTGACCGGCCGGGCGCTGGCCAGACTGGCGAACTGGCCCGAATCGAAGATCAGCAAGCTCGAGTACGGCAGGCAGACACCCACTGAGGGCGATCTCCGATCCTGGTGTGATCACACGAACAGCGATGATCGACTGCCTGATCTGATTGCGACGCTGAGGAATATCGAATCCGCGTACATGGAGTGGCGCAGAGCGCTCGGTCTCGGCACCCGGCGCAAGCAGAAGGCGGTGAGCCGGATCGAACGCGCCGCGTCCCAATTGCGTTCGTATCAACCCGTTGTCATCCCCGGACTGCTGCAAACGCCCGCGTACGTCGAGGAAGTGCTAGGTCGGATGATTCGGTTCTACCGAATCCCAGATGACCTGGACGAAGGCGTAGCCGCTCGGATCGAACGTCAGCACATCCTTCACCGAGGTAGCCGCAAGTTCTCGTTCGTCATCGCGGAGCAGGCTCTACAGACCACGGTCGGAGATGATTCGGTGATGGTGGGGCAGCTGGAACATTTGCTAACAGTGATGTCCCTGCCGCGTGTGGCGCTCGGGATCGTGCCGGAGCGGGCCGCTCTCGACGGTCCGTCTATCAACGGTTTCGTCATGTACGACAACCGGCTCGTGCTGGTAGAGACCGTGAGCGCTGAGCTGTCCATCAACCAATCAGGTGAAATCGCGCTGTACGGTAGGTTGTTCGCCCAACTGGCTGGGCAGGCTGCTTACGGTGACGCAGCGCGCAGGTTGATCAGGGCCGAGCTGGACAGGCGTCGATAGAAGCCCGCCGAAAAGCGATATAGCGCCCGGTCGGTTCGGTGAGCGGTGTCTTCGACTTGTGGATTCCGGCCAAAACCATGGCGGGCTGCCGCGCGCCGAGGCGATGAGGCGGCCCACCGCCGAACCGGTCGGCTGCCCAGCAAGTCCAGCACAGCGCTAGGTACAGTCGAGGTCATGTGTGCGCCGTTGCCGACATTGTGCGGAAAGCCGGTGGCGACGGATCGGGCGCTGGTGATGGCGATTGTGAACCGGACGCCGGATTCCTTCTATGACAAGGGTGCGCACTTCACCGACGAGGCCGCCATGGCCGCGGTTGCCCAGGCGGTGCGCGAGGGTGCCGATCTCGTCGATATCGGTGGTGTGAAGGCCGGGCCGGGGGTCGAGGTGGACGCCGCCGAGGAGGCGCGTCGGGTGGTGCCGTTTGTGGCGGCCATTCGGGAGCGATACCCGGACCTGTTGATCAGTGTGGATACCTGGCGGGCCGGGGTGGCGCGGGCGGCCGTGGCCGTGGGCGCGGACCTGATCAATGACACCTGGGCGGGGGCCGACCCGGATCTGGTGGGGGTCGCGGCCGAACTGGGTGTGGGGATTGTGTGCAGTCACACCGGTGGCGCGATTCCGCGTACCCGTCCGCATCGGGTGCGCTACGACGATGTGGTGGCCGAGGTCACCGAAACCGTGGTGCGGGCCGCCGAGGCGGCCGCCGCCGCCGGAGTGGGAAAAGATTCGATTCTCATCGATCCCACGCACGATTTCGGCAAAAACACCTATCACGGGCTGGAATTGTTGCGGGCATTGGACGATCTCGTAAACACCGGCTGGCCGGTCTTGATGGCGCTGAGCAATAAGGATTTCATCGGAGAGACTCTCGGTGTCGGCCTATCCGAACGATTGGAGGGCACATTGGCAGCAACGGCTTGGTCCGCCGCCGCGGGCGCCCGTGTTTTCCGGGTGCACGAGGTCGGCGCGACCCGACAGGTCGTCGATATGATCGCCGCCATCCAGGGTCTCCGCCCGCCCGCCCGCACCCTGCGAGGTCTCGTATGACGGACTGGGAATACACCCACAGTTTCGACCACCCCGAGTGGACGGTCGAAGAACTCATTGCCGCGAAGAAGGACCGCACCGTCTCCGTGGTCCTGCCCGCACTGAACGAACAGGACACCGTCGCCGACGTGGTCGCCAGTATTCGCCCCCTGCTGGGCACGCTGGTGGACGAACTGGTGGTGCTGGACTCCGGCTCCACCGATGCCACCGTCGAACGCGCTCGCGCCGCCGGAGCCCGGGTCTGCACCCGCGAACAGGCCGTACCCGAACTCGAACCCGTTCCGGGCAAGGGCGAGGTGCTGTGGCGATCCCTCGCGGTCACCACCGGCGACCTGATCGCGTTTGTGGACTCCGATCTCATCGATCCGGATCCCATGTTCGTGCCGAACCTGCTCGGACCGCTGCTCACGGTGGACGATATGCGGCTGGTGAAGGCCTTCTACCGACGCCCGCTGCGCCATGACACCGGTATCGACGAGCACGGTGGCGGGCGGGTCACCGAACTGGTGGCGCGGCCGCTGCTGGCGGCACTGCGGCCGGAACTGTCGAAGGTGTTGCAGCCCTTGGGTGGTGAGTACGCGGGAACGCGGGAACTGCTCACCTCGGTGCCGTTCGCACCGGGCTACGGCGTCGAAATCGGGCTGCTGCTCGATACTTTCGATCGATACGGGATCGACGCCATCGGACAGGTGAATCTCGGGGTTCGCACGCACCGTAACCGGCCGCTGTCGGATCTCGGCGTAATGAGCCGCCAGATTCTCGGAACGGTGCTGGGGCGCAGCGGGATCCTCGACTCCGGTGCGGGGCTGACCCAATTCCCGCTCATCGGAGGCGAATTCACGGCTCTGACCACGGAGGTCTCGCTGGCGGACCGGCCGCCGATGCGGGACCTGCGGCCCGCCTGGGCTGCGGCCTGACAACGGCCCTCGTCACCTCGGCGGGGTAGCGCGCCCGCGTCATCCTGGCGTGTTTTGGCCGGGATCCATACTCCAGCAGTGTGGATTCCGGCTAAAAGCGTGCCGGAATGACGGCTCGCCGAGGAATGACGGGCTCCCTACTGGATGCGCGGCCTCGCTACGGATTGCGCGGGCTCGCGTGCGGCATGGCGGGCTCGCTACGGGATGCGCGGCCTCGCTACGGAATGCGCGGGCTCGCGTGCCGCATGGCGGCTCGCTATGGCGATGGTCAGGGCCGGCGCTCAACGGTCGTGCCGGTAGATCGGCGTGAGCAGGTCCGCTTCGATGGGTTCGCCGGTGGATCGGTCGTAGCGCACGCCCACGACCGCTGAGAACGGATGTGTGCCCGCGCGTTCGTGCAATGTCGCCAGCCGGGTCGCCAGCAGTCGGATAGCGCCCAGGGAGGCGGGCGGATGCAGGCCGTCGATCACCAGCACCGTGCCGCGCGCGTCCGGGCGCGGAAGTCTTGCGAGATAGGCGATGTCATACGGTTCGGTGCCTCCCGGTCTGTAGACGCGCCGGGCGGCGCGGTCCTCGATTCCGCGACGGACCCGCCCGGCCCGGGCCACCGTGCGGCGCAGGCGGGGATCGGCGGCCACCAGGTAGCGCAGGCTCGGTGAGAGCTCCGGGCCGCCCAGCACGATCAGGCCGTCGCGGTCGAGGTTCAGGGGACGGCCGGGCAGGAAGCGCTCGATGGTGGCGGTGAAGCCGAGTTCGCGCATGAGCTCCAGCAGCCGGTTCGGCGCAGCCGGATCCGGCGCACCCACCAGGGCGATGGAGCGCGTGGAACTGCGCACATCCGGAGTGATGATGGTGAGCGGGCCGTGGCCGAAGAACAGGCCCTCGGGTACCGGTCCCTGTGTGCTCACCTGATGGATGCGAGCGCGTGAAAGTCCTGCCGCTGTACCGATTCTCGCGAAAGTCCAGCCCTCGGCGTGGAGTTCGCGGATCACGGCGCGGCGAATTCGGGTGAGTTCGTTGATGGTCTGCTGGGCGGCCGCCACACCCTCGGTGGCCGCCTTGAGGCGTTCGACCTTGTCCTCTATCGCGAACACCCGTGCCACCTCATCGGCCGACATGTCCGAAGTCTAGATACCTGAACAGGTCTTGGCGTCTAGACCGGTTAACCTTGGCCGAAACTAAGTAGCGTCGGGATCGACGGGCGGACGTTCGTTGCGCTCCAGTGGTTTCTGCGGTTCCGGCATGGAATACCCACTGTTCGCGCTGTTCCCGGCGGTGAGCGGCTTATCGAACTTTCCGGTCAGAAATGAATCATCGCCGTCGAGAAGGTGTTTGGTCACCATGGCGCGCGGATTCATACCGCGTAGTTCGTTCAGCTGTTCCAGTGGTTTACGGAGTTCGTCGAACTCCGGTCCCATTTCCTGTTTCAGCTGAGCCGTCGCCCCGGTCGCGTAATCGCGCACCTGCCTCAGGGTGCGGCCGGTCCAGCGCATGGCCTCGGGTAGTCGCTCCGGGCCGAGAATGACGAGTGCCGCGACGAGCAGGATCATCATCTCGCCCCAGCCGATATTGCTGAACACGGATCCAATCTACCGGTGTGTGGCGCTCCCGGCCCGGTGTGGGGCCGCGAAAAACCCCACACCGGCATCCTTACGGCTAATCCGACTCGAGAGTGACCGGTACGTCCACCTCGCGGCCGTCCCGGATCAATCGCACATTCACCGTCTGACCGATCTCATGGGACTGCACGGCGACCGTCAGTTCCTCGGGGCCGGTGACCTCACGGTCGCCGACCTTCACGATGACGTCGCCTTCCACAATGCCCGCCTTGGCGGCCGGGCTGTTCGCCTGCACATCGGCCACGGCCGCGCCGCTCATCACGTCATTGGCGACAATCTTGGTCTTGGCGCTCACGCCGAGGCGCGGATGATGCACCTCGCCGTTCTGGATCAACCCCTCGGAGATGCGCTTGACCTGATTCACCGGAATGGCGAAACCGAGGCCCACCGAACCGCCGCTCTCGGACTTGATGGCGGTATTGATACCGACCAACCGGCCCTGCATATCCACCAGCGCGCCACCGGAGTTGCCGTGGTTGATGGCGGCATCGGTCTGCACGGCATCGAGGGTCGCATTGGTATCGGTGCCCTCACCGCCGACCTTCACCGGCCGATTCAGCGCCGAGACAATGCCGGAGGTGACGGTCTTCTCCAGGCCCAGCGGCGAACCGATGGCCAGTACGTCGTCGCCGACTTTCACATCCTGGGAATCGCCGAGCTGGATGACCGAGAGATTCTTCACATCGACCTTGAGTACGGCCAGATCGGATTTCACATCGCGGCCGACGATCTCGGCCGGTACACGGGTGTTATCGGAGAACACCACCTGCAAATTGGCCTTGCCGCTCTTGTCATTGGCGGCCAGTGAGATCACGTGATTATTGGTGACGATGTAGCCCTCGCCGCTGATCACCACACCGGACCCAGAGGAACCGGAATCGCCGACCCAGGCCCGCACCGTGACCATGGCGGGCATTACGGCGTCCACCACCGTGCCGATCTGACCGGTGGGGACCTCATCACCGCCCGCCGATTGCAGGGTCACCTTGCGCGAGGTGAGCGATGACGTGGATTGACCCGCGAACAGACCGACCACACCGCCGAGCAGACCCGCCACCAGGCCGATGGCCACCGCCACCGCGGCCAGGTTGGCCAGTGCCCTCGGCTGCACCCGGCCGCCGAACAGCACGTCGCGGGCCGTCAGCTCCGCGCCCGGCTCCAGCGCCCGCGGCCGTGGTACGGCGATGGCGGGGGAGCCCAGCCGGGCCGCCGAATCCGGGTCGCGCCACGGATCGGCGGGCGGGGCGGACGGTGTGGAATCGGTGATGGCATCGGGATCGCGCTGCAGCACTTCGTTGGAACCGGCGGGCCGGGCGAAGGCCTCGGCCAGCACACCCTCGGGCGGCCGGTTCTGCAATTCGGGCTCACCCGCCGTCGGCGTGGTCGACGCGCCGGTGGGGCGCGGACCGAAGGATCCGGGCAGCCCGTTCGGGCGGCGGAAAGCGCGCGCGGTGTGCTTGTCGATATGCGGCCGGTAGACGGGCCGTGGCCCGAGGACCGGAGCGTCCGACGGCCTCAGGTTCCCCCTGTTGGCCGCCGAATCGGAAGTCTGTGTGTACTCATCCCCGGAACTTGATGCCGCCCCGGTGTTCTTCGATTCGGAGGTCACGCGATGAACTCTACTTGCGCCACCAAGCTGTCCACCTTCTGCTGTCGAACGAATCTTGGCGCATTCCGAAGGAACTCGCGCCCGGCGCCATCATCCCGCGGTCCGCGGGCGCGCCGTGTGCGGGATGTTTATGGTCCGTCGCACCGGGCAGCTCCGAGATGGGAATTCGGCTCAGAGTGTCGTGCAGCCGCAGCGGTGCGGTGATCTGACCGGACTGCCGCAGCGCGATTCGCGCCTGCTCCTGGGAATTCACCTCGGCCATGCACTCGGTGCAGACGGAAAGATGATGGGCGGCGCGCAGATAGGCGTTCATCCGCAGCTCACCGTCCACATACGCGGCAATGGCCTCGGTGGCCAAGTGCTCGGTGGGCGCGAATCGAGGCGGACGCATGCTGTCCTCGCCACTCATACGGTGTACACCCTTCTCCGGCGACCTCGGCTGCGTCGGGAACTACCCGCCAGCCGTCGAATTGCTCGAACGATACGGCGACGGGGTTACCCGACTTTCTCGGCGTCGAAACGCCGTTCCACACCATTATGCTCGAGGTATTCGCGCAGTGCCTGGCGTCCACGGTGGATCCGGCTGCGCACGGTGCCCAATTTGACGCCGAGCGTCGCGCCGATCTCCTCGTAGGACAGACCCTCGATATCACAGAGCACCACCGCGGCGCGAAACTCCGGAGCCAGTGAGGCCAGGGCGGCCTGCAGGTCGGGGTCCAGATTGGCGTCGTGGTAGAGCTGCTCCGGGCCGGGACCTTCGGACGGCACCCGGTCGTAGTCCTCCGGCAGCGCCTCCATGCGGATGCGATTGCGGCGACGGACCATATCGAGGAACAGATTGGTGGTGATTCGGTGCAACCAACCTTCGAAGGTGCCCGCCTGGTAGTTCGACAGCGAGCGGAAAACTCGAATGAAGGTTTCCTGGGTGAGATCCTCGGCGTCCTGCGGATCGCCGGTCAGGCGATACGCGAGACGGTAGACGCGGTCGGCGTGTTCACGCACCAGTTCATCCCAGGTGGGCAACTTGGCGCGATCGCCGGTCGCATCGAAGGCAGCGGTTCCGGACAACGCGGTTCCGGATAACACCGCGTTGTCGGCGAGAGCCGCGTCGAAGTCACTGTCCAGCGGGGTTTCGCTGTTCAGCGGCTGAATCTGCTCGGGCAGGGAAGCGTGTTCACGCGCCGCATCGACCATGTGGATGGGATTACCTCCTACTCGGGACCGTGAACGTCGGTGCCGGGTACAACCGAAAGGTTGGCTCTAGTTGTTCCCGACCCCGGACCGCGGTCGCTGGCCTGGCGTCGATGATTACTTTCGCTGGTCCCGATGTGGGATCAGTATGCGCAGGCTGAGGGACACCTGAGAAAATTCGCCACACCGGTCGGCCACCGGCACGCGATAGGACGTTCGCGCCATTAGCCTCATATCCGTGAGCCAGACTCCCGCGGCATCGAACCTGCAGCGCAACCTCGCGTACGTGGAGGAATCCGTCGCCGAGGACGAGATCCTCGTCGCGGCCCGAGAACGGTCCGTCGAATTGGGCGCATCGCCGGTACCGCCCTCGGTAGGTGCGCTGCTCAGCATGTACGCGCAGTTGCTGGGGGCCAAGGCCGTCGTCGAGGTCGGCACCGGTGCGGGTATCAGCGGCCTGTGGCTGCTCGACGGTATGCACTCCGATGGCACCCTCACCACCATCGATTCCGAACCCGAACATCAGCGGGCGGCGCGGGAAGCCTTCCGGGCCGCCGAAATCGCGCCTGCCCGAACGCGTCTCATCAACGGCCGGGCGCTGGATGTGCTGCCGCGACTCGCTGATGGCGCATACGACCTGGTGTTCATCGACGCGGCGCCGCTGGAGCATCCGCAGTATGTGGAGCAGGGCGTTCGGCTGCTACGCGAGGGCGGGGCGATTCTGCTGTACAACGCCCTGCTCGGTGGGCGGGTGCCGGATCCGGCGCAGCGTGATCCGGCGACGCAGGCGGTGCGGGCGGCCACCCGGGCCATCGCCGAGGATCCGCAACTGACCAGTGTGCTGATTCCGGTCGGTGACGGGCTGCTCTGCGCGTCAAGGGGATAGATCCGCGCACCACGGGTATTGCTCGCGTAATGCCGAGCTGAACGAAGAGGTGCGGATTATGGCTATTCCCGACCGTGTGGTGGGCGAGATCTTCGCAGCGGGGGCGTGGGTGCGCCGCAACCGCGTATTCCATCCGACCGGGATGTCGTTGACGGGTGCGCTGTACGCCGTCGACGGTGGATACAAGCAATTGCTCGGAAGTGCGGATCGGCCTGTGCTGGCGCGGGTTTCGAAGGGAATCGGGCTGCCCGCAGGGGTCCCCGATGTACTCGGATTGGCGGTACGGGTACTCGACCGGCGCAACCGGCCGTGGGATCTGGCACTGGCCACCACCGGCACCGGACCGTGGAGCCGATTCCTGCTCCAACCCGCGCAGGGCTGGGAGAGTGCGCGGTACGGCAGTCTGATGGCCTACCGGTTCGAGGGCGGACCGGCGGAGTGGATATTCGCCGAACCCGATGCGGGGCAGCCGGAAACACCGTCCTTGGCGGCACTGTCCGCGTATCTGAAGGGGCATCGGATCGGCTTCATCCTGCAGGCACGTACGCGCGGCGGGGCTACGCGCACCCTGGCCGAGATCACCATTGCCGAACCGGAGATCGGTGAACAGGCCGCTCCCGGATTCTTCGACCCGGTGCGCAATCTGCCGCCGGAGGTGGAGTTGCTGCCGCGCCCGGTGGCGGCGGTCCGGGAATGGGCCTATGCGGGTAGCCGTCGCGGACGTGGGGAGCCCGACGCGGTGGCCGAGCGGGGCATCGCGGCCTTCCAGGGGATGACCGAGGAACCCTGAGTCGGCTGGTGCGGGGACGATTCGCACCACCGCTGCGGCGTGATCGGAATAGCGTGCGCCCCAATTGATCTCGCGCTGGCGGTGCGCGCGAACCCGCGTGAACCGACCACCGACCCTGGTTTCCCGAGCTCAGCGGTGGTACACGGGGAGTGGGGAATCTATGTAGATGAGGAGGTGCGGCAATGGCAATGTACGGAGGACTGGTACTCGGAGCACATCTGCCGTCGGGTTGGCTGTGGCCCGCGTTGATCCTGTTCGGAGGCGTGGTTTTCGTGGCGCTCGCGGTGCTGCTGCTGGTCAGTGGGGCACGGTTCGAGGATCAGCAGGGCGGCTACTCGCCGACACCGTCACCGGGTTCGTGCGCCCCGTTCTGTACCGAACCCGTGCACGCGCCCGTCCCGCAACGCTGAATCGACCTCGAGAGGATTATCGGGCGGCTGTAGCGGCTACTCCATTCTCGAGATCGACGGATGGGGTTGTCATGGTCGCGCGGATACCGGGCGTGGTGGGGTTGTACTTCCGGGAAGGCGAAATATGGCGGCGCATTGCGGAATTCCGACTCACCGCCGACGGGCGCGCCACCTTCCGGGCGGTCGATCCGGTCGAGGGCCTGGTCGCGCGGGTCTGGTACCACCAGGGTGTCGACATTCTCGGTGAGGGGCGCACGGTGCTGCCCGCCGACGGTGTGGCCTTTCTACGGGCGCTATTGCAGCCCTTCGGATTCCGGGACTACGAATTCCGGGACGACAGTGTGCGATCGACCAACGGCAGAGAGCCGCGCGGTGGTCGCGGACGGCGCGGCGGAAAGGCGGTGAGCCGCCCGCTGACCGGCCATGCGCGCGCCGGAAACCTCGATGGCGCAGCCGAATCCGACTGCGCCGAGTGCACCGGGGACGAGCACAGCGCCCGGCACACGGGTGCCAGGCCCGCCGCGTGGCGCGTATTCGACACCGACACAGCGCGTTTCTAGTACCGCCCCGTCGTATCGGCGTGCGGCCCCGTCATTCCGGCGTGCTGCTCCGTCATTCCGGCATGCTTTTGGCCGGAATCCATCGCGTCAGCTCCTGTATCGCAGAGTGTGGATCCCGGCCAAAAGCACGCCGGGATGACGGGGTGCGTGGTGGTGGGTCGCGTCGGGGTGGTGGTGGGCGTGGTGAGGGGTCGCGCCGGGATGACGGGTTTCGCCTCAGCTCTACAGGCTGTTGGCGAGTAGCGCGTACTGGGCCGAGGCCTTCAGCTGCGCCTCCCTTTCGGAATCGGCGTTCACCAGGCCCACATAGCGTTTGTAGACCACATAGCAGCGGTACGCGTTGTCGGCGTCGCCCGCGCGGTTGAGGCGCGCGCATTTGGTGCCGGGCACATTCTCCGGGGCCGGACTGCTCACCCAGCGCTCGCCGAGGGCGTCGATCAGGCCGTTGACCAGCTTCGCCCCGCCGTCGGCATCGCGAACGCGGAAGAGGAAATTGTCGTCGCCCGTAGACATGGCGTCCATACCGACCTCGTCGATCAACTGCTGTCGCTTGGCCTGATCGGCGGCGACGAGCACCAGGGAATTGGGGCCGTAGACCGCGAAGGTATCCGGATCCGGGGTGCGATTATCGCGATCGTCGACCAGGGTGCGGGCGAGCAGGCCATCCGGATCGACCGGCAGCTCATCCAGTTTGTCGGCGGGTGTGGGCTGGAAGGCATCCACCACCGGCACCTCGGCGTCCAGGGTCTTCTTCGCCCAGCTCACCAGATCCTTCTCATCGGCCCTGGGGCGTGAGGCGAATACCGAGATAACGAATTCCTTGCGTGGCATGGTCATTCCGATACTCGGCACGCCGGGCCGCCAGTGCGCGAAGGCATCCGGATATTCGGCGATGGTCAGCTTCTTGTTCTGATCGAGAGCCACATTGAAATCGGCGTCCTCGAGCTCGCGGGCGGCGAGCTTGGCGGCATCGGCATCGGGGAAGCGCAGCAGGCGCACGGTGATCGCGGTGCTGGCCGGATCGGTGGTATTGCCCTTATCGGGCAGATCGGAGCCACTGGCGGCGTAACCGGTAATGAATCCGCGATTCTCCAGCACCGGCCGGGACGCACCCGACAGATTGCTGACACTCACCACGGTCCTGGGGTCGGGTAGCACGATGCCACCGCGGCCGATGGACAGTGAGGGGTCGATCTCCGACGTCGGCACCACCGCCTCGGCCATTCGGAAGCCCTCCAGCAGTGCACCATCGCCGTCGGCCCGCTGGTCGTAGCTGTGGCGATCGATCGGGTACGCACCGGTATTCAGGGCGCGGACGTCGATCTCGCCCGGCAGCGCGGTGCCGTTCACCCCACATCCGGCCACAAGTGCGGTCAGGCTCAGACTGGCGGCTACCGTTGCCACGCGTACGGCGCGTCTCATGATGCTCCCTCCCGCGCCCCGTCCGGCGCGAATGTCGTTACACCCAGATGCCTTTGCCGACCGTCACTACACCGCCATTGCTCACCGCGAAGCGGTCACGGTCACGATCCAGGTCCACGCCGATGATCTCGCCCTCGGTGACCACCACGTTCTTATCCAGGATGGCGTGTCGCACCACCGCACCGCGCCCGATTCGCACACCTGGCATGAGCACACTGCCCTCCACCGTCGCGCCGTCGGAGACCATCACATTGGAGAACAGCACCGAATTGCGCACCGTGGCCGCCGACAGAATGCTGCCCGCGCCGACAATCGACTCCTGCGCCAGCCCGCCGCGGCCGAATTTGGCCGGCGGCAGGTTCTCGGCCGCACCGCGAATCGGCCAGTGCCTGTTGTAGAGATCGAAGACCGGGTCCACCGACACCAGATCCATATGCGCGTCGTAGAAGGCGTCCAGGGTGCCGACATCACGCCAGTAACCGCGGCTGCGCTCGGTCGCACCGGGCACATCGTTGCGGGCGAAGTCGTAGACGGCGGCCTGTCCGGCGCGCACCAGGCCGGGAATGATGTCGCCGCCCATATCGTGATCGGAATCGGTGTCGTCGGCATCCGCGCGGATGGCGTCGACCAGCACCTTGGTGGTGAAGACGTAATTGCCCATGGAGGCGAAGGTGGAGTTCGGATCGTCCGGGGTGCCCGGCGGATGGACCGGCTTCTCCAGGAACTGGGTGATCCGGCCGGCCTCGTCGGAATCGATACAGCCGAAGGCGCTGGCCGTACTGCGCGGCACCCGGATGCCCGCGACCGTCACACCCGCACCGGAATCGATGTGGTGCGACACCATCTGCTCCGGATCCATCCGGTACACGTGGTCCGCGCCGAACACCACGATGTATTCGGGATCCTCGTCGTAGATCAGGTTCAGCGACTGCATGATGGCGTCGGCGCTGCCGGTGTACCAGCGCGGGCCCAGTCGTTGCTGCGCGGGTACCGGGGTGATGTACTCGCCGCCGAATCCGGATAGTCGCCAGGTTTGCGAGATATGCCGGTCCAGTGAATGCGATTTGTACTGGGTGAGCACACAGATCCGCAGATATCCGGCGTTCACCAGATTCGACAGCACGAAATCGATGAGCCGATAGGCCCCGCCGAACGGCACCGCGGGCTTGGCGCGGTCCTTGGTGAGCGGAAAGAGTCGCTTGCCCTCGCCACCGGCGAGCACGATCCCGAGTACGTGCGGCTGGCTCCTCACCATCCCCAACCTACCGGCTCTCCGTTACCAGGCCAGTCTGGTTGGTCAGAGGTCGGGTGAACGTTTAGGTTGAACGAGTGGAATACGGCGCGGAGGCCGGGCGCGAACTACGGCTCGCCATGATGACCCGCGAATACCCGCCGGAGGTCTATGGCGGGGCGGGCGTGCATGTCACACAGTTGGTGCCGCGACTGCGGGAGCTGTGCGAGGTGACCGTGCACTGCATGGGGGTCGCCCGCACCGAGGCCATCGTGCATCAGCCCGATCCCATGCTCTACGCGGCCAACTCGGCGGTGCAGATGATGTCGGCGCAGCTGCGCATGGCGGATGCGGCGAGCGGGGCGGACGTCGTGCACTCCCATACCTGGTACACCGGGCTGGCCGGGCACCTGGCGGCCGAACTCTACGGGATTCCGCATGTGCTGACGGCGCATTCGCTGGAACCGCGGCGGCCGTGGAAGGCCGAGCAATTGGGCGGCGGGTACCGGCTGTCGTCGTGGTCGGAGCGCAATGCCATGGCCTATGCCGACGCCGTCATCGCGGTGAGTTCCGGCATGCGGGCCGATGTGCTGGACGCCTATCCGGAGCTGAACCCGGATCGAGTGCATGTGGTGCACAACGGAATCGACGCGCAGGTGTGGCATCCCGGCGGCCCGCGTGACGGGGTGCGCGATGTACTGGCCGAATTGGGTGTGCATCGGGACCGGCCGATTGTGGCGTTCGTCGGGCGGATCACCCATCAGAAGGGCGTCGCGCATCTGCTGGCCGCGGCGCGGCACCTGGATCCGTCGATTCAACTGGTGCTGTGCGCCGGGGCCGCCGATACACCGCGGCTGGAGGCCGAGGTGGCGACGGCGGTTTCGGAGCTGAGCCGTCGGCGCGGGAGTGTGTTCTGGGTGCGGGAAATGCTGCCCACCGAGATGGTGCGGCAGATTCTTTCCGCCGCAACAGTTTTCGTATGCCCGTCGGTGTACGAGCCGCTGGGCATCGTGAATCTGGAGGCCATGGCCTGCGGGACCGCCGTGGTTGCCTCCGATGTGGGCGGTATTCCGGAGGTGGTCGCCGAGGGGGTGACCGGGCGACTGGTGCACTACGACGCCGACGACACCACCGCCTACGAAGCGTCCCTCGCCGATGCGATCAATGCCGTGGCGGGCGATCCGGTCACCGCCGAAGCCATGGGTGTGGCCGGAAGGGCCCGAGCCATAGCCGAATTCGACTGGAACCAGATCGCCGCGCGCACGGTGCGGATCTACGATCAGGTGCGCAAGAACTAGGTTGCTACGCTCGCCGCAGCGCGAAGATGCGCAGATCGCGGTCGGTGCGGTCCTTGTAGGCGGTGTAGGCCTGCGTGGTCTCCTCGAAGCGAGCGAAAACCTCCGCCTGCTTCGCCGGATCCTCGACGCGCGCGGCTGTCACCGCAATCCGCTGTCCGGCGATGGTTACCGTGGCCTCCGGTGCGGCCAGTAGGTTGCCCGTCCACGCCGGATGGGTCGCCTGCCCGAAATTACTGCCGATCACGTACAGCACATCGCCGTCGTGCACGTACAGCAGCGGTGTGGTGCGTGGCTGCCCCGACTTGCGTCCGGTGGTGGTCAACAGGATCACCGGCGCACCGATCGGCCCCAGCACCGTGTACTTACCCGCCGTACGCTCCAGCAGCCGACGATCCAGCGGTGTGAGCTTCCGGATTACCGTCGACCCCAATGTCGTCGCCGCGAACGAACTCGCCGTCCGCCGCAGCAGACCGGTCTGCGGACCCCACCGTCTATCCGGGAACTGAGCACTCATGCCGCGCAACGCTACCGACATTGGCGGCAGAGTCGTACATCGGCTGTCGGGGCATGATTTCGTCGGGACACTGGGATGAGATCAGGCCGCTACCGGCGGCACACCGAACCGCAAAGCGGTGCCATTGCTGATTCCCCATGTCCCGCCGACGGTGGTGGCCGCGAGTCGCCCGATCAGCGGTTGGAAACTCGACCGCGAGCGTCTCGCGGCGGCGGTACGGCACTATGCCCCGCACGTCGCGATCGTCGACGTGGGGTGAGCGCTAGCCTCGCGGGCGGTATATCGCGACGGTCACCGACGCGGTCACCACGACAGTCGGCGGCAGGGCGGCGATTCGGGGAGTGAGTTGGGCGTCAGCGTGGAAAGCCGATGGTCCCATCCCTACGACATTCGCGATGTCGTTGTGTGACAGCGACATCGAGAACTCGACCAGTTCGCGCTCGACCAATTCGAAGCGGTCGGCGAGTGAGTCGGCGAGCCGTCGCGCCTTGGTCGCGTCGACCCGGACCATATCCAGGGGCTCGATGAGTTCGCCGAGATGCCGCTCGGTCGGGGTGACGATGATGAAGCGGCCGTCGGGTGCGAGTACCCGGGCCACCTCGTCGGCATTGCGGGGCGCGAAGACCGAGAACACGGTGTCGAGGACGCCGTCGCGAATCGGTAGGCCGGTCCACGCGTCGGCCAGTACCGAACCGGCCCGCACATGTGCTCGCGCGGCGCGGCGCGCGGCCGGTTTGGCGACGTCGAGCGCGATTCCGCGTCCTTCGGGGACGGCGTCGAGGACAGCGGCCAGGTAGTAGCCGGTTCCGGCTCCGATTTCCAGCACAGCGGGGCCGGTGCGGTGACTCGCGAGGTTGTGCCCGGCCGGTGCGCCGGGCGCGAGGTCAGCCCGCGCACTGGGCAGCAGCGTCGATGCGAGCCGTGTCGCCGACGTGGTCGTCAGGGTGGAACCGGAGGCCGCCGCACTCGCCAAAGCCGCCGCGATCGGTGCGAAATGGCCCGCCGACTGGAAGGCCGCGCGGGCGTCGAGCATGGCCGGGGTGTCGCCGGTCATTTTGGTGGACGCACCGGTGAGCAAACTGACGTAGCCCTGTTTGGCCAGGTCGAAGCTGTGCCCACGGGAACAGCGCAGCGTACGGTCCCGGCCGGTGAGGTCCTGGCCGCATTCCGGGCAGGCGAGTAGGTCGGCGGTCGCGAAGAGGCGCTCGGCCGGGCCCGGGCTGGCTGCGACGGGACCGGTGAGCGCCGTATCTCGTGTGGTGCCGGTGAGCCGAGCTACCGGTTCAATGGCGCTCACCGGCAGGTCGGGCTGCTAGCTCGTGACACTCTTGAGTTCGTCACCCAGTGCCGCAGCTTCGTCCGGCGTGAGTTCGACGACCAGACGCCCGCCACCCTCGAGTGGAACCCGCATGACGATTCCACGCCCTTCCTTGGTTGCTTCGAGGGGACCGTCCCCGGTGCGGGGCTTCATGGCCGCCATCCTCTGCTCCCTCCAGATCTGCGCGGTCTGCTGCGCACTTTCATGGATCTCCAGTTGTCGCCAACCAGGCGGCCCACGCGTATGTGGCGGGCCGCACCGCACCCATTCTTCCCTATCGCGGTTCGGGTCGGGTACCTGAGTTCCAAAAACCGACCGCCGGGGCTTTCGCGGGTGCTATGGAAGGACCCAGCAATCGGTCACATGATCATCGACCATTCCGGTTGCCTGCATGAGTGCGTACGCCGTTGTGGGGCCTACGAAACGGAACCCGCGCCGCTTCAGTTCTTTTGCGAGAGCGGTGGATTCGGGTGTGATGGCGGGCACATCGGCCAAGGTTGCGGGACGTCTGCGCGGCGGGGGTGCGAAGGACCACAGCAGTTCGTCGAGGCCGATATCGAGTTCGCGGGCAACCCGCGCATTGGTGATGCAAGCCTCGATTTTCGCCCGATTGCGAACTATGCCCTGATTGTCCAGCAATCGCTCCACCCGACCGTCCCCGAATTCCGCCACTCGCTCGATGACGAACCCCTCGAACGCCTCCCGGAAGGCGGGCCGCTTCCGCAGAATCGTGATCCACGACAGCCCCGACTGGAACGCCTCGAGACACATCCGCTCGAACAGGGCGTCATCCCCGTGCACCGGGCGACCCCATTCCCGGTCGTGATAGTCCCGGTACAGCTGCGAGGACACCGACCAGCCACATCGAACCCGACCGTCATCGGGCAGGTCGATCGCGGTCACCGCTCGTCCGACTCCGGCTGCGCCCCGGACGACGGGGTGGAGACGTCTGGGACGACGCCCGGTGTGGCCGGTGCGGGGATCTCGCCTCCGGACGCATCCGTCGCGGCGGGGGCGGTCTGCCCCTGGGGCGCGGCCGCGGCGGGCTGTGTGGTCGGCGTCGCGGGAACGTCCTGGCCGAGTGTGGTGGCGGTCGCGGGCGTCGAGCCGTATGCGAACCATTCGGCCGGGACTCCCTGCCCGGCGGGTGCCGCACCGGCCGCGGGCGGTGCCGCCCGCACCGACGATTCGGCCGGGCTGCCGGAGTTGGTGCCGGGTGGATACGCCTGTGCGGCCACGGGGATGGCCTGGCCGCTCGATGCCGGGTGCTGCGGTGGGACGGCCGAGTTGGCGGCGGCCGCGGGAACGGCCTGGCCGGACCATGCGTAGCCGGTCGCCCCGGCGGGCACGTACGGCGTGGGGTGGTGGCTGCCGGTGCCATTGGCGTACTCGCCGTGCGGGGTCGCGGTGGCGGCGCGCGCGGCGACGCCATTGCCGTGGGTCGCGGTAATGGTGACGCCGGCCTGGGACAGCTGCCGTTCGAGCTCGTCGATCCGGGCGGCCAGGCGGGCGAGGGCCCAGTCGACCTCACCGGCCTTGTACCCGCGCAGGACCTGTTGGAAGCGCAGCGAACGCACGTCACCGCCGCTGATGCCCTCTATCGGCAGCACGGTGGCGGTGGTGCCCTCGGGCAGCGGTCCCAGCTCCTCCGAGCGGCCGAATACCGCGCTGGCGATCAAGAACAGCAGTGCGGCCACCAGACCGACGATCAGCACGTACAGAAGCAGCGTGAGCATGGGTTCGAGCTTAGGGGCCGAGCGACGACCGGGCCGCCGTCGCCCCGGCGGAATGCTTGCCCGCCTCTCCGCGTATTCAGCGCACGACTTGGGATGCACCCACAATTGCGTCGGCGCCCGGCGGTCGGGTGCCGCTACCTGTTCTGGCGTACCCCACGAGTTACCCCGATTCTCGCGAAATCAGTTGTCTCGTTTGCAGATCAAACGCACCCTGATCGTTGACATACACCCGATGATGCCAGGGCCGAGGTTGTCGGCAGCGTGAATTACAGGTGGCGGGTGGTGTCGATATTCAGTGACATGCCCGCGAGGCCGCGGCGGCGGACGGCGAGCTTTTCGGAGATCTCCAGTAGGGCCTTGGCCGAGGAGCTTTCCGGATCGCTCAGCACGATGGGGGTACCTTCGTCGCCGGATTCGCGCAGCTTCTGCTCGAGCGGGATCTGGCCCAGCAGCGGTACATTCGCGCCGATGGCGCGGGTGAGGTTCTCCGCCACGGTCTGGCCGCCGCCGGAGCCGTAGAGCTCCATGCGGGAGCCGTCGGGCAGGTCCAGCCAGGACATGTTCTCGATAACACCGGCGATGCGCTGCCGGGTTTGCAGGGCGATGGAACCGGCGCGCTCGGCCACCTCGGCGGCGGCGAGCTGGGGGGTGGTGACCACCAGGATCTCGGCATTGGGGATGAGCTGCGCGAGGGAGATGGCCACATCGCCGGTACCGGGCGGCAGGTCCAGCAGCAGTACATCCAGGTCGCCCCAGAACACGTCGGCGAGGAACTGCTGCAGTGCGCGGTGCAGCATCGGGCCGCGCCACACCACGGGGGTATTGCCCTTGGTGAACATGGAGATCGAGATGACCTTCACATCGTGCGCCTGCGGCGGCATGATCATCCGCTCGACCTGGGTGGGCCGCTGGTCGGTGCCCAGCATGCGCGGCACCGAGTGGCCGTAGATATCGGCGTCGAGGACGCCGACGGACAGTCCGCGCGCGGCCATGGCGGCCGCGAGATTCACGGTGACACTGGACTTTCCGACGCCGCCTTTACCGGAGGCGACCGCGTACACGCGGGTCAGCGAACCGGGCTGCGCGAACGGGATGACCGGTTCGGCATTGTCGCCGCGCAGCTTCTTGCGCAGTTCGGTGCGCTGTTCGTCGTCCATGACGTCCAGGGTCACGTCGATCGCGCCGACGCCGGGGACATCGTTGACGGCCTTCGTCACGCGCTCGGTGATCGCACCCTTCATCGGGCAGGCCGATGTCGTCAGGTAGATCACGACCTGGACACTGCCGTCGTCGCCGACCTCGACGCTCTTCACCATGCCGAGTTCGGTGATCGGCTTCCGGATCTCCGGGTCGTTCACCTTCGCGAGCGCGCCCCGCACATCCGATTCCGTTACCACTGGCATGTGGTCGAGTCTAGGAGGTACTAGATGCGGGGCAGCTGGGCGGGCTGCGGTGCGACGCCGTTGCGGTAGGCAACCTCCCAGGCCATGACGTTCGCGACGTAGGCCATGGAGTTGTTGTAGCGCAGGATCGCGCGGGTCTCCTGGGCCGGATCGCGCATATCGAGTCCGCCCGAGCACAGGTACTTACCCGCGGTGAGGGTGGCGTCGAAGAGGTTCTGCGGATCGGCGATCCCGTCGCCATTGCCGTCGGCGGCGTAGCGCTTCCAGGTCTCCGGCAGGAACTGCATGGGTCCGACGGCGCGGTCGTAGCCCTGGATGCCGTCGAGTTCGCCGCCGTCGGAATCGTGAATCACGTTGTTGCCGTACAGGCTTCCATTGAGCACCGGGCCGTAGACCGGGCTGAGCGGATTGCCGTTGTCATCGGCCTTACCGCCGAAGACGTGGGTGGACTCCACCCGGCCGATACCGGCGAGCATGGCCCACGACATTCCGCAGACCGGATTCTCCGCTGCCAGAACGCGTTCCGCGTTCCGGTAGGCGATCTCCGCGATACCGGGCATACCCAGCGTCCCGGCCGGGGCGGACGCGATCGCGCGACCCTCCGGCTGAGGGACCGTGCGCACCTGCGGCGGTGGCGGTGGGGCGGCCTGCTTTGCCTCACGCAGTGTTTCCGGGGCGGCGACCGGTGCGGCGGCCGCCTCCGGTCTGGGTAGGTGATCTTCGGCTGCTGCTTCCGAAAAGCGTTGCTGGACAGCTGATGTCATCTTATCGGCCAGGCTGCCGTCGGCTGCTCCGGCAACTGTGGCGAGTCCCGCGGGTACGAGACCGGTGAGTGCGATAACAGACTGCCGACGGAGATTGATGGTCGGCGGTTTGCGGTGACGTCCCACGGTGCGGTGGCCCTCCATTGCTTTGCGGGGTGTGCCCCTCGGTGCTGCAATGGCATCGACGTTACCGTATTCGAGACCTGTTTGTTACTCCTTCGTGATCCTTTTTTCGGTTTCCCCTCAGGGGGCCGGGGCAGGCGCGGGCGGAGGCAAGGGAATCGTGATGCCGAACGGCAGCGTAATCGCCGGTGCCGGTGGTGCTTCCGGGGCGGGCGCGGGGGCCGGCTCGGGTGCGGCTGGTTCGGCCGGAGCGGGTTCCGTTGGCCGCACCGGGCTCTGGGGCTGGTCGGGCTGCGGAGCCGGGGCCTGTGCCGCTTCCGGCTCGGTGCAGGTGTCGGCCGGCTGCTGCACCGGCTGGCCGTCCGGACCGAACTGCTGGTTGGTCTGCTCCGGCTCGACCGCTTCCTCCGGTTTGCCTGCCTCGGCCGGATTGGGCATGGGAGCCGGAACCGCCGGCTGCTCACAGGGATTCACCGGTGCCACGGGCGCCGGGCAGAAAATGCCACACGGAATCGGTGGCAGACCCGGGATGGTGATCATGACCTCGGTGGGCGTCTGCGGCGCGACCGTGGTGGTAGGCGGCGCTTCCTCGGTGGTGGTGCTCGGCGCGATCGTGCTGTTGGCCAATGACATATCCGGTGCGGTCGCCGTCGGCAGCGAACCCGCCGGGACGAGATCGGACAGGTTCACCTGGGTGGGTGCGCCACCGGTCTTGTAGGCGTGCGCCCAGCTGAGCACATTGGCCGCGTAGGACATGGAGTTGTTGTAGCGCAGTACCGCGCGCAGCTGCTGTTGCTGATCGCGCAGGTCCATACCGCCCGAGCACAGGTACTTTCCGGCCGCCAGCGCGGCGTCGAAGACATTGTGCGGATCGGAGACGCCGTCGCCATTGCCGTCGGCGGCGTAGAGCGACCAGGTGCCCGGGAGGAACTGCATTGGGCCCAGCGCCCGGACATAACCGCCGTCGGCGGCTTTGATGATCTCGTTACCCGGCAGGGTCCCGTCGAGTGCGGGACCGAAGATCGGGGTGCTGGTGGTGCCCGCGGCATCGGTGCGGCCGCCACTGGCGTGCAGTGATTCGACGCGTCCGATACCGGCGAGGAGATTCCAGGACACGCCACAGCCCGGCATCGACGATTCCAGGGCCAGTTCGGCATTGCGGTACGCGGCGAGCACGACCTCCGGAATGCCGAGCGCTCCGGTGCCGCCGGGCAGGGCGATGTCCTGCAGCGGCACGGTCCCGGAGAAGATGCCGTCGGTGGGCGGGGCCATGGCGCGCAGCTTGCGAGGCGCTTCGGGGGCCGCGGGGATCAGGCCGACGAGGTTTTCCGCGGCGGGCTCGGCGGCGGTCGCCACGGACGCGTTGTCGACGGCCCGGGCGGCCAGCATGGCATCGGGAGCCTGCGGCGCGGCGGTGTGGGCGGTGGTATTGGTGGCGGATCCGGCGGTGACCAACCCCGCCACAATGAGCGCCGATGCTGTTACCGGAGCTGATATACGTTTCTGCACCACACGAATCCCCTCAACAGTTGGTGAGCGACCGGTACTGCGGTGATACCTCACTCAGTGGAAGGTGTCTGGGTCGGTCGCTCGGAACAACGTGATCCAGGTTACCCATCCGTAAGCTTGTTGTGTACAAGTTGTGCCGTCATTCGCCATCTTTTTGCGATGAAACCGCGACCTCGGACCTCTTTCGCTCGGTACCCTTCTTCTTTTTGCGTTCGCCAGGACGGTCGGTTTTGCCCGCTTCACCTGGAGATTCCTCGGTCAGCAGGGTGAGCGCGTCCTTGATGTCCTCGAGTTCGCGACGCAGATAATCGCGCGTCGCGACTTCGCCGATGGCCAGGCGCAGCGCGGCGAGTTCGCGGGCGAGGAATTCCGTATCGGCCTTGGTCTGCGCGGCGCGGGTGCGGTCCTCGTCGAGTGATACCCGGTCGCGATTGTCCTGCCGGTTCTGCGCCAGCAGGATGAGCGGCGCGGCATAGGCGGCCTGGGTGGAGAAGGCCAGGTTGAGCAGGATGAACGGGTACGGATCCCAGCGCAGGGTGACCGCGAAGACATTTATCAGAATCCACACGACCACGAGGGCGGTCTGGATCGCCAGATAGCGGCCGGTACCCAGGAATCGGGCTACTCGTTCGCTGGAACGGGCCAGGGCCTCCGCGTCCCAGTCGAATCGGAACTTCGACTCGGCAGGGGTCTCCAAGCGCTGGCGTGCGCTCAGCTCGGTCATCGACTTCCTCCTGGATGCTGTTGCGCGCCAACGGGTCCGGCCAGGCCAGCGTCCTCGTGCACGTCCTGTTCGCGCCAATCCTCGGGCAGCAGGTGATCGAGCAGGTCGTCCACCGATACCGCGCCGAGCAGGTGGTTCTCGGAATCGACCACCGCTCCGCACACCAGGTTGTAGGTGGCGAAGTAGCGGGTTACCGCGGTCAGTGAGGCGTCGGGGCGCAGCGGGGTCAGATCGGTGTCCACGAAGGCACCGACCAGGTGTGCCGGTGGTTCGCGCAGTAGTTGCTGAATATGTACACAGCCCAGATAGCGGCCGGTGGGGGTGGATGTCGGCGGGCGCACCACGAAGACCATCGAGGCCAGCGCCGGAGTGAGATCCGGATCGCGGACCCGGGCCAGGGCCTCGGCGACGGTGGTGGACGCGTTGAGAATGACCGGCGACGGTGTCATGAGACCGCCGGCGGTGTAGGGGGCGTGTTCGAGCAGTCGGCGCACCGGCTCGGACTCTTCCGGATGCATCAGTGCCAGTAGCGATTCCGCCTCACCCCTGGGAAGTTCACCCAGCAGGTCGGCGGCATCGTCGGGATCCATGGCCTCCAGTAGGTCGGCGGCGCGCTCGGTACCCAGCTGCTCGAGGAGTTGCATCTGATCGTTCTCCGGGAGCTCCTGCACCACGTCGGCGAGTCGCTCGTCGTCGAGGGCGCGCACCACGTCGATGCGGCGCTTCTCCGGCAGATCGCGCAGCAGATGCGCGACGTCTGCCGCCCGCATGCCCTCGAATTGCTCCAGCAGCAGCGTGACATCCTGGCCGGGCAGGTTGAGCTCCGTCTGAGTCAAACCGCGCACATTCGACCAGGAGACCACGTGGACCGCGCCGCGGCGCCGGAAGGCGGACCCGAATCGGCGGCGTTCGCGCACCGCCACCCTGGCTATCAGCCAGTCCCGGGTGCGGGTCTGTTCCAACCCGAGATCGGTCACCACGACATCGGTCCCCTCGAGCTCCGGTAGCTCCGGATCGTGCACCTGCACGGTCGAGTCGATGATCTGCGCGATCGCGAGCATCTCGCCGGGCCGTTGCTCGAATCGGCGCACACTGATGGAGCCGGTATTGAGCGTCACCGCACCGGGTTCGATCGAGGTCACCCGCAGCATCGGCACGAAAATTCGCCTGCGGGTTGGCAGTTCGAGGAGCAGACCGAGCACGCGGGGCTGCTGCAGGTCGTAGCGGACGGACATCACAAGGTCGCGGATCCGGCCGATGGACTCTCCATCCGGTCCCAAAACCACCAGGCCCGCGAGCCGGGCGGCGAATACCTTCGTCGCTGCCATGCCTGAAAGGCTAGAGGGTCCGACCGCCCGATTTGTCGCGCCACAGCGCGAACGTGGCCGGCCGATCGGTCAGGGCCCGCAGGAGCCGGCTCGCGTCACCACGTAGGGTCCCCGATCAGGCTCGACAGATACAGGAGTGACACTGATGACATCACGCCGTTCGGTCCTCGCCGTACCCGGCAGCAACCAGCGCATGATCGAAAAGGCCAAGGGGTTGGCCGCCGATGAAGTGTTCCTGGATCTCGAGGATGCGGTCGCGCCGGCGGCCAAGGCGGCGGCGCGCGCGAATATCGTGGCGGCCTTGAACTCCGGCGGCTGGGGTAAGCAGATCCGAGTGGTGCGGGTCAATGACTGGACCACCGAATGGACCTACGCCGATGTGATCGCGGTGGTCGACGGCGCGGGCGATCATCTCGACGCCATCCTGCTGCCGAAGGTCACCGATGCCGGACAGGTGCGGGCGCTGGATCTGCTGCTGACCCAGCTGGAGAGGTCGAACGGGCTCGAACTCGGCAAGATCGGTATCGAACCGCAGATCGAGAATGCCTTGGGGCTGCGCAATATCGACGAGATCGCCACCGCGAGCCCGCGGGTGCAGACCCTGGTTTTCGGCCCGGCCGATTTCATGGCGAGTATCAATATGCGGACGCTGGTGGTGGGGGAGCAGCCGGAGGGCTACGAGCCCGGCGACGCCTACCACCACATCTACATGACCATCCTGCTCGCCGCCCGCGCGCACGGATTGCAGGCCATCGACGGCCCCTACCTGGCGGTTCGCGATATCGAGGGCTTCCGGCGCAATGCCGCCCGCACCGCGGCGCTGGGTTTCGACGGTAAGTGGGTGCTGCATCCGGATCAGATCGCGGCGGGCAATGAGATCTTCAGTCCGCGCCAGGCCGACTACGACAAGGCCGAAGAAATCCTGGAGGCCTACGCCTTCCATACCTCCGCCGACGGTGGAGCGCGCGGCGCGGTCATGCTGGGTGACGAGATGATCGATGAGGCCAGCGCGAAAATGGCGCAGGTCATCGCCGATAAAGGACGCGCGGCCGGAATGACCGGAACCAAGCATTCTCAGTGAACTGCGGCCCGGCATGACAGCGTCCGACGAGCAGAAATAGCATGATGGACCTATGAGCAATCCCATGGGCACACCGAACAACCGTGCCCGGCAAGGCCTGCCGACGCCCCCGTCGGGCTGGCCGGTCGGGTCCTACCCAACCTACGCCGAGGCACAGAAGGCCGTGGACTATTTGGCTGATAGCCAATTCCCGGTGGAGAACGTGACCATTGTTGGCGTCGATCTCATGCAGGTCGAGCGCGTGCTCTACCGTTTGACCTGGGGGAAGGTCATTGGCGGCGGTATGGTTTCGGGCGCCTGGCTGGGCCTGTTCGTCGGCCTGCTGCTGAGCCTGTTCACCACCGGCGGCAGCGTGGTGGGTCCGCTGGTGGTCGGCCTGATCGGCGGTCTGATCTTCGGGCTCATCTCCGCGGTGATCCCCTATGCCGCGACCCGCGGCCAACGCGACTTCGCCTCCACCATGCAACTGGTGGCCGGACGCTATGACGTGCTGTGCGAGCCCAAGGCGGCCGAGCAGGCGCGGGACATGCTGGCGAGGCTGGCGATCTAGCGAATGGATGTTTCGGATACGGTCCGGGCCGGGGTGCTCGGACATTTCGGTGTGCGGCAGGCCGATTCGGCCTCGGTGACCTTCCTGGGTCTCGAGCCGATCCAGATCCTGCGTATCCCGGTCGCCGATCTGGTGCACTACGTGACGTTGGGCGGCTCCCGCCACCCCATGACCGATCCCACCGCCATGCTCGCCGATCCGGAGCAGGGCCCGCGCGCGGAACTGGTGCTCACCCTGCGCGGCAATGCGGGCGCGAGCTCCGGACTGCCCCGCACCCTCGGCGTACTGGTTGCGACACCTGCCGTGGAAGGTGTTGTGCTGCAAGCGGATGCGCTGCTGGACCTGGGAGAGCCGTTGTGGCACAACGCGCCGTTCACGGCGGTGCTACTCGGTGAGAGCGATATCCCCGATGTGAAGCTGCCGGAACCCGCTGAGCCCGTGCGCTTCTTGGCTGTCACACCGTTGACGGCCACCGAGGCGGCATGGGTGCGAATTCGCGGTGCGGCGGCGCTGCGGGAAGCGTGGGCCGAGGCGGGTATCGATGTGCGCGACCCGGAACGCGGAGCCGTGAACCTCTGAATCCCGCGGTCGTCCATCGCGCGGATAGCTGCGATACGGTCGTCGCGGTTTCGGGTCCGCTCGGCGGTCAACGGCCCGAGATGATCTCGGGCCGTTGGTATTTCGCGAGACACCGGTGCTGCGCGCCGGGAGTGCCCGTCTGCGGTGATGGTGCGTAGCACGCCGCCGACGGGCGACCTGTCAGTGGTACTTCAGGGATTGCTGTTCCATTACCCGCCCCGCGATTGCGAGATTCCCCTCTGAATCGAGGACGGCGATGATCTTCTTCTGTGAGCCGTGATGAGTGGTGAAGAAGATCTTGTCGGCTTCCTGTGATGTGCTGTAGTTGGTGTTCACGCACAGTTCGATGCTGACCGGCGAGCTGATCAGGACATCTTTCTTCGGCGAGGTCGGGTACACCTGGTTCTGCCGCAACTTGACCCGCCCGTGCGTATCGCCTTCGTTCCAATCGGTGGCGAGACCGAGATCGATGTCTGGCATGATGACGTCACTTCCTTCTTCGAGATGGCATGCAGCCTTCGAGTGCGAGTGAAGCGTCTCTGATTCACGGATGCCGAGGCCGATGCCTGGCATATCCGGTCCGTGATAACGGTGTCGAATCGGTCCACGAGTGTGATCAAGACCCGGGGAGGTGGAGGGTCTCTCCTGACGAAAGATCGAATTCCGTTGGGCCGGAAGCTAATTGTAGGACTTGCCGTACCTGGACATGCGGGATTCGGGAAAACCGGCCAGCGGGCGAAATCGGTTCCTGACGCCGGGCGGGCGAACCGGGAGGAGACGCGCCCTCCACGAACGGGTGGTGCGTCGAGAGCACCGGTCGGCCATGATCCGCAGCATGATGGTGGGATGGCCGAGCAGGTGAGCGCATGCGCGCATTGTTGACATTGATCGTGGTGCTGGGGATCGCGCTGGTCGTCGGCGACCGGGTCGCTGTCGTGGTGGCGCAGAACGAGATCGGCCGCAAGATCGCCGCCGATTACGACCTCCCACATCAACCGCGCGTCGTTATCGGCGGCTTTCCATTTCTGACCCAGGCCGTCGACGGCAAGTATCACGACATCGGCATCCAAGTCGGTGACTGGACAGGCGAGGGCATATCCGTCCGCGACCTCGATGTCACGCTGACCGACGTATCCGCGCCGCTGGCGGACCTACTCCAAAGCCGCACTTCGAACCTGGTTGCGGCCACTGCGACGGCGACGGCCGTGGTTCCCTACGAGACCGTGCGGGACTTCGCTCCGTCCGGAGTGGAGTCGATGTCCGATAGCCCGGACGGGTTGCGCGTAGCCGGGACATTCCTGGTGGAGGGCATTCCGGTACCCGCGACGGTCGTCGTCACCGTCACACCGACCGAGGACGGCATAGAGGTCACTCCGGTTTCGGTCCAGTCCGCGGCCGGGGGACCCACGATTTCCCTGGCCGTGCTGCGCCAATCCCTCACCTTTATCGTGCCGCTACAGCGGCTGCCGCTGGGCGCACAGCTGACGGCCATCGAGCCGGGTGCCGATGGCCTCCATGTCACCGCCGTAGCCCACGACGTGCGCTTCTCCGACCTGCCGTGAAGCAGTTGAAAATCCGGAATTGCTGATTGCCGGAGGTATTGCCGATCTCGGCGGCGATGCTCGTGACGGGTTCCGGCTGGGGTCTCGAGGAAGGATCTCAGTTCTTGCCCCCTTCAATTTATAGCGGGACCGGGGGCTTGCGGCAAGACCCGGGGTGTGCTGCAGAATCGACGGTTCAAAGCCGTAACCTGCAGAAATGGGGGCCGTACAGTGCGTGTGCTGTTGACGACTATGGGATCGCGTGGGGATGTCGAGCCGGTGGTGGCGCTCGCGGTGGCGTTGCGCGGGCTCGGTGCGGAGGTGCTGGTGTGTGCGCCGCCGGATGAGGATTTCGTGGCGCTGCTGGGACGGGTCGGCGTGCCGCTGGTGCCGCTCGGCCCGACGGTGCGCTCGGTGGTCGCCGGGTCGAAGCCGCCGACGGCCGACGATGCGTTCCGGCTTGCCGCCGAGCTGGTCGCCGCCCGGTTCGAGGTGCTCACCGCAGCCGCCGAAGGGTGTGACGCGCTGGTGGCGACCGGGCTGATGCCGGCCGGGGCTCGGGATGTGGCCGAGAAGCTGGGCATTCGGTACGTGTACGCGTGTCTCCAGATTTTCGGACTGCCGTCGCGGCATTTTCGGCCGGGGGCGCGGCCCGGCAAGCAGTCTCCGCAGGATGAGACCGATAATCGGGTGCTGTGGGAGCAGGACGCTCAGCGGGTGAACGCCCTGTACGGCGCGGCGCTGAACCGCCATCGGGCGGCGATCGGCCTGCCGCCGGTGGACAATGTCCGCGACTACGTCTTCACCGACCGGCCGTGGCTGGCAGCGGACCCGATCCTGTGCCCGTCGGAGGGCCTGACGGACCTCGAACTGGTCCGGACCGGGGCGTGGATCCTGCGCGACGACCGTCCGCTCCCCGACGGGTTGGCGGCGTTCCTGGATGCCGGTGCGCCCCCGGTGTACGTGGGCTTCGGCAGCATTGCCTCGTATCTCCCGAAGGACATTGCCCGGGTGGCCATCGAGGCGGTTCGCGCGCAGGGCCACCGGGTCCTCCTCGCCCGCGGCTGGGCCGAACTGGACCTGATCGACGACGCCGCCGACTGCTTCGCAGTCGGGGAGGTCAACCAGCAGGCACTGTTCGGTCGGGTGGCCGCCGTCGTGCACCACGGCGGCGCAGGCACCACGACGACGGCGGCGCGCGCCGGTGCGCCCCAGGTGGTGGTTCCCCAGATCGCGGATCAGCCGTACTGGGCCGGGCGAGTGGCCGAATTGGGCATAGGCGCAGGACATGAGGGGCCGACCCCGACCGTCGACTCGCTGTCCGCCGCGCTCACCACGGCTCTGGCCCCCGAGACTCGAACCCAAGCCAAGACCGTGGCCGGCATGATCCGCACCGACGGGGCAATGGTGGCCGCGAAACTGCTGCTCTCCGAGCGAGGATAGGCCCGGTAACCACGGGAAAGTTCGCCTACCGAGGTTGGCATCGCGATATCGCCCGACCGCCTTCGTCATTCCGGCATGCTTTTGGCCGGAATCCACGCCCCCCAGCAGTGGATCCCGGCCGAAGTACGTGGGGACGCCGGGTTGATTCGAGTGAATTGTGCACGGTTGGACCGGATTTGCCGCTGCCGGTCTGTCAGCAGGCGAACATCACGCGGACCGACGCCGGTTCAGTGTCGGTGGACCGCTGGCAGTGAACGCTGTTGGGCCACCGGTGGATCGGTAGCGGCAACGGACTGGGCCAGTGCGTCGTACACCCAGTTATGGGTGGGTCCCACAGTGATCCGAGTTCCGAGAAGCCGCCGTGTCAGCTCCCAGTAACGATGAACCCGGTGGTCGGTGTCGGTTGCGCCTCTGATTCCGCCAGAGCTGCTGTCGCACCACACTGTTCATTTCGGGGTCGGTGACGAATCAGCGCCGGGCGGCCGCCCGCTCAGAGGCGCAGGTGTGCGACTACGGCGCGGTGGTCGGTGCCGGTGATGGGTAGCGAGTGCACGGCGGTGGCGTGGCCGCCCGCTACCAGGATTCGGTCGATGCCGATTACCGGTCCCCAGAAGCGGTCGGTCGGCCAGGTCGGCATCGCGCCGACGCCGAGGAGTTCGGTGGAGTCGGCGTAGCGGCCGCTGACCAGGTTTCGGTAGGCGGTGTGGTCGTAGGTGGCGTTGAAGTCCCCGCCGACTACCACCCGGCCGGATTCGGCGTCGAGTAGTTCGCGGATGCGGCCCAGCTCACGGGTCCAGACTTCGGCGTTGGACAGGGGCGGGATGGGGTGCAGCGCGAAGACGGTGATCGGGCCGAGGCCGGGGTGGATCATGGTGGCGCGCAAGTTGTTCAGCCAGAAGCCTTCGAACTTGATGCCGTCCCGAAGCGGGTACCTGCTGAAGATGCCGGAGCCCTGGCCGCCGCCGGATGGGGCGGCATAGCGGTGTGGCAGGAGGTCGGCGAGGCCGGCCGCGTCGAGCCTGTCCAGCAGTCCCGGCGTCAGTTCGTCGAGGGTCAGTACCTCGGCGCCACTGTCGCGCGCCGCGTCTACCAACCCTTCGGGGGAGCCGTGCCCGAGAAATAGATTCGACTGCATCACAACGAGATCCGTGCCCGCGGGCGCGGTGCCGTCCGGCCACAGCATCGGCGCCTGTGTCCACAGCGCGGTGGCCGAAACCGCCACCGCCAGTGCCGTACTCACCCATTGGCGTGCCAGGCCGAGCAGCACGATCGCGATCAGTGTGCCCACCATCAGATACGAGGCGAACGACGTCACCAGGATGGCCGGCTCCCACACCCACGAGTTGTAGTGCAGCCCAACGCCGATCGCGCCCGCGAGCAGCAGCAGCCACCCGGATACGAGCAGCAGCCAGCCGAGTAGGCCTCGGCGCGGCCGGGTGATTTCCTCGGCAACCTGCTGGTCCCGCACCAGGTCATTGATCATTGTGAGTCTCCCGCCCCGTTTCGCCGATCACCCTACTCGACCGGATGAGCGGGAATCTCGCGGTGATGTCACACCTGCGCCTCCCGCATCGTCGTCCCTGTGTACGCGCAAACAGACGAAAGGAACGTCGATGTCATCGACTCAGCGGAGCTCGGCGAACAGCACCGCGAACCACAGCGGCGCCGGGTCGACCGCGAATACCGCTGCCCATCCGGCGAAGTGGAAGATCTGGCTACTCACCCTGATCGGCCTCTACCCGATGCTCACCGTCCTGGTAATGCTCACCGCGCCCCTGCTCGAATCCCTGCCGACGCCGCTTCGGCTGGCCTGCATTCTGCCCGTCGCGGTCGGTGCCATGGTGTGGGTGATCATGCCCCGGCTCACGAAGCTCTGCGCCGGATGGCTGGCGCGCTAGCTCGGGAGTGGCCTACAGCCACTTGCGGCGGCGGAAGTTGACGAACAGCGCACCGCAGACGGACACGATGATGAGCCACACCAGGGGGTAGGCCCAATATCCACCCCAGTTCCGGCATGTGGTCGAAGTTCATGCCGTAGATGCCGGCGATCATGGTCGTGCCGCCGCCATGGCCGCCCAGGCGGAGATCTTGCGCATATCGGTGTTCTGCTGCACGCTCACCTTCGCCAGCGCCGCATTGATGAGGGCGCTGAGTTGTTCATTCGGGCGGTGTCGACCCGGCGCGCTCACCGCGCATCCCCCCGGCGCGAGCAAGATCGTTTCGACCGCAGGCAAGATAGACCTTGTGCGCATCGATCTTCACACCCATTCCAATGCCTCGGACGGCACCGATACCCCTGCCGAGCTGGTTCGCAATGCCGCCGCGGCCGGGCTGGACGTGGTGGCATTGACCGATCACGACACCACCTCCGGCTGGGCGTCGGCGGTGGACGCACTGCCGCCCGGATTGACACTGGTGCGCGGTATGGAGATGTCGTGTATCGGCTTGGGGGAGGACGGGTATCCGGTGCCGGTGCATCTGCTGGCCTACCTGTTCGATCCGACCAATGAATCGTTCGCGCAGGAACGGGAACGTTTGCGCGCCGAACGGGTGGTGCGATTGCGGAGTATGGCCGAGCAGATGGCCGCCGATGGACTGCCCATCGACCCGGTCGCGCTGATGGCCTCGGTGGGTCCATCGGCGGGGCGACCGCATCTGGCCCGGGCACTGGTGGCGGCCGGGGTGGTGCCGACCGTGGACGCGGCCTTCCAGGACCTGCTGGCCCCGCACGGGCAGTACTACGTGGAGAAGCTGGATACCCCGCTGCGCCGCGCGGTCGAGATGGTCGCCGCCGCCGGGGGCGTGAGCGTGGTGGCGCACGCCCGGGCGCGTAAGCGTGGACGGCTGTTGGCGCTCAGCGATATTCGCGACCTGGCGGCGGTCGGCCTGGGCGGGCTGGAGATCGACCATCCCGACCACAGTGCGGCCGATCGCGCCGTACTGAGCGATCTGGCCCGGGAACTCGGCCTACTGACCACCGGTTCCTCGGACTATCACGGCAGTAATAAGACCATCAGGATCGGCGAATTCACCACCGATCCGGCGCAATTCGAGGAACTGGCGGGTAAGGCGACGGGAGTGTCGGTGGTGACGGGATGAGCGGTCAGGGGAGCGTATGAGGTGGTTGCGGGGGTTGAGCGGCATTGTCGCGGGCGCGATGGCGGCGTTGGCGCTGGTGGTGGTGGGTGCGTCGATTGTCGGTGCCCGGCGCGGGTTTCCAGGGCCGGGCGCCGCGGTGGTGGGTTGGCATATGGGTGCGGCCGCGGTGGTGGTAGCGGCGCAGGTCTATGCCGATCGGCGACGGAATGGGTGGATCGATTCCGGCGTGGCGCTGGTGGTTTTCGCGACGGTCGGTGCGCTGCTGTGGACACAGTGGTGGGACTGAGGAACAGCCGGGCCCGGCGGCCGGATTCGGATAACGATGCCGATAACGAAATCGACGAAGAATCGGGGAAGTCGTCGGCGTCTGAGCCTATTTCCCGAGAGCGCGATAACAACTGCGTCTCGGTGCGGAAATTAGAACACCCGTAACGGTTGCGAGCCGTTGAACTGTGGTCGAACATCTGACGATATGACCGAATTCGAGGCCGATGTGCTCGTGCTGGGTGGCGGCCCGGCGGGGGCCTGGGCCGCACTCGCCGCGGCGGCCGCCGGCGCCCGGGTTCTGGTCGTCGACAAGGCGCGCTGCGGATCGAGCGGACCCACCGCCGCCGGCTCGGTCTCACTGTGGAATCTGCCCCCGGGTTCGGCGCGCGACGGGGCGGTCCGGCAGGGCCTCGCCGGTGGTGCGGGGCTCGGCGATCCGGAATGGATGTCCCGAGTCCTCGACGAGACACACCGGCGGGTCGGCCAACTGGTGCGACGCGGAGTTCACTGCCACGGCAATCAGTCCGGACCGCCCGCGCGGGTGGTGCTCGACGGCGCGAAATACCTCGGGCGCATGCGGCGCAGCATGGTGGTCGCCGGGGTGCGGATCCTCGATCACCACCCCGCGCTGCAACTGCTCACCGACCGGGACGGTGTGGTGTCGGGGGCGGCCGGAATAGCACTGCGCAATAACGGTGACAGCTGGACCGCCCGGGCCGGCGGCGTGGTGGTGGCCACCGGCGGCTGTGCGTTCCTCTCCGGCGGCGTCGGTACCGATGTGGATACCGGCGACGGACTGCTCATGGCCGCCGAGGCGGGCGCGGAACTGTCGGGAATGGAGTTCTCCAGCGCCTACGCGTTCACGCCCATGGGCAATCGCGCACCCGGCGCGGCGACGGTATACGCGCCGGAGCTGCTCATGTACTTCGCCACCCTCGACGACGAATCGCGATCGCTGCTGGGCGGCAATGGCTTCGGATCGCGGATCGAGGCATTCGCCGCCATTGCCGATGGTCACCGTATCTACGCGACGGCGGATGACCTGCCGGAGTTTTTGCGCGCGGACCTGATTCGGCTCGGCGGCGTCGATGCCGCGGGCCGGGTGCCGTTGCGGGCGGTCCTGGAGGGCACCGTGCGCGGTACCGGCGGACTGCGGCTGGCCGGACCCGATTGCGCCACCAACCTGCCCGGACTCTACGGCGCGGGCGATGTCACCACCCGGGAGCCGATCACCGGCGCGGTGAGCGGATTCGGTGGGCAGAACGGGGCCTGGGCCATCTCCTCGGGGGTGTGGGCCGGGGCGGCGGCCGCGAAATACGCGACCGCCCGTCGCGGAATCGGCAAGGCGCGCCCGGTGCCCGGTGCCGGGCTGAGCGCGCGGGCCCGCATCGATCCGCGGGCGGTGGTGGGCCTCGTTCAGGAGCACACCCTGCCGCTGCGGCGTTCCTACTGGCGCAGTGACGGCAGCCTGCGCGACAGCATCGCCGAATTGGATGGCATGTGGCCGGTCGGGGCCTTCGATCTCGGTGGCGTCGGCGTCGGTCGGCTGCGGGCACGACAGGCGGCGGCGCTGCTCGCGGTGGCGCGCTGGACGAAATACAGCGCCCTGGCCCGCACCGAAACCCGCGGTATGCATCGGCGCACGGACCACCCCGGTCTCGGCCGGGACTGGGGTGTCAGCCTGGTCTCGGGCGGTCTGGAGACGGTGTGGGTGCGGTCGGATCGCGGGCGCGCGCCGGGTGGCGGCGTGGCGGCGGAGAACGGGGAACTCACCGCCGCCGAGTAGAACGTGTTGCGATGTCTCACCGAATCGGCACGCGGACGTGCGAGTTTCCGCTTACCCGCGGTTAATTCGGGCCGACTACCCTTTGACAATGGCGAGAGAGCGCGACGGACCATAGGCCCGATTTGGCGCGTCGTAGCGGCGGCTGGCAAGATATGACGATCCCCGGTCGATGCCACCCATCGGCCCGGGATCCGGTGATCACGTCACCCCGGCACCTTGCCCGGACACACCCGTCCGGTTTTCTCGCTCGACGATCTGTGCAGCGACACGCCTCGCCAAACCGTCACACCTTGCTTGTGTCACCTATTTCGATAAAGGTGGGCACAGTGCGTTTCGACGGTGTGGTCAGCGCACCTGAAGAGCATCCGAAAACCCCTAATACTAATTACCGAACGGTAACCGTCAAACGGTTGAGTCCGCACCGAGCAGGAGTGAAATCGTGTCACCCGTGACTGAAGCAGTGAATGCCACCGCCGCGACCACGTCCGCCAATGCACAAAATCTGGCCGACATCACCACAGAGGAAATCTACGCGGGTCACCTCGGTGGCAAGCTTTCGGTCGCACTCACCGCGCCGCTGGACACCCAGCGCGACCTTTCCATCGCCTACACCCCCGGTGTCGCGAAGGTGTGCCTCGGCATTGCCGAGGACGAATCCCTCGCCAAGACCTACACCTGGGCCGAGCGCCTCGTCGTGGTTGTCTCCGACGGCACCGCCGTGCTGGGCCTCGGCGATATCGGCCCGCGCGCCTCGCTGCCGGTGATGGAGGGTAAGGCGGCGCTGTTCAAGAAGTTCGCCGGACTCGATTCCATTCCGCTGGTGCTCGATACCAAGGATGTCGACAAGATCGTCGAAACCCTGATCCTGCTGCGCCCGAGCTTCGGCGCGGTGAACCTGGAGGACATCTCCGCCCCGCGCTGCTTCGAGATCGAGAAGCGCGTGATCGAGGCCCTCGACTGCCCGGTCATGCACGACGACCAGCACGGCACCGCGATCGTGGTGCTGGCCGCCCTCAAGGGCGCCGCCGCCGTGCAGGGTCGCGATATGTCGAGCCTGAAGGTCGTGGTGTCCGGTGCCGGCGCCGCCGGTGTGGCGTGCACGAATATTCTGCTGGCCGCCGGTGTCCCCGACATCATCGTGCTGGACTCCAAGGGCATTGTCAGCCGCGACCGCACCGACCTCAATGAGGTGAAGGCGGAGCTGGCTTCGCGCACCAATCCGCGCGATATCACCGGCGGTCCGGTCGACGCGCTCGCGGGCGCGGATGTGTTCCTGGGTCTGTCGGCGGGCACCATCCCGGAGGAGTTCATCGCCTCCATGGCTCCGGAATCCATCGTGTTCGCCATGTCGAACCCGACTCCGGAAATCCACCCCGATGTGGCCGCCAAGTACGCGGCCATCGTGGCCACCGGTCGCAGTGACTTCCCGAACCAGATCAATAATGTGCTGGCCTTCCCGGGCGTCTTCAAGGGTGCGCTGGACGTGGGCGCACGCCGCATCACCGAGGGTATGAAGGTCGCCGCCGCCGATGCCATCTTCGGCGTGGTCGCCGGGGAACTGTCGGTGGACAAGATCATTCCGAGCCCGCTGGACCCGCGGGTGGCACCGGCCGTGGCCGAGGCCGTGGGCAAGGCCGCGCTCGCCGAGGGCGTCGCGTAGTCCCTGACCAGTACCGAGTAGGGCCCGCTCCTTCCTGGAGCGGGCCCTACTCGTCCTGGCGTCCTAGCGGTGCCGCCCGGCGTCCCGGTGCCTCGGCATCCGCCTCCCAGCGGCCGCGCCCCGTCATCCTGGCGGTCGCGCTCTGTCATCCCGGCGTGCTTTTGGGCGGGATCCACCTCTCGTCCAGCAGTGGATTCCGGCCAAAAGCACGCCGGAATGGTCGTTCGTGGGATGGCGTGGTGTGCTCGGTCCTTCGCGGAATCACAAGGTGTGCTCGGCTGTTCGTGGAATGACGTGGTGCGTTGGCTGTTCGCGGGATGGGGTGGCTCAGCCGTTCGCGAGGATCGCGTACTGGGCGGCGGCCCGCTGGTGGGCGTCGAGCAGCTGATCTGAGTTCACGTAGGCCACGTAGCGGTCGTAGGCGATGAGGCAGGTGTACTTCGAGGCCGAACTCCGCTTGTCCGGAACTTCGTTCTCGACACAGGACGAGTTCGGGATATCCGGCGGCCCTTCGGCACCGCCGGCGACGGCTCTCGTGGTGCGGCGCTCGGTGACGGCCCGCTCCGCCGAAGCGACGTCGGCGGTGCGGATGAGGGTCGTATCGTCCACGATGGCGGCCTTTTCCACGCCCATCGCGGTATAGGCGCTCTTCGCGGTCGCACGGTCGACCGCATAGTGCAGAATGCCCTGCGGACCGACGACGACGCCGTCCTCGGTATCCGGCCACGCATAACCGCTCGGATTCAACGTCCGGTGCAGCAGGCGATCCGGGTCCCAGGGCAGATCCAGCATCTCCTCATCGGA
Source organism: Nocardia uniformis NBRC 13702 (assembly GCF_001613345.1). GTDB lineage: Bacteria > Actinomycetota > Actinomycetes > Mycobacteriales > Mycobacteriaceae > Nocardia > Nocardia uniformis. The sequence continues at coordinate 25,811 of NZ_BDCE01000017.1, read as the reverse complement.
GATCGGCGCCAGCGCGTCCAGCATCGGTAGCTGGACGCGATAGGCCTTGGAGACCAGCTCAGCCAGCGCCCCTCGGTCGGCGGTCGGGGTAGAGGCGAGGACGGCCACGACATAGGAGCCGTGCGCCAGGAATGAGCGGGCGGTCGGCTTACCCGGCTGCCAATGGCTGTGCGCGCCAGCGTAATCGGTGAGTGCGACGGCCTCATTCCGATCCCGGTACCGGTTGAAGTCCGCGTCGTAGAACTCCGTCGCGGCCCGGTCCGCCGCCTCGGCATCCGGGAACTGCATGACGACCGTGCCGATAATGGTGGAACCGGATTTGTTGGGGCGTGGCCAATCCCAGCTGCTGTGGAAGTTGTCGGCCTGGTCGCTGCCGCTCGACTGGAAGCCGAACAGCAGGTTATTGCGTTCGGCAATCGACTCGGTGTCCTCGTCCTCGCCGAGGTAGGCAGACGGGACGGCTTTGGAAAACCCCGGATCACCGACCAAGTCGACCTGGTACTTCAGACTCGGCTCGATATCGAAGGCGGTGGCCACGTGATCGGCGAGCCGCATGGCCGCGACCTTGAAATAGTCCGAATGGAACGGCACATAGGCGTCGTCGTGGGCGTCCCACGCCTCGGTCGGGTACGATCCGGTATCCAGGGTGCGCACATCGATCTCACCGGCTATCGGTGTGCCGGATACGGTTTCGGCGTCGCGCAGGGCCACGGCGGTGGCGGAGCCCGCGAGCGCGGTGATCGCGCCGACGGCGGCCAAGGTGCGCAGCAGCGTGCGAGAGTGGTTCATCCGGCATTCACCAGCACCGCGTACTGCGCGGAGACGCGCTGCTGGGCATCGAGCAACTGATTCCCGTCGACCCAGGCGACGTACCGGTCATAGGCGACCGCGCAGTAGTAGCGAACCGCCATACTCTTCTTGCCGATGTACTCGACACAGCGGGCGGCGGGCAGATTCTTCGGTGGTTCGGCGGGGCCGAATCTCTTATCGGTGGTGACGAATTCGTCGCGCAGTGCCGTGGCGGCGGCCGCATCGCGGGTGCGGTAGAGCCAGGCGCCGTAGTCGGCCATACGGTCCACCCCGAACTCCTCGAACGTGGACCGATCCTCATCGGGACTACCGGACAGCAGCAGCGCGGCGCGGCTGTCGTACACCCCCGGCGGGTTGGACCAGCTGTCCTGTTCGGTCCGGGCTACGGTCCGGCGGAGCATGCCGTCCGGGTCGATATCGAGTTCCATCAGAATGTCGACGGGGGTGGGCTCGAACCTCGAAATCGCGGGCACGATCGTGTCCAGGCTCTTCTCCACCCATTCGACGAGCGCGGGTTGGTCGACCTTGTTCAGATAGAGCTTGGCGTAGTCGTACATCCAGGTGTAGACGACCATGCGACCGGTCGCGAACCAGGAGTGGATGGATTGCTCGCCGGACTTCGAATGAGCGCGTGCCGCAGGATACTTCGGTATCGACACCGGTGCGTGTTCGTCGTCGGACTCGAAGAAGGAGCGCTCGATCGCGGTAGCCGCGTCGGCGGCCTTCTCCTCATCGGGGAAGAGCATCACGGTATTGGCGAGATCCAATCCGTTGTTGTTCGGTTTGTTTCCACCCAGGCTGACCACGCCGCCGAGGAAATCCTTTGCGCCACGGTCGAATAGATCCGGCCGGTCGTCGCCGAGGCCGAGAATATTGGAGATGCGCTTGGGGTAGATGAAGACCGTCGACGTCGACTGGCTGTGGTGCACCAGCCGCGGGTCGATCTCCATGGGCAGCGGCACGATCTGCGCCAACCGCACCGCTTCGACCGCCCGCGCCTGATCGAAGTTCTCCGGCTTGCCGAACTCCCTCGGTTGGGTGGCGTAAGCGCCCACATCCAGTTGCGCGAGGTCGACCGGCGGGAGAGGTAGGGGAGTGGGCGCGGTCGCCACGCCATCGACGGACCCGCAGCTCGCCGCGAACACCAGCACCGTCGCGGTGATGAGTGCGTAGACGACTCGCAGCGGCACTGTTCGCGCGGCGGAACTCACGGACTCCCTTCCCGGGGACAAGCAGGTACGGCGGCATCCTACGTCCGGTTCCGGACCGCCGCACCCGCACAGACCGCGGGCGCTCCGTCTCCGGAGCGCCCGCGGCTGTCCCGGTGCGGTCAGTGCGGAATCGACACCGCCTCGACGAAGTGGGCGAGCTGCTCGTCGCTGACATTGCGGGCCAGGTCGGATTCGCAGATCATGCCGACCAACTTCTTGCCGTTCCGCATATCGATGACCGGCAGGCGTTTGATCTGCGCCTGCTCCATCATCTCCAGGACCTCGGCGACGTCGGTGTCGGCGGAGACCCAGCGGGGCGTGCCCTGGGCGAGGTCGCCCGCGCGGATTCGGCTGGGGTCGTGGCCCTCGGCAATGCAGCGGACCACGATATCGCGGTCGGTGAGCATGCCGATGAGTCGGTCGTTATTGCAGATGGGCAGGGCGCCGACGTCCATATTGCGCATCATCTGCGCTGCGCGGTCGAGCGTCTCGTCGGCGGGGATACAGGTGGCATCTCGGTGCATGATGTCGCGTGCCTTCATGGCCTTCACAGCAATCCTCCTGAGGGTGGTTGAGGTGATCCGGCGCTACTTCGGGCCGGAACCATCGTGACCCACCTCACAGGCCTTGGTCAATGGTTCTGTTTGCTGGGCGATTGCGAACGCAGGCGGCCGGTGCCGGGAGCCGAGGCCCAGACAGCCCACGCGAGCAGGCCGTCCAATGTCAGGGCCAGGGCGGCGACCAGGATTGCGCCGACCAGAACACGGTCGTATTTGTAGAGGCCGATACCGTCGAAAATGTAGCGGCCGAGACCACCGAGATTGACGTAGGCGGCAATGGTGGCGGTGGCGACCACCTGCAGGGTGGTGGCGCGCAGGCCGGTCAGCAGGATGGGCAGCGCATTGGGGAGTTCGACGCGCAGCAGGATCTGACGTTCGGTCATCCCCATGGCGCGGGAGGCGTCCACCACATGGGAGTCCACATTGGCGACCCCGGCGTACGCGCCCGCCAGCAGTGGTGGGATGCCGACGGTGATCAGGGCCAGCAGCGGTGGGATCAAACCGAGGCCGAGCCCCAGCACCAGGAAGGTGAGCAGGCCGAGGGTGGGTAGGGCGCGCATGGCATTGGCGAAACCGACGATTGCCGCCGAGCCGCGGCGGGTGTGACCGATAACCATGCCGATCGGGACGGCGAGGGCGGCGGAGAGGACCACCGCGAGCAGGCTGTACCACAGGTGCTCGCCGAGGCGGGTGGCGATGCCGGTCGGTCCCGACCAGTTGGCGGAGGTGGTGAGGTAGTCCCACGCCTGTATGAAGAGGTTCATGCCGCACCGCCTTTCGCGGGATCGATGGCGGTGCGCAACTGCTGTCGCAGGCTCGCGCGGGTACCGTCGCGCAGCCACGGCGTGCACAGGCGGCCGAGCAGGTACAGCGCGCGGTCGATGACCAGCGCCAGGACCAGTACCACGATGATCCCGGCGACGATCTCATCCGGATAGTCACGCTGATAGCCCTGCGTGAACAGTTTGCCCAGACCGCCCACACCGATCAGCGCGCCGACGGTCACCATGGAGATATTGGTGACCGCGACAACGCGCAGGTTCGCGATGAAAACCGGTAGGGCGAGCGGGAAGTCGACGGTGAGGGTGCGGCGCAGCCGGCCGAAACCGATGGCGTCGGAGGCGTCCAGCACCGCCGCGGGCACCGAATCCAATGCCGCGGGAACGGCGACCACCAGCAGCGCCACCGAATAGATGGTCAGGGCGATAATGACATTCAGCGGATCGATGGTGGAGATACCCAGTAGCGGCGGCAGAATGACGAACAGCGCCAGCGACGGGATGGTGTAGGCGATACCGGCGGCGGTGACGGTGAGGCGGCGCAACCACGGCACGCGGTGGACCAGTGCGCCGATCGGAATGGCGATCACCAGGCCGACGAGCAGTGGAACCAGCGCCAAAACCAGGTGGGTGCGCGTGAATCCGAGGATCTCGTCGAAATTGTCGATGAGGTATTTCATCGCGGGCCGCCCACGCCGGCGTGGCGCCCCGGCATCAGAGCGAATCCTGCCGCGGGGACGGCGGCTGGTCGAAGTAGTGGCGGTTGCGGTTCGCGTCCTCTCCGGCCCGCTGCCGGGCCAGCTGCTCCAGCACATCACCCGCCACCACGCCACCGCGCACGGCGCCGGAACCATCCACGGCCACACCGATTCCGGAGGGGGAGGAGACCGCGGAATCCAGGGCGAGGCGCAGGTCGCCATGCGGTGGGAACAGCGAACCACCCGCGGACATATTGTCCTGCAAGGGTATTCCGGCCCGGTACCCTTCGACGCCGGTGACATCGATCCAGCCGATCGGCTTGCGATGCTCGTCGACCACCAGCACCCAGTCGCCGAGTAGTAGTCGCAGGCCACGGACCTCGTCGACGGTGGCGGTCTGGATTTCGCTCAGCGGCACGGTGGCGGCGCTGCGGAAGGACAGCGCGCGGTAGCCGCGGTCGCGTCCGACGAATTCGGCGACGAAATCATTCGCGGGCTGGGCGAGTACCCGATCGGGTTTGTCGTACTGCTGGAGGACGCCGCCCGGTCCGAAGACCGCGATGCGGTCACCCAGGGTGACCGCCTCGTCGATATCGTGGGTCACGAAGACGATGGTTTTGTGCAGTTCGGCTTGCAGCCGCAACATTTCGGTCTGCAGCTCGGCGCGCACCACCGGGTCCACGGCGCTGAACGGCTCATCCATGAGCAGGATGGGCGGGTCGGCGGCCAGGGCACGGGCCACGCCGACACGCTGTTGCTGACCGCCGGACAGTTGCGCCGGATAACGTTGCGCCAGAGCGCGATCCAGGCCGACCCGGTCGAGAAGTTCGAGGGCCTGCTGCCGTGCCTGCTTGCGCCGCACCCCGGTCAGCATGGGCACGGTGGCGACATTGTCGATCACCGTGCGATGTGGGAGCAGTCCCGCGCTCTGGATGACGTAGCCGATACCGAGACGCAGCTTCACCGGGTTGATCGTCGAAATGTCCTGTCCGGCAACGGTAATCGTTCCCGAAGAGGGTGTGATCATGCGGTTGATCATGCGCATCGACGTGGTTTTACCGCAGCCGGACGGGCCGACGAATACGGTGAACGACCCGGATTCGATGCGCAGGTCCAGATCATGGACGGCGGTGGTGCCGTCCGGATACGTCTTGGTGACGCCGCTGAACTCGATATCGGACACGCGGTTCTCCTATGCGATCGGCTGGTCGAGCCCCTGCGCCCGCACCCACGCCGCCGCGGCGGCGGCCGGTTCGGTCTTGCTCGCGCCCGAGACCGCGGTATTGAGCGAAATCAGTTCTTCGGTGGTGATTTTCGCCGATACCGCATCGAGGACGGACAGCAGCTTGTCGCTCTGCTTGGCGGTATTGAACAGCGGCACCACATTCTGGGCGGCGAAGTTGTTCTTGGGGTCCTCCAGCACCACCAGGTCGTTCTCGGCAATGGCCTGGGAGGTGGTGAAGATATCGGCCGCCGTCACCTGGCCCTCGACCAGTGCGCGCACGGTGGCCGGGCCGCCGCCGTCGGCGATCGGCACGAAGTTGCCCGGGGCGATATCGAGGTTGTAGTTCTTCCGCAACCCCGGCAGGCCACCCGGACGCTCCTGGAATTCGGCGGGGGCGGCGAATTTGACATCGGCCGAATGGGCGGCCAGGTCGGCGATGGTGTTCAGATTCCAGCGGTCGGCGGTGGCGCGGGTGACGACCACCGCATCGGAATCCTGTCCGGGCGCGGGGGTGCCGATGGCCAGCTCATCACCGAGGGCGGTGGTCAGTGCGGCGTTCACATCCGCCGCGGTGGCGGCGGTGGCCGACTTGTCCAGGTACTGCAGCAGATTGCCGGTGTAATCCGGGACCAGGCTGATCGAGCAGTTGCGCACGGCGGGCACGTACGCCTCGCGGCTGCCGATATTGAGTTTGGTGTCTACCTGGAAACCGTTTACGCGCAAGGCTTCCGCGTAAATATTGGCGACGGTCTCCGACTCCGGGAAATTGGCGGAGCCGACGGTGATCTGATTGGTATCGGTATCGCAGCTGCTGTTCCCGGCCAACGGGTCGGAATCGCCACACGCGGTGAGCGCCATGACGCCCGCCAGCGCGACGGCCGCGGCGAGTACTCGGGCAATGGTGAGGGCGGGCCGTAATCCGCGGCGGCCACGCGTGGTGATCGGGGATTTCACTGGAGTCCTTCCGACGTCCCGGGCGGGAGCGAGCGATTCCGGGTGGGAAGTCCGGACCGCCATGGGTGTCCATATTGCCTGCCTCGGGGTCTTGTCGCTGGCTTCCCGGAGGCGTTTCGCCGAATCGGCGCATGTTGCCGGTGTTGTATTCACGCTGCTCGTGATGCGCACGGGCGCGCCAGGCGTGCCGCTGTCCGGGCCGCCACCCCCCGCCAGGCAGACTGTTGCGCATGTTCGGCGCTACGGATCGCTTCGCACGGGGTACTGGGTTCGGTCGACGGCTGTTGGGCTCGGTGCTGGTGCTGGCACTGTCCGCCGCCGCGGTGTCGTGCACCCGCGACTCCGCCGAGCCGACCATCGTGGTGGGTGCGGGGGATTCGGACCAGGCCCGCATCATCGCCGAGATCTACGCGGGTGCCCTCGCCCGCACCGGAGCCGATACCAGGGTCGAGGAGCGTCTCGGCACCCGCGCCGACTACCTGGCCGATCTCGATGCGAATTCGGTGACGCTGGTCAGTGATGACACCGGGGATCTGCTGCGCTACTTCGACGCGGCCGCCACCGCCACCGAACCCGACAAGGTTCTCCCGGCGCTCTACAGCGCCCTGCCCGAAGGGCTGATCGTCTCCGACCCCGCCGACGGCACCGACCTGCGCGTCACCGTGGTGACGGCTTCCGCCGCACAGCTTCCGACAACTCTGCAGGACCTGGCTTCCCGCTGTTCCGAACTCGCCGTCGGCATCAATACCGGCCCGTCGGCGGACCCGCTACGCCCCGCCCTCGACCCCCAACTCGATGTCGTAGACCCCCTGCGAACCACCTACGGCTGCACCATCACCCACCTCACCACTTACGGCAGCGACGCCGAAGTCCGAGAAGCGCTGCTGGACGGCACAATTCAGGCAGGCGTCCTGTCGGTCCCGCCCGCCTTCCTCCCCGGCGGCAATCCCGACACCCTCGATACGGTCGCCGACCCCGACTACGCCTTCCGCGCCCAGCAAATCCTCCCGCTACTCCGCAAGGCCGCGCTGACCAATGATCAACTCCGCAAACTCAATTACGTAGCAGGCGAACTCACCACCGCCGACCTCGCCGATATGGTCCGCCAATTCCGCGAAGGCAACGCCTCCCCACCGAACTTGGCCCGCACCTGGCTCGACGCTCACGCGCTATAGGCGGGCCCTGCCGAGGGCCGAGATCGCGGTGTCCCGGGCACTGCGATGTCCCCGGCACTTTCATCGGTTGCGAAGTCGCTGACACTCTCGTCATTCCGGCATGCTTTTGGCCGGAATCCACCATTGCTGAGGAGTGGATCCCGGCCAAAAGCACGCCGGGATGGCGGGTTCGTGCTCGGGGCTGCCGGGTGGCGGGGTCGTGTCTCGGGTTGCTGGGTGGCGGGGTCGTGGCCGCGCCCGCCGCGTCGTACCGGCGCTGGGCGCGACCCTGCGGCAGGGGTCCGGCATGGCCGAGGGGCTTGGTCTGCTACCCGTGTCCCGGGCCGCCGGTGGCTTTCCCGGCCCCCCGCCGTTCCGTCAGGGGCGCAGCGCCGCGGCGAGGATGGGGTTCAGGGCAAGGGCGGGGAGGGAGTCGACGAGCATCTCTACCAGGGCCTCGCGGGTAATGGGTTCTTCGCGGAGCCAGGTGAGGGTGGTTTCTTCTACGAACGCGATCCAGCCTCGGACCGCCAGGCGGAGGCGGGGGCGGTCGGTGGGGTCGATTTCGAGGGGGGCTTCGGCGAGGATGCGGTCGACCAGGGCGTGGCGGGTTTGGGCTACCAGGGTGACCAGTTCGGGGCTGGCGCTGGCGGGGCCGCGCAGCAGCGCCAGGTATGAGGTGCGGTTCTCGCTGACGTAGTCGATGTAGCGGGTGACGGCGTCGCGGAGCATGTCGTAGAGGTCGAGGGATTTGTCGGGGGCGGTCCGTTGCAGGAGTTCGGCATTGGCGTACTGGACTATGGCCAGGTGGAAATCCTGTTTCGAGGCGAAGTAGTGGAAGAGGAGGCCCCGGGAGATACCTGCCTTATCCGCGATCTCGCCTACCGAGATATCTTCCAGGGCGCGGTCGCGCAGCATCTGGACGCCGAGCGTGATCAATTGCTGGCGTCGGTCCTCGGGGCTCAGTCGCACGCGCTTGGACGCGGTCTTGCCGCCTGTCTCCGTGCTGCGTTCCTTGCTCACGATGACGATCCTACTGAACGTGAGTCAATACTGTTGACTCGGACTCAATAAGACTTTAGGCTCAGTTACATGAGTCGCAAGGTTACAGACAAGGCTGTCGAAAACCGCCCCGCCCGCCACTCCCGCATTGTCATCGTGGGCAGCGGGTTCTCCGGTTTGGGCATGGCGATCCGCCTGCGTCAGCAGGGGCGAAACGACTTCCTGGTCCTGGAGCGCGGCCACGATGTCGGCGGCACCTGGCGTGACAATACGTACCCGGGCGCGGCCTGCGATGTGCCCTCGCACCTGTACTCGTACTCCTTCGCGCTCAATCCGGAGTGGACCCGGTCCTTCTCCAAGCAGCCCGAGATCCAGCAGTACATCCAGGGCGTAGCCGATAAGTACGGCGTGCGCGATCGGCACATCTTCGGCTGCGATATGACCGGGGCGCAGTGGAACGAAGCGGCCTCGCGCTGGGATATCCAGACCAGCCAGGGCCCGTTCACCGCGGATATCCTGATCTCCGCCGTCGGCGCGCTGTGCGAGCCGAACCTGCCGGATATCAAGGGCATCAACGAATTCCAGGGCGAGATCTTCCACTCCGCCCGCTGGAACCACGACGCCGACCTGACCGGTAAGCGCGTCGCCGTCATCGGCACCGGCGCGTCCGCGATTCAGATCGTGCCGAGTATTGCCAAGCAGGTCGCGAAGCTGGACGTCTACCAGCGCACCGCCCCGTGGCTGCTGCCGCGCGGCGACCGGCCGTACACGCTGCCGGAACGACTAGCGTTCAAACACATTCCGGGCGCCCAGGCGCTCTCCCGCGCCGCCATCTACGCCGTGCGCGAGACCCAGGTGGTGGGCCTGGCGAAATTCCCGCCCGCCATGAAGGCCCTGGAGGCCGTCGCCCGCGCCAAGCTGCGGATCGAGGTGCGCGACCCCGAACTGCGCAAGAAGGTCACGCCGAACTTCAGCATCGGCTGCAAGCGCATGCTCATCTCCAACGAGTACTACCCGGCACTGAGCCGCGACAATGTCGATGTCGTCACCGATGGCATCAAGGAGGTGCGCGCGGGCTCGGTTGTCACCAAGGACGGCACCGAGCGCGAGGTCGACGCGATTGTCGTCGCCACCGGCTTCCACGTCACCGATTCGCCCATGTACGAGACCATTTCCGGCCGCGACGGCCGCACGCTCGCCGAGGTTTTCGAGCACTCCGGCCAGCAGGGCTACAAGGGTTCGACGATCCACAACTACCCGAATATGTTCTTCCTGCTCGGCCCGAATGTCGGCCTGGGCCACACCTCGATGGTGTACATGATCGAATCGCAGATCAATTACATCGCCGACGCCGTGCAGACCATCGACAAGCAGGGGCTGCGCACCGTTGAGGTGCGTCAGGACGCGCAGGACGAATACAACACCGAATTGCAGGGCAAGCTGACCGGTTCGGTGTGGAATACCGGTGGCTGCGCCAGCTGGTACCTCGACAAACACGGCAACAACACCACGCTGTGGCCGGATTTCACCTTCCGATTCCGTAGTCTGCTCGAGACATTCGATATAGCGGCCTACGAAACCACCGCGAAAGCCTCCTGACCCACCGTCTCCGAACCGAAAGAGTGACCGTGAGCAACGACGCTTACTTCAAGGACAAGGTCTGTGTGATCACCGGAGCCGGTTCCGGCATCGGTCGCGCCCTGGCGGAGGCCCTGGCCCGCCGCGGCGCGCAGCTCGCGCTCTCCGATATCGATACCGAGGGCCTCGCCGAAACCGTGCGGCTGTGTGAGAAGTACGGCGTGCGAATCAAATCCGACCGGATCAATGTGGCCGAGCGGGAGGCGGTGCTGCTCTACGCCGACGCCGTGAAGGAGCACTTCGGCAAGGTCAACCAGGTCTACAACAATGCCGGAATCGCCCACCACGGCGATGTGCTCGCCACCCAGTTCAAAGACATCGAACGCATTATGGATGTCGACTTCTGGGGAGTCGTCAACGGCACCAAGGCCTTCCTGCCGTACCTGATCGAATCCGGCTCGGGCCACGTCGTGAATATCTCCAGCCTCTTCGGGCTGATCGCCGTTCCCGGCCAAAGCGCTTACAACGCGGCGAAGTTCGCGGTTCGCGGCTTCACCGAGGCGCTGCGCCAGGAAATGATCGTCAGCGGTGACCCGGTCAAGGTCACCTGCGTGCACCCCGGCGGTATCAAGACCGCCGTGGCCCGCAATGCCACCGTCGTCGAGGGCCTGGATCAGAAGAACCTGGCCGCGATGTTCGACGCCAAGCTGGCGATGCACACCCCCGAAATGGCGGCCGAGACCATCCTCAACGGTGTCCGCAAGGGCCACGGCCGCGTGCTGATCGGCTGGGAAGCAAAGGTTCTCGACCTCTTCGTCCGCACCACCGCCTCGTACTACCAGCGCATTGCCGCCGTGGTGCAAAAGCGCGTCCTGCCCTGAGGTTGCTGATGCCCGAGATCTCGTTGCCGCTCCCGGTCGCCCGCGCGGTACTCAATTCCATGTTCCGCGTGGTCTTCCACTATCGACTGCCGTTCACCGCGCAGCGAAAGCTGATGGACCTCGGCGCGGCCGCGCAATTGCTGCCGCGCGGTACCCGGGTGGAGTCGATCCGCCTGGGTGACCGGCCCGCCGAAAGAATCGCGACCGGACCGGTTTCCGATGCCATTACGGTGCTGTACCTGCACGGCGGCGGCTACACGGTCGGTTCGCCGACCACCCACCGCGCCCTGGCGGCGGTGCTGTCCCGCGAAATCGGTTGCCGGGTACATGTGCCCGACTACCGGCTCGCACCGGAACATCCGTTCCCGGCTGCCCTCGACGACGCCGAGGCCGTTGGAGGCCGCCGGGGTTTCCACCGTGTTCACCGAGAGCCGCGGGCTCTGGCATGTAGCCCAGGCGCAGGCGACCCTGGTAGAACCCGCCGCGAAGGTGACCCGAGAGCTCGCGGACTTTCTGCGACAGGCCCTGCGACCTGCTCAAACACGTTCCATAGGATAGGGTCCGGGGCGTTTGTTCGCCCCACCCGTCGGGTCCAGCCGGGACCCGCTCGGGTGGCCGTGGCGACATGTCCGCCGAACGTGGCGTAAATTACTGACGAGTAAATCCACCCTGGAAGGGCACCGATGCGAGAGTTCGAAGTCCCGGCTACCTACACCATCCCGGAAAACGCCAATATGGCGGACGGCGCCTTCCGGCATGCTGAGGAAACCCCTGACCTGGTTGTCTTCAATACCCCGGACGGTAAGGGCGGCTGGAACGACATCACGGCGGCGGAATTCGCCAAGACCGTGACCGATGTGGCCAAGGGCCTGGTCGCCGCGGGTATCGAACCCGGTGATCGCGTCGCTATCATGGCCGCCACCAGCTACGAGTGGGTCGTCCTCGACTTCGCCATCTGGGCCTCGGGTGGTTGCACGGTCGCCATCTTCGACAGCTCCGCCGCCGAACAGTGCCGCTGGATCCTCTCCGATTCCGCCACCAAGCTCACCATCGTCGACAACGACCAGCTGCGCGCCACCATCGCCGAAGTCGAAGGCGAACTCGGTGACCTGCGCGAGGTGCTGCAGCTCGACAAGGGCGCGATCGCCGACCTGATCGCGCGGGGCGCGGACCTCGACGACAGCGTCGTGCACGAGCGCCGCGCCCAGGTGCAGGCCGCGTCCCCGGCCACCCTCATCTACACCTCCGGCACCACCGGCCGCCCCAAGGGCGTCATGCTCTCGCATGCCAACCTCTACGCCGAGTCGGCCGCCGACCGCGCCGCCATGAGCGAGTTCCTGCAGCCCGGTCGCAAATCGCTGCTGTTCCTGCCGCTGGCCCATGTTTTCGCCCGTGCCGTCGCACTGGCCGCGTTCGATGCCGGTGTCACCGTCGCGCACACCTCCGACTGGTCCACGCTGGTCGAGCAGTTCGGCCAGTACAAGCCGGACTTCATCCTCTCGGTGCCGCGGGTATTCGAGAAGGTCTTCAACGGCGCGAAGCAGAAGGCGCACGACGGCGGTAAGGGCAAGATCTTCGACGCCGCCGCCGAGGTGGCCGTGCAGTACTCAGAGGCGCAGCAGAACGGCGGCGCGGGCTTCGTCCTGAAGCTCAAGCACACCGTCTTCGACAAGCTGGTCTACGGCAAGCTGCGCGACGCCATGGGTGGTCGCTGCCAGTCCGCCGTCTCCGGTGGCGGTCCCCTCGGTGCGCGCCTGGGCCATTTCTTCCGCGGTGCGGGCGTCACCATCTACGAGGGCTACGGTCTGACCGAGTCCACCGCCGCCGTCAGCGTGAACACGCCCAAGTACATCAAGGTCGGCTCGGTCGGCCGCCCGCTGCCGGGGCACGGCGCGAAGGTCGCCGACGACGGCGAACTGCTCATCAAGGGCCCGGTCGTCTTCGCGGGCTACTGGAACAACCCGGAGGCCACCGCCGACGCGTTCACCGACGGCTGGTTCAAGACCGGTGACCTCGGTGCCATCGATGAGCAGGGCTTCATCTCCATTACCGGCCGCAAGAAGGAAATCATCGTCACGGCGGGTGGCAAGAATGTCTCCCCGGCGATGCTCGAGGATTCGCTGCGTCAGCACCCGCTGATCAGCCAGGTTATGGTGGTCGGCGACGGACAGCCGTTCATCGGCGCGCTCGTCACCCTCGACCCGGAGGCCCTGCCCGGTTGGAAGACCCGCAATGGCATCGCGGCGGAAACCCCGATCGAGGAACTGATCGCGAACGAGACCCTGGTCGCCGATATCAACTCGGCCGTGGCCGCCACCAATAACCTGGTGTCGCACGCCGAGGCGATCAAGAAGATCCGCATTCTGCCGGTCGACTGGACCCAGGAGGGTGGCGAGCTCACCCCGAAGATGTCGCTCAAGCGCAATGTGGTCATGAAGGAATACGCCGCAGACGTGGATGCGATCTACAGCTGACCGATGAGTTTCGGTCGCGGCCGTCGTCCCCATTACGGGGGCGGCGGCCGTTGCCGTTCACCCCGGAAAACCATCGCGCGAGGAGGCAGTTCATGAAATCTCTGAATCCTTATCTGCTCTTCAACGGCAATGCCGAAGAGGCGTTCACCTTCTACCAGAGCGTGTTCGACGCACCCATGCAGTTGCTGCGCTTCAGCGATATGGGCGGCGAGGGTGTGCCGGAGGGGGCCGACGATCTGGTCGCCCATGTCTCGATTCCGCTGGGCGACACCGACATTCTGATGGGCTCGGACTGTCCGCCGGGACAGACGGTCAACACGTCGAATCCGGCCTTCGCCGTCTCCTTCGACGCCGCCAGCCACGAGGAGGCCGAGCGCATCTTCACGGCGCTGTCGGCGGGCGGCGATATCAGCATGCCGCTGGGCAAGACCGAATGGGCCGAAGCCTTCGGCATGGCCACCGACAAGTTCTCGGTGCCGTGGATGGTGGGCTACTCGCCGAACGAATAGCGTTGGCACGCACGCGGCGTCGCCGGGAATCCGGCGACGCCGTTGTGCGTTGACGGGACCCGATCAGTGCTCGCAGCGGCGTCGATAGCCACGGTCCGCAATGACCGGAGTACCGCGATCGCGAGCGCGGCGGCCGTCACCGCGCACACCACGGCGACGGTGCCGAGGCCCGTGGTGAACGCGCCCCGCGCGGCATCGACCAGCGCCGCGCCCTGGGCCGATGGCAGGTCTGCCGCCGATGCCATTGCGGCGCGCTGTCGATGTTGTGAGCTCACTTCCGTTGAGCGGCAGCGGCCAGCCGATCGAGGAAGTCGGCGATCAGCGGGGCGATTTCGCGAAGGTGGGTTTCCAGGGCGAAGTGCCCGGTGTCGAACAGATGGAGTTCGGCATCGGGGAGATCGGCCAGATAGGCGTGTGCGCCGGGGGCAGGGAAGAAGGGGTCGTTCGCGCCCCAGACGATGAGCGCCGGGGGAGTGTATTCGCGCAGCCAGGACTGCCATTCGGGGTAGCGGTCCACATTGGAGTGGTAGTCGAAAGCCAGCGCCACCTGTGCTTCCTTACGACCGGGCAGGTCGAGGTAGTGCTGATCGAGGGTCCAGCTCTCGGGGGAGAGGGTGGTGGGGTCGGCGACGCCGTGCTCGTACTGGCCGCGGGTGCCCTCCGGGGTGAGTAGCTGGCGGATGGTGTCCTCGGACCCTTCCTGGTCGGGACGCAGGGCAATGAAATCGCGTGCGCCATCGGATAGTCCGGCCTCGTAGGCATTGCCGTTCTGTACCACCAGGCCGGTGACCCATTCGGGATGCCGGGTGGCGAGGCGGAAGCCGACGGGTGCGCCGAAATCGAAGACGTACATGGCGAAGTGAGTCAGGCCGAGCCGCTGGACGAAACCCTCGGTGATATCGGCCAGGCGATCGAAGGAGTACTCGAAATCGGCCGGGGCGATGGTGTTTCCGAACCCGGGGTAGTCGGGCGCGATGAGCCGGTAGCGGTCACCGAGGACGTCGATCAAACGGCGGAACTGATGCGAGGCCGAGGGGAATCCGTGCAGTAGCAATAGAACCGGGGCGTCCGCGCGGGTGGGGACGGATTCGCGGTAGAACACCTCGACGCCGTCGACAGTGATGCGGCGGTGCTGGACCAGGGGCAGATCGATCATGACTTCACATGCTTTCTCACGCTGATGTTGCATTAGTTTTAGCCGCCGTGGTTCTAATGTGTCAAGTCGGTGAGTTAGCATTAGCATGTGAGCGAACTCGAACCCCTGATCGGCGAACCGCTGGCCCTCGACCTGGTCAATACCCGGCCGGTCGACGCCGATCTGCTGGCGACGCCGGAGCAGCTGGCGCACTGGCTGGGTCTGCAGGCCGAGCGGCTGACCGAGCCGCTCGGCCAACCCGCCCGAGCCGACCTGGCCGCCGTGCGCGAGGTCCGCGACCACACCGCCGCCGTGCTGGATGCCCTCCTGCACGACCGCCGACCCCCGGCCGCCGCCCTGCGCGGCCTGGCCGACGCCCAATCCGCCGCCCCGGCCATTCGCCGGTTGCGGTGGGACGGAACCGCGTTGGCCGCGACCCCGCAGCGCTCCGGAACCCCGGGCGCGCGCCTCGCCGCCACCCTCGCCGATGCCGCGGTGGACCTGCTCACCGACCCGGCCATCGCCCGCCTCAAACGCTGCGCCGCCGACGACTGCGTCATGCTCTTCCTCCCCGCCCACCCCCGCCGCCAGTGGTGTTCGCCGGAGCGCTGCGGCAATCGCGCCCGCGTCGCCCGCTATTACCAGCGGCACAAAGCCACTACGAACTGACGCCGCCGCACCTAGACTGCGGAAATGCGATTCGGGGGCAAGGGATTCGAGAATCGGACGATGTCGCCGCGGGTGCTGACACCGCGTCGGCTCGCCACCCTGATGAATGTCGCGCCGTCGCTTCGATTCCTGGGCGTGCATGTCGCCCCGTTCGCCGACGACTGGACCTCGGTGCACGTGCGGCTGCGGGTGCGCCGCTGGAATTCCAATCACAATGGGGCCGCACCCGGCTGGTCGCTCTATGCCATGACCGACCCGTTCTTCGGGATGATGGCGCACGGGCAACTCGGCGCCGACTACCGGGTGTGGACCGCCGCCGCGCAGATCGACTTCGTCAGCCCCGGGCGCGGCACGGTCCACTCGACCATGGTGCTGCCGAGCGCCCTGGTGGACGAGATCAGGGGCCGGACCGCCGACGGGGCGAAGTCGGTCACCGAACACGAGGCCCGCATTGTCGATATCGACGGCAAGCTCATTGCGCGCGCGACCCAGCAGCTGTATGTGCGGCGCGCACGGGCGAACGGCGCGCGGCCCGGTGACGTCACCGGAATGTCATAACTGGCGCGTCCATACCGGCTGAACTGCGCAGTAGGGTCGAAGTCGTGGCCGAACGGGGACTGCGGGTAGCGAGTGGAGTGGTGGCAGCCGGGGCGACCCTCGGTGTGGCCGAAATCCTCTCGGCCTGGATCGGTGCGGATAGCGCGCCATTGCAAGCCGTCGGCGCGACGGTGGTCGATCGCACCCCGGATGGGCTGCGCGAGTGGGTGATCGACACCTTCGGGACCAGCGACAAGCTGCTGTTGTACGTGATCATGGGCGTGGTCGCGGTACTGGTGGCCGCGGTCGCGGGCCTTATCGAGCGGGTGCGGTGGCCCGCGGGGTCGGTACTGCTCGGAGTGTTCGGCGCGGTGTCGGCCATTGCCGCGCTGACCCGGCCGCATTCCGCGTGGACCTGGGCGCTGCCGTCGATGATCGGCGCGACGGTGGGAATCATGGTGTTGCGCGGTCTTATTCGACGTATCGAGGAGCTTCCGGCCACCTCGGTTGCCGCGACGGGGGCGGGCGACCCGCTGTCGGTACAGTCCCCGTCATTCCGGCATACGTTTGGCCGGGATCCACTACTGCGAGGTGGTGGATTCCGGCCAAAAGCACGCCGGAATGACGAAGGGGCACGCCGGAATGACGAAGGGGGTGGTTCGGCAGCGGATGGCGGCACCGCCACGGCGAGTTCGGCGAGCGCGTCGGAGGGGGATTCTCGGTTCGACCGTCGCCGAGTGGTGCGAGCGATAGGCACCGTCGGTGCGGTGGCCGTCGGTGCGGGATTGGTCGGCCGGTGGCTGGGCGCGCAGGCGCGCGATGTCTCGGGGGAGCGGGCGGAAGTGCGACTACCGCCACCGAGCGGGCCGGTCGCCGAGGTGGAACCCGGTACCGAACTGCGAATCCCCGGGCTGGCCTCGTACCTCACCCCGAACACGAACTTCTACCGGATCGACACCGCGCTGGTGCTGCCGCAGGTGAGCAAGGAGGAATGGTCACTGCGGATTCACGGCATGGTCGATCGCGAAGTCCGGTTGACCTACGCCGATCTCGCGGCGCGCCCCGCCATCGAGCGGCTCATCACCCTCGCCTGCGTCTCGAATCCGATCGGCGGGGACCTCATCGGCAATGCCCGCTGGCTGGGCTACCGCCTGGATGAATTGCTCGCCGAGGCCGGACCGCATCCCGATGCCGATATGGTGCTTTCGCGCAGTAGGGACGGTTGGACGGCGGGCAGCCCGCTGGCGGTCCTCACCGATGGTCGCGACGCCATGCTGGCGGTCGGTATGAACGGCGAACCACTGCCGGTTCGGCACGGCTATCCCGCGCGGCTGGTGGTGCCCGGACTCTACGGATACGTCTCCGCCACCAAGTGGGTGACCGAGCTCGAGATCACGAGATTCGATCGCGCCCAGGCGTATTGGACCAAGCGCGGCTGGTCCGAATACGGCCCGATCAAGACCGGAACCCGCATCGACACACCCCGGCAGCGGGCCCGCCTCGAGACGGGCCGGATCGCCGTCGCGGGCGTCGCCTGGGCGCAGCATCGCGGTATTCGCGGCGTCGAGGTGCGTATCGACAGCGGTGAGTGGCAGCCCGCCCGGCTCGCCGCCGAACCCACGGTGGACTCTTGGCGGCAGTGGGTGCTCGACTGGGACGCGACCGCTGGCGAACACACCATTACCGCTCGCGCCACCGACGGCACCGGCGCCACGCAGACCGCCGAACGCCGGGATGTGGTGCCGGACGGCGCAACCGGCTATCCATCCGTCACGGTCCGGGTGGGGTGATTCGGCACCCGGTTCCGGACATACGGCACGCCGTACCGAACTACCGGTTCTTCGACGCGGTATCCGGCCTAGTATCTCTTCCGGCCGTCAACGCCCATCCGAGGAGCGTGCATGACCGGAGTTATGGAGTGGGCTAGGGCGGAAAACCTGCAGCCCGAACCGATCACCCTCGATATCTGGAAGAGGTTGCCCCGCAACTTTCGCCAACTCGTCGAGGTGGTGAACGGTGATGCGGTGCGGGCGGACATTCCGACCGTCGCGCATCGCAATGCCGGGCGGCGGCTGTCGTCCATGCTGGAGACCGCCGCCGAGAAACATATGAACCGCTACAACGACGGTTGGCTGTTCGTGGCCACCGATCTCGATGTGCTGCTGTGGGATACGCCGCGTACTACGCTGCGCCGCCCCGATGTGACGATGTTCTGCGGTGAGCCGAACGACCACGGCCCGATGCCCGCCTCGCGCGTCAAGATCGCGGTGGAGGTGGTGTCGCCGACCACCGAACGGGTCGATACCGCCGATAAGACCGCGGAATACGCCCTGGCGGGCATCCCCTGGTACTGGCTGGTGCATATGGACGGTGAGCGCGTCGCCTGCATCGATATTCACCTGCTGGTATTGCGCCAGTACCGGATGCACCGCCGGATCCGGGCCGATATCGAATCCACCCTGGTGGAGATGCCGATCGAGATCCGTATCGACTGGCATCGGCTCACCGGACTGCTGCTGGGCGGCAGCCACCACTGAGCTGAAATCGCCCGCCCGGGAAGCGTTCCGGGCGGGCATCACGTCATGTGGGTGTCGCACCCCGTCATTCCGGCGTGCTTTTGGCCGGAATCCACATCTTGTCCGGGGTCTCAGCCGGCGATATCCGCCTTGGCCGGTTCGGGTTTCGGCTTATCCGCCGCGGGCTGCCCGATGAACAGCGCCGAGGCGACCACGCCGATCAGCAGAATGCAGGCGGGCAGATACATGGACTCGCTCAGCGCGGTGCTCATTCTGTCCATGACCTCCGGCGGCATTGTGCCCATACCCACGCCGCCCTCACCGATCGGACCGCTCGGCAGCTGCTGCGCCGCGATCCGCGCCGACAGCAGAGCGGCGACGGCGGCCGAACCGAGGACCGCACCCACCTGACGGCTGGTGTTGTAGATACCCGCGCCCGCGCCCGCCTGCCGCATCGGCAGGTTGCGGGTGGCGATGGCGGCCAACGGACCCCAGATGCAGGCATTGGCCAAACCGGCGAGCCCGGCAATGACCAGGTACACCGGAATCGGCGAATCCGGTGTCATCAGCACGGCGAAGCCGAAGACGGTGGCCGCGAACAGGGCGAAGCCGATGGTCGGAATGATGCGCGGCGGCACCTTGTCCGACAGCCTGCCGATAATAGGCGCGAACACACCGGTCATCACCGCCATGGGCGCCAGCACCAGTGCCGACATCGTCGGCGACATCTCTCGCACCTGCTGCATATAGAAGTAGAAGGGTACGAAGGTGGCGGTCACCGCCGCACCCATGGCGGCGATGGCCAGACTCGACAGCCCGAAATTGCGGTCGCGGAACAGGGCCAGTGGTACCAGGGGCTCACCGGTATTGCGGGCCTGGTTCACCACGAACAGCGCCAGCACCACCAGTCCGGCGATGATCAGGCCCCAGGTGACGCCGTCCCAATGCCGGGTACCACCCTCCTGAATGCCGAAGACCAGCGCGAACATGCCGATCGCGCTGAGGGCCACGCCCACCAGGTCGAATTTGTGCTCGTTCGTCTCGAGCGTGGGCACCAGCCAGACGGCCAGCCCGAAGGCGATGACGCCGATCGGAACATTGATGTAGAAGATCCACTCCCAGCCGCGGGTATCGACCAGGAAGCCACCCAGAATCGGGCCGATGAGTGTCGCGAGCCCGGCCACGCCACCCCACAGGCCCATGGCCGCGCCGCGCTTATCCGCCGGGAAGGTACGGGTAATGACCGCCATGGTCTGCGGCGTCATGAGCGACGCGCCGAGACCCTGGACCGCGCGCGCCGCGATCAGCATTTCGATGCTGGTGGACATGGCGCACCACAGCGAGGACAGCGTGAAGACCGCCAAGCCGATCAGGTAGATGTTCTTGGGGCCGAAGCGATCGCCGAGCCGACCGGTCACCAGCAGCGGCACCGCGTAGGCGAGCAGGTAGGCGCTGGTCACCCAGATGACCTTGTTGATATCGGCGTGCAGGTCGGTCATGATCGCCGGATTGGCCACCGCGACGATGGTCACATCCAGCAGGATCATGAAGAACCCGACAACCAGCGCGTATAGCGCCAGCCACGGATTACGTTGAGTAGACATGGATTTCCTCGTCTCGGATTATCGGACGGACGCGTCCCGGCGCGCTGCGGTGAAGATGTCCTCGGTGACGGCGGCTCCCCAGTCGTGGCCGAGCCGTTCACTCGTCAGAGGTAGGCGTTCCCCGGTCTCCGGATCGAATTCGTCCCATTCCAGTTCGCCACTCTCCAGTTCGGTGACCAGGCCGCGCAGCCAGTTCGCCTGTGCCAGGGATTGCGCGCGTCCGTAGTCGATGACCATCCAGTAGCGCCGCGGGACCTGCCGGTTCAGTACCCAGGCGCTCAGGGCGTCGAGTTCGGCGATATCCAGGTCCAGCAGTGCGATGCGTTCGCGCAGCAGATCGATCACCTGTTCGCGGGGCAGGTTGTGCGCCTCCGCCAGGGCGGCCGGGAAAATCGGGTACTCGCGGTTGGGTCGCCGCAGAATATCGGCGACCCGGGTGCGCAGGGCATCGCGACCGCTATCGGTAATGCGGTAGATGGTGCGCTCCGGGCGGTTTCCGGCGCGGCCGGTGCCCTCGGCAATGGTCAATTGCTGCTCGGCCAGCCGATCGACGGTGTGGTATAGCGAGCCCGGCCGAATCTTCACGAGGTAGTCCTCGCGGCGGGCCATGAGCAGCTGATACATCTCGTATGGATGCATCGGCCTCTCCTCCAGTAGCGCCAGCACCGCGATGGCCAGGGGCGTCAATGCCCCGGCCGCCGGTTTCCTCGTCACCGCCATCTGTCCGGTCTCACTTCTTCCGTACCAAATATTCCATGTGGAATATACGACGCGGAGGTGGGGGTGACAAGGTCGGGCCCAGGTGTTGTGAAGCAGGTCACGGGAGTGGCGAAATGCCATGTCGCGCTGCGTTTCACTGACGCGCTGTCACCAAACTGCCCCGGTAGCATCAACTTTCGCTAGGGAAGCTGACAAACAGAGGAACAACGCATGTCGGAGAACGAAGCCGTGACGCAGGACAATGCTGCCGAGGGTATGGCGGCCATGATGGCGGCCTGGAATATCCAGAGCCCGACCACCCCGGCCGAGGCGGAGGCCAGGGAGTCCGAGTCCTGACCGCTCCATCGTGCTGATGTGACCGCCCGCCGGGTGGTAAACCCGGCGGGCGGTTCATCTTTCGGGCTGGAGGGCGCGGCGGTAGCGCTGGACGCGGTCCAATGCGGCGAGCCTTGCGGTCAGGCTGTCGAGGGCAGGACGGATGTGGCGCATGGAATCACTATCGCAGTGTTCACGGTGGCCGGGCGGGTGTTCAGAGGTGGCGGAGGTAGCGGTCCGGGGAGTCGAGGAAGGTGCGCCAGTTGCGGACCATATCGAGTTCTTCCCAGCGGCGGGGTTCTATCCCGGTGTCGGTGAATTCGAGGATGTCGGCATCGGGGCAGGCGGCGAGGATGGGGGAGTGGGTGGCGACGATTACCTGGGAGCCTTCGGTGGCCAGGTCCATGAGGACGCCGACCAGGGCCAGGCAGGATTGGAAAGAGAGGGCAGCTTCGGGTTCGTCGAGGATCCAGAGGCCTTGGCCCACTGGGCGTTCCGCAATGTAGTGCAGGAAGGATTGGCCGTGTGAGAGGGCGGTCCAGCGTTGGTCGGCGTCGCGTACTCGCCCCTCGTCCGCGACTTCGAACATATTGACCATGGATTCGGCGCGGAGGAAGCCGCCATTGGTGGGGCGGGGGAGGACGCCATCGCAGCGGAGGTGATAGCCGAGATCGCTGTCACCGGAGGTGCCGCCGGGGGACCACATGTGGTCCGCGCCGTGCATAGCCGCCGTCCAACTGTCGGCAACAGCCTCTACGAGGGTGGATTTTCCGACGCCGTTCTCGCCGACGATCACCGTAATGGGGAACTTGAAATCTAGTCCGCGCGAACACACTTCGGCGATCGGTCCGACCCCCAGATACCACGACGCCGGGTCGAATCGCTTGGTGGGAGCGAATTCGACCCGGCGCAGTAGTAGGGGTTTCACTAGGCGGTCGGTGCGAACGCCTCGGTAATGATCTCCTGCTGCTCCACCGCGTGCACCTTCGACGAACCCGAGGACGGGGCCGACATGGCGCGGCGGGAGATCCGGCGCAGCTTGCCGAAGCGAGCCGGGAGGATCTCCGGGAGGTTCAGGCCGAAGAACGGCCAGGCGCCCTGGTTGGCGGGCTCCTCCTGAACCCATACGAGGTCGGTGGCGTTGGCGTAGCCCTCGAGCGACTCGTTGAGGCGGAACTTCGGGATCGGGTACAGCTGCTCGACGCGCACGACGGCGACATCGTCGCGGTTGTTCTTGTTCTTCTCCGCGACCAACTCGTAGTAGATCTTGCCGGAGGTCAGCAGGACGCGCTTGACCTTCGACCGATCGCCGTCGCCGCTCTCATAGGTGGGTTCCTCGAGCACGCTGCGGAACTTGTTGTCGGTGAAGTCCTCGACATCGGAGATCACAGCCTTATTGCGCAGCATGGACTTCGGCGTGAAGACCACCAGCGGGCGGCGGATGCCGTCCAGGGCGTGCCGACGCAGCAGGTGGAAGTAGTTCGACGGCGTCGACGGAACCGCCACCGTCATCGAACCCTCGGCGCACAGCTGCAGGAACCGCTCGATCCGACCCGAGGTGTGGTCGGGACCCTGGCCCTCGTGACCGTGCGGTAGCAGCAGCACGACCTCCGACAGCTGACCCCACTTGGCCTCACCGGAGGAGATGAACTCGTCGATAATGGTCTGCGCGCCATTGACGAAGTCACCGAACTGCGCCTCCCACAGCACGAGTGCGTCCGGGTTGCCCAGCGAGTAGCCGTATTCGAAACCGACAGCGGCGAATTCGGACAGCGCCGAATCGTGCACCGCGAACCAGCCGGCCTTCTCGGAACCGATGTTGTGCAGCGGGGTGTACTCGCCACCGCTCTTACGGTCGATGATCACCGAATGCCGCTGGGTGAAGGTGCCGCGACGGGAATCCTGACCGGTCAGGCGCACCGCGTGCCCCTGATCGATCAGCGTGCCGAAGGCCAGCAGTTCCGCGAACGCCCAGTCGATCTTGCCCTCGTACGCCATCTCCCGACGACGCTCGAGCACCGGCTTGACGCGCGGATGCACACTGAAGCCCTCGGGCACGTTCACGAACGCGTCGCCGATCCGCTGCAGCACCGACTTGTCCACGGCCGTAACCATATTCGCGGGCATCTGCTGCTCGTCCTCGACGGACTCCGACTTCTCCGGCCGGTACTTCTCCAGTTCGCGAACCTCATTGAAGATCCGCTCCAGCTGGCCTTGGTAGTCGCGCAGTGCGTCCTCGGCCTCCTTCATGGAGATATCGCCACGACCGATCAGGCTCTCGGTGTAGGTCTTGCGCACCGAGCGCTTGGTGTCGATGACGTCGTACATGTGCGGCTGCGTCATCGAGGGGTCGTCGCCCTCGTTGTGGCCGCGACGGCGGTAGCAGATCAGGTCGATGACGACATCGCGCTGGAACTTCTGGCGGTAGTCGACGGCCAGCTTGGCCACCCACACACAGGCTTCGGGATCGTCGCCGTTCACGTGGAAGATCGGCGCACCGATGAACTTCGCGATATCGGTGGAGTATTCGGTGGAGCGCGAGTACTCCGGCGAGGTGGTGAAGCCGATCTGGTTGTTCACCACGATGTGCACGGTGCCACCGGTGCGGTAGCCACGCAGGCCCGACAGGTTCAGGGTCTCGGCGACCACACCCTGGCCCGCGAACGCCGCGTCGCCGTGCAGCATCATCGGCACGACGGAGAAGCTGCGCGCCTCTTCGCCCTGGGTGACCAGATCTTCCTTGGTGAGCAGGTCCTGCTTGGCGCGAACCAGACCTTCGAGGACCGGGTCGACGGCTTCCAGATGCGACGGGTTGGCGGTCAGCGACACCTCGATGTCGTTCTCGCCGAACATCTGGATGTAGGTGCCGCGCGCACCCAGGTGGTACTTCACATCGCCCGAGCCGTGGGTGGCGGCCGGGTTCATATTGCCTTCGAACTCGGTGAAGATCTTCGAGTACGGCTTGCCGACGATATTGGCGAGGACATTGAGGCGGCCGCGGTGCGGCATACCGATGACGACCTCATCGAGGGCGTACTCGGCGCACTGGTCGATGACACCATCCATCATCGGAATGACGGCTTCGGCACCTTCCAGCGAGAAGCGCTTCTGCCCAACGTATTTGGTGGCGAGGAAGGTTTCGAACGCCTCGGCCGCGTTCAACCGCGACATAATGTACTTCTGCTCGGCGACCGAGGGCTTCTCGTGCTTCTGCTCGACGCGCTCCTGAATCCATTCCAGCTGTTCGGGATCCAGAATGTGGGTGTACTCGACACCCACGTGGCGGCAGTAGGCGTCACGCAGGATGGACAGCACATCGCGCAACTTCATGCGCTCCTGGCCGTGGAAGCCCGCGACATTGAATTCGCGATCGAGATCCCACAGGGTCAGGCCGTGCTGCGTCACATCCAGGTCGGGATGGGAGCGGAACTTGTCGTGCACCAACCGCAGCGGGTCGGTATCGGCCATCAGGTGACCGCGGTTGCGGTACGCGGCGATCATCTCCTGGACGCGGGTCGACTTGTCGATACCGCGTTCCTTGATGTCCTTGCGCCAGCGCACCGGCTCGTACGGCACACCCATGCCGTGGAAGATCTCGTCGTAGAACTCATCGGAGATCAGCAGGTTGTGTACGGTCCGCAGGAAGTCACCGGACTCCGCGCCCTGAATGATGCGGTGGTCGTAGGTGGAGGTCAGCGTCATGAGCTTGCCGATGCCGATGTCGGCCAGCTGCTCATCACCCATGCCCTGGAACTCGGCCGGGTACTCCATGGCACCCGCTCCGATGATCGCGCCCTGCCCCTGCATGAGGCGCGGCACCGAGTGATTGGTGCCGATGGTGCCGGGGTTGGTCAACGAAATGGTGACACCGCTGAAATCGTCGGCGGTGAGCTTGCCGACGCGGGCCCGCCGAACGATGTCCTCGTACGCGGTGTGGAACTGCGCGAAGGTCATATCCTCGGTGTTCTTGATGGCCGCGACCACCAGTGAACGATTGCCATCCTTACCGGGCAGGTCGATGGCTAGTCCGAGATTGGTGTGCGGCGGGGTGACCGCGTTCGGCTTTCCGTCGATCTCGGCGAAGTGCCGGTTCATATTCGGGAAGGCCTTGATGCCCTGCACGATGGCGTAACCGAGCAGGTGGGTGAAGGAGATCTTGCCACCGCGGGTACGCGCGAGATGGTTGTTGATGACCAGACGGTTGTCGATCATCAACTTGGCGGGGAAGGCCCGCACACTGGTGGCGGTCGGGATGGTCAGCGACGTCGACATGTTCTTGACGACGGCGGCGGCCGGACCGCGCAGCACCTTGGTCTCCTGCTCGGCGGCGACCTTCGGCGCACCGGAGGTGGGGCTCGCGTTGGAGGCCGGGGCCGGAGTGGTCTGCGGGGCACGCACCTGCGCCGGGGCCGGAGCCGGAGCGGGTGCGGCGGGAGCGGACCTCTTCGGCGCGGACGCGGCCGGCTTCGGCGCGGGTGCG
>NZ_BDCE01000016.1 GCF_001613345.1 Nocardia uniformis NBRC 13702 | reverse complement strand
GTACGAACGCCAACTTTGGTGAGTTCGCGTGTCACTGCCGTCCGTCCGAGCTGATTTAGCTTTGCCTGCAAAGCGGCCTTCCAGAGTGTCTGAGATGTTTCGACATCATTGGCCTCTGACCCCATCAATTCCAGTGCAGCGTTGTACAATGCACGTCGCTCGGTTTCGCCATCGCGAAGCAGCAGATATGTCCCCGGGCGCACTGCCGTCACCTCAACCGTTGTAACGCGTCCACCACCTGGTTGCGTTGGATCGACAGCCCGGATCCGCTCCCCATCGTCTAACCACATTGCGTAGCCGCCACCTAGCAGGACCAGTCGGGCGGCAACCTCGTCAGAGCTAGGCTCCCTGGGCGGCGCATCCGGTTGGATCCAGGTCGCCTGCGGGAGCAGTTCTTCTTCATCGACGGCGCCTTCGACTGGCAGTGGCACCTGCTCCGCGGTGTCTCCGACCACAGACAGTCGCCCTGGCACAACTATCGCACCTTCTGCACGCTCAGCCAGGCCGGACTGTGGAATCGCTCTGTCCCTGAACCACGTTGGCATGACATAGCTCAGCGACTCTGTCATCGGGGCGGTCACAAGTGACGACGGGAAAAATCTAGGGGGCCCGACGGCGTAGCCCCGTGCGACGAACAGCTGATCGCGGATCAATTGTTGAACGCCGCACACTGTGAATCCCTGCGGGTTGAGCCAACTTGCAAGCCCTGCGACAGCTGACCCGCTCGCAGCAATCACGACACAGCTACCTGCACCGGCCTGTTGTATCTCCTTGAGCAACACCTCTCCGCTGCGGGGGTCGACTGCCGCGGCGCCATACGCTGCGGCGGCCAGCTCGTCTACCACCTGCCTAGCTGCGGGACCTACTTGGTGTCGAAGGGTTGCAGATTCGTCGACAACAGCAGCTGCCGCTTGCCGAACCGCTACATTGAACTGGAGCGGTTGAGGCTGGGTCACAAGCCGCGAACGGAGCGCCTTAGAAGCGCCGAGCAGATCGGCCCACAGTAAAGCGTCGTTCTGCGCCAGAATGAGAACGCGGCGCACTGCGGCATCGACCCGAGCGCTCCCAAAGTCTCCGATCGCCACTATCTGCACACCAGTTGACATGTACCTCGCCGACCGCTGGTAGCGAGCATTCAGGTCAGCAACACGGCTCATCGCGGCACCTCAAAGCCTAGGGCTTCGATGCCAGGCGGCGGTGCCCACCGGACGTCTTGCTCCACGGACAAGGGCTCCCCATTGGTGTTGCGATAGTTCATGACTGAGTTGGAAGCCGACTCATCGACGATGGTGCGGTCTAGTACCACGATGACCACAGGGGCATCAATCGCCGAAAGATATGCAGTCGCGGATGCACCGTCCAGGACAACCGCTCGGACGTCGGCAGCCGGGAGTCGATCCTCAAGACTCGAAGCGGCATAAAGGCGCGTCGACCACGTCGCGGCCTGAGGGTCGTCAGGCAGCAGGATCTGCTTGATCGACTCACGCTCATTCCCTCGGCCAATAAAAGCACTGATGTCGTCTCGAAACCACTTGAGTGTTCCAACGAGCGCCAGGTCGGTGGGCGGTTGACACAGGCGGGCCGCCCAGTCCTTATCTAAGCCCGCCATCCTACTGATCACGCCTGGTTCAGGCAGCTGCTCCTCTTGAGGAGTTCGCAGGCTTAGTAGCGGCGTCATCGCCAGAACCTTGTCCACCAACCATTGACGGCCGACACGAAGCCGATCCTGGTTCGTGCCGACCCTACCGAACAAGTCTGTGGCGACCAGTGTTCGCGTGACGATGCGAACCGGCGTACCCGCTTCAACCGAAGCAGCTACCTCCCGCACTGAAGGCAGATTGGGTGCCTTCGAGGCCATCATCCAACCGCAACCTATAAGCACTGCTGCAAAATCGCGAGCCGGAACGGAGATAGCAACCACTAGCTGCTGCGCCGGGTGGAGCCTAGACCAAGCCGCAGCCCTGCTTCCAAGCATCAGAAGTTGGCCAATCCACGGCGCGGCATACGATAGACCGCCGACACTTTCGGACAGACTGAGTTCGCCATGCGCACCGCGGGAGTCCCCAGGCACATTCCCCCCTCTACACGCGCTCCTCCCGACCCTTAGTTGATCAATATAAGAGACAGTGCCCCCAACCGTTGCCGTAACCGGGACATTGAACTGCGAGCTCGGTCATGAACCGCCCCCGGAGTGTCGGGAGACTTCAACCTCCGTGAAGGATGAAGTCGTGGCGAGTTCGAAGAAGTACCCGCAGGAGCTGCGTGAGCGGGCCGTGCAAATGTTCGCCGAGCACGGGCCGGAGAGGGCGGCGATGAAAGCGGTCGTGTGAGCGGTCCCGATGACGAGACCACCTGGGAATAGAGCCAGGTGATTTCGTTCCGTGTTCAGTTGGTCCCGCAGGCCTCCGGGTGGTGGGCGTGGATGCAGGCCGCAGAGTACTCGGCCGACGTCTTGTAGCCCAGCGCCGAGTGTCGGTGGCGATGGTTGTGGTCGGCCTTGAAATCGCCGATCACCACGCGGGCCTCAAGCAGACTGGTCCAGTGGTTGCGGTTGAGGCACTCCGTCCGCAGCCGCAGGTTGAACGATTCGACAAACCCGTTGTTCCAGGGCGTGCCCGGCGGAATGTAGGAGATCCCGACCCTGTCGGCGCAAAACCGTTGCAGGGCAGCCGAAACCATCTCCGACCGTTGTCCATCCGCAGCACTCTCGGCGGGCCGCCGGTCGCGGCGAACACCTTGTCCAGTTCGGCGACGAGCCGTTCGGCGGTGATCGCGCGTTCCACCAGGTGCAGCAGCGACTCGCGGGTGTGTTCATCGATCATCGACGTGATCTTCACCGCCCGACCATCGATGGTGGAGTCGAACTGGAAATCCAACGCCCACACCACCTTTCGGGGCATCGGCCTCGGTCGGCAGGACCGAGGAAACCCCGGCCCGTTTGCGGGGATGATGTTCGCGTACCTGCAGACCCTCCTCACGCCAGAGCCGGTGAACCTTCTTGATGTTGACCCCTGCGCCCTCGTCGAACCGCAGAGCATCCCCGGCACGGCGGAACCCGTGCCGGGGATGTTTGACCGCGTACGAACGCAGCCACGACCGTAAACCGGCGTCCGGATCGTTCAGGGTGTCCTTGATCGGCATCCGCCGATAGGTCGCCCGACTCAGCTCAACAACCTTGCACGCGAACCGTTCCGACATGCGCTTCACCTCTCGAAGCATGCCCACGGCGCGGCGCTTGGCCGCTGGGCTCAGAACTTTCCTTGGCGATCTCCTGCAGCGCGTCCTTCTCCAGCATTCTGCTCTCGCAGCTCGTTGAGCTCTTTGGCCGCGCCGGTGTCCACGCCGCCGTACTGGCGTCGCCAGTTGTACAACGTGGCCGCCGACACCCCAATCTCGGCGGCAGCCTCCTCGCCGGTCTTACCAGCGGCGGTCAGCTCGTCGGCACGGCGCAGCTTCCGCACGATGTCCTCCGCGGAATGCCGCCTGCGTCCTGCCATGAACCTCAGTCTCACAAGCGCCTGTGCGATCTGCTGTACTCCCTTGCCCTGCACCCTGAGCAGCGCGATCTCCTCACGCTCGGCGAACGATAGGTAGCGGCCGCCGGGCCGACTCCAGGAATACGGTGACATCCCGCCAGCCTCGCGGAACCACCGACTGCCCATTACAGGAGACGGCCACCCCAAACACTTACAGGCGGTTCAGTCAAGCGATGACCACACTGCTGGAGCCCGACTCTGCGACGGCTGCGAGTGCCTTCGACGTGGCCTCCGCAAGTGCAGCCGCCAGTGGGGGCGGCACAGCATTCGACACCTGCTCGACTTGGGCAGACAGCGTTCCTTCGAGCACGAACTCTGGAGGAAAGCCTTGAAGCAGCATCGACTCGAAAATGCTCAAGCGCCGCCTGCCATCAGGGTGTACGTGGATTTCTCGGTGGCCGTACGCGACAGTTGGGCTAGGCTTGCCCCAAGCTAGACGGCGAAAACTTCTTCCTCCCTTGGTTACGCCTCCAGGATCAGCGAACCGCTGCGATACAGGGCGCATTGTCCAGTGATTGGGGTGGTGGGGTATGTCCTCTGGCTTTAGATCTCGTGAGAAGTACGCGGGTTCAGGCAGCGATCCGATTGCCGCGTGCACTGTAAGGTTTCTCCTCGGAATCTTGGCGGGCGCGAATACCGCAGCAACCTCTGGGTCGGAGAAGCCCGAGATGATCACTCGGTTGCGTGTCTGCGCAACACCGAAGTCGAGTGCCGAGTATTCCTCGACACCGGCAGTCAGTCCAATTTCGTTGAACTTCGACAAGATTCCTTTGAACACAATCGCGTGCTTTGTATCACGGATGCCCAGGACATTCTCAAAGAGGACAAACTGCACATCATATCTCTTCTGGAGCGCCTCGACGATCTCCAAATAGAGTAGTGGCAATTTGTTACGCGGATCGCTGGCATCTGACCCTGTGTTTGCGCGAGAGAAGCCCTGACAGGGGGGTCCTCCGATGACACCGATCGACTCGCCCGGCTCAAGCAATTCTTCAAGGTGTTGCAGTACGCCTGCAGGCCCTAGTTCGACAAGGTCGGCTGCAATCGAGGTAGTGCGAGGAAAGTTTCGCTTGTGCGTCTTGATAGCGGCTTCCGAACTGTCAACCGCGAGCACTACCGGGAACCCGGCCTCGTGATAGCCGCAGTCCAACCCTCCGGCACCTGAGAACAAGCTAACGATATTTGGCAGCGCCAAAGTCCCCATCCCATCTCATCCATTCGCAACGCCCTGTCTTGCACGCGCATCTTCCAAGATCCCGAGAACCGTGCTAAATACGGCTCATTGGGCTCACTCTAGCGATAACCCGCAACTCGATGATCGCTCTGGACCTGACACGCCGCCAGTTCATCACAGCCGCTCTACATGAGGTGTCCGAACGCTGCGTGACCCTGCCTCGGCCACCGCGAACGGCTGCGGACACACCCCACAGAGGATCGAGCTCGCCTCGATCGTTCTCTGCGCTGCACGGACACGTCGGACCGAATAGCAGCGACACACTAGGGCGCGTCCGTTGCGGGGCACACGTTCGGTCGCCCTCGTCGGCAGCCTCCTCCTCGTCTCCGTCGCCACCGGTCGGCACGCCTGGTGGCGGGTCGTGTTCGTTGCGACGGTGCGCGATCAACCCCTTCGCCAGGCCATCGATCTGGCGGCAGTAGCGCGTGGCCGTCGCGGCCAGTATGACGACCTCGGCTACCACGCCAACGTCCCGGAGTAGGAACACCGACCGCTCCCACAACCCACCCGGCCCCGCCGACCAGCATGCTCGCTCGACCTCGCCATCCACAGTGGATTCCGGCCTCCGGCAAGCCGGACCGACGGGGCGGGTGTCGCGCCGGACCGGCGGGGTCGGCCTGTGTCTCAGGAGTTCTCGCGCGGCAGCCGCACCGTGCGGGTGCGCTATCGGCCGCTGGCGGCATCGACGTATTCGACGCCGGTGACGATGTCGGGGTGTATGCGGATGATCCGGTCGCCGTGTTCAGGCGGGTGACCGGTCAGTAAAGCGTGGTACCGGTCGATCTCGGCGGGGTCGCTGACGAACTCCGCGTCGCCGGTGACGATGACGCACCAGCCGAGCCGGGTGCGATGATCGATAGTGTCGACCTCGTAGGCCACCACTTGCTGATACGACGAAATGCTGATTGCCGCACCCACGTAGACGATGATCTCGTCGCCGGCGACGATGTGATCGACGGGCCGGATGACAGGAAGTGCATAGCGGGAGAACGCGATACGGCCGAACTGAACACTGGCGAGCAACCGCAATGAGGCAGAATCGGAAAGTTCCCGCGACCACACTGTTCCGAGTCCTGACACTTTTCCGATTCTCCGCTCGCCGTTCCTCTCCCGCAGCAACTCATGCAATATCGTGTCGACCGGTGTGGCGATCGACAGCTCTGACCACTCTCGGTCGGCGTCAGTTCGTTTCTCCATCACCGGGTCGCTCTTCCTCGATCATGAACCATCGGGTGCGGTTAGTGTTTCTAGTTGCCCATTCGCCCGCCGGTGCAAACCCGCTAGTGGTACCACTGAACAACCGGTTCCCGACAACCGAACCGGACGCGCACGATGCGGCGTAATCGTGGATCGTCACACGGTCGACGGCGGGTGAGCAGCTATGGAAGCAGCCGACAGCGATGACGCATTCGCGGCAGGCTTGTCCGAATTGACAGCGGTGGTGCTGTCCACACCGAATGTCGAGGGTTCTTTACGCGACATTGCCGCGATCACCACACGAATCCTGCCCGGTCGGCCGATGGTTGCGATCACGCTGCGCCGCGGCGGGGATATCGCGACCGTCGCCTCCACTGGACCGCATGCCACGCTGCTCGACGAACTGCATATCTCCGGTGGCCTCGGCCCCTGTCTGCACGCACTCGACACCGCGCAACCCGTGGATGTTCCGGACCTCACTGCCGAAACACGTTGGGGCGACTACCCGCACCGCATGCTCGCTCGCGGCGTCGCCGCCGTCCACGCCGAGCCACTGCTGGTCGACGGCGCCGCAGTGGGGTCACTGAACCTGTACTCGCCACTTCCACACGGATTCGACCAGCACGCCCTGCGGGCGATCACACTGACGGCGGCGCATACCGCAGTCCTGCTGTCGGCGGCGATAACGATGGCCGATCAGAGCACACTCACCCGGCAGCTCCAGGCGGCAATGGCATCGCGATCCCTCATCGACCAGGCCATCGGCATCATCATGGGCCAGCGCCGATGCGATCGGGATACGGCCTTCGAAACGCTGCGTGCCCGTTCCCAACAGCGCAATGTCAAACTCGTCGTGGTCGCCGGCGATACGATCCGATCCCGGACCGGCACCGAGCCCGCCGCACCACATTTCAACCCGCCCAGCCAGCCGGGTCTCCGTCGCGGTAAAAGATGACTTCTGACCTCTACCGCGCCGAAATCCGATGAACCTATACTCATGGCATCATCCCTTCCTCGAGGTTCAGTAGTGAGGCTCGAAGGGCACTCGCTCGACTCGAGAAGGTTCAGATGACCGTACCCCCGACAATGCTCGATCCCACTTCGACACCATCGCACTCACACCACGACGTGTTCGACACGCACGCTGGTTTGCGCGCCAATTCCCTTGCAGTGCCGAACGACCGGCTCATCCGATCCCTGTTCGACGCCGGGCTGCGTATGCACAAGCTTCGTATGAAGCTCGAAGGCGGCAACGGGATTCCCGACGAGGCCCGCACCGCTCTCGACGACGTTCTCGACGACCTGGACTCCGTTATCCGTGAGGCAGGTTTGACGATGCTCGCCGTTGCCCGTGAAAGCGGTCTCGCTGCTGGGCCAACGAGTCCGGCCACCGGCCCCAGACGCCGACACCGGCGGTGGTGAGACACTTCCCGCGGGCCGGATCGTCGGCAAGCTCGGGCTG
>NZ_BDCE01000015.1 GCF_001613345.1 Nocardia uniformis NBRC 13702 | reverse complement strand
GCCGTCTACGAGCCCCCTGTCAGGATTGAACTGACGACCTTCGCTTTACAAGAGCGGTGCTCTACCACTGAGCTAAGGAGGCGGAAAGCGGAGTCATCATAACCGGATGGACCGGCTGCGCGGAAAGCCGGATCCAGCTCGGACGCTGACGAAGAGCATTGAACCGGTGCGATCGCACGGCACCGAGGTGTCATGCGATCGCGGCCCGGTCGAACGTTCCTGCGCAGCTGTTCCCAGATTCCCCACTCGGCGGCCCGGACGAGGGGCCGACCCTTCGAGCGACCTGCAAGCAGTCGCTGCAGGCCCTTTCGAGCGACCTGCAAGCAGTCGCTACGGGTGCGACGTCACATCGCTATGTCAGGACTGGGCAGCCTGACGAGCCGCGTCGTCCGCCGCCATGGCGTCACGCAGGCTCTTGGGACGCATATCCGTCCAGTTCTTCTCGACGTACTCGACGCAGGCAGCGCGGCTGTCCTCGCCGAACACGACCCGCCAGCCCGCCGGAACCTCGGCGAAAGCGGGCCACAGGGAATGCTGCTCCTCGTCGTTGACCAGAACGAAGAACCGGCCGTCTTCATCATCGAAGGGATTGGTGCTCATTTCACCTCACTGGATACTGGCGCTGTCTACGGGAACGTTGACGGATCGCGCACCGCTCGGTTGTCATCCACGAGCGTCGAACGAACCCCCGACGTTGATTCGACCCTAGCAAGGCAAGCGTTACGAGTTGGTGGTTACCTGCAGCCAGCGAAGAAATCGAGCAGGATCTTATTGACCGCCTCGGGCCGTTCCAGGTACCCGAAGTGCCCGGTGTCCGGAATCTCCTGGTAGCGAGCGCCCGGAATGGCGTCGGCGACCTCCCGCGACAGGTACGGCGGGATCATTCGGTCATCGGCGAAGCCGATCGACAAACACGGCACCGTAATGGCCCGGTAGGCGGCGAGCCGGTTGAAGTCGCGGTCCATCCGGCGCTGTGCCCGCACACCGGGCGAGGCCGGTCCGCCGCTGAATTCGAACAGGTCCAGCCAGTCGCGGGCCGAATTCGGATCGGCCAGGGTGGCCGGGGACAGATTCATGACGGCGGTGAGAGCGGCGTCATACTTCGGCGGCAGCGTCACACCCATGGCATCGAGTTCGTGCTCACCGGCCGACAGCGTCTTCTGGAACTGGTCGAGCCGCCCGTGTCCGGCCATGAAGACGGCCTTGCGCACCAGATCGGGGCGAGCGAGCGAGAGTTCCTGGGCGACACGGGCACCCATGGAGGTCCCTACCAGCAGCACCGGTCCCTCATCGAGGAATTCGATCAGTCCGGCGGTATCGCGCACCAGATCGTCGGTGGTCATACCGCCCGCGGACTCGAAAGACGGTTTGATGCCGCGGTTGTCGAAGGTGCACACCCGGTACCCGGCGGCAATCAGCGCGGGCACCTGATGCAGTTCCCACACCCGCCCCGGGCTGCCGGTGCCCATGATCATGACAACCAGCGGCCCACCGCCCTTGACGTCGGCGCCCTTGGCCCGGTCCCCCTTGACCTGGTAGTTCAGTGAGATTCCATTCACCGTGGCCAACGGCATTACATCGACCCCTTCATCAGATTGATTCACACGGAGCCCGGTCGCGCCCGCACTTCCACCGTATAGGCATTCGGCGGCGCGACGTTTCTCACCATTGCGTTTGGGGCACCGTCTACACCGAGCGGACGGTTCCCGGATGCGGGCCGGATAACATGGACTCCTCGTAACCTGTGCACAGACACCCGAGAGGACACGATGATGGCCGCGAAAAGCGCCAACGACATCGCGGACGACGATCTGGAACCGCTGGCCGACGAAACCGCTCGCGCCGCCCAGAAGGTGGTAGCCGCGTACGCCACCGATGCCGACGAGTGCCGCATGTTGCTGTCAATGCTCGGAATCGCGCCGAGTACACGAGCCGACTGAGGCACTCACAGCAGACAACTACAACGGGCTACCCGCGACCGGCAAAGGATCGAGTGGACAGATGACACGGACCAACGACCCCCAGCACGAGCTACCGGACAACGAGCCCGATGAATTCGACGGGTCTCCCGCGGCCGCGGCCTATCGCGGCCCGGGTGCCCTGATTCCCGACTCCGGTGCCGGCTCGGGGTTCGTTGTCGTCGCCAATCGCCTTCCGGTCGACCTGGAGCGCCTACCCGACGGCAGTACCCGCTGGAAGCGCAGTCCGGGTGGTTTGGTGACCGCGCTGGAACCGGTGCTCCGCAGCAACAAGGGCGCGTGGGTCGGCTGGGCCGGTGTGCCGGATGTCGACCTCGATCCGATTACCGAGGACGGTCTGGACCTGTTCCCGGTGCCGCTGTCGTCGGAAGAGGTGGCCGACTACTACGAGGGCTTCTCCAATGCCACGCTGTGGCCGCTGTACCACGATGTGATCGTGCGGCCGGTGTACGACCGCAAGTGGTGGCAGGCCTACGTGGCGGTGAACCGCCGCTTCGCCGAACACACCGCGAAGGTGGCCGCCGAGGGCGCGACGGTCTGGGTGCAGGACTACCAGTTGCAGCTGGTACCGAAGATGCTGCGCATGCTGCGCCCCGATCTGACCATCGGCTTCTTCCTGCACATTCCGTTTCCCCCGGTCGAACTGTTCATGCAGATGCCTTGGCGGACAGAGATTGTCGAGGGCCTGCTCGGCGCGGACCTGATCGGCTTCCATCTGCCCGGCGGAGCGCAGAATTTCCTGTACCTGGCGCGACGCCTTGCGGGACAACCGACTTCACGCGGCAATGTGGGTGTGCGCTCGAAACTCGGTGTGGTGCAGGTGGGTTTCCGCACCGTCCGCGTCGGCGCGTTTCCCATCTCCATCGACTCCACCCAACTCGACGAGTACTCCCGCCGCCGCTCGGTCCGCGAGCGGGCCGCGAAAATCCGTGCCGAACTCGGCAATCCGAAGAACATCCTGTTGGGCGTGGACCGCCTGGACTACACCAAGGGCATCGACATCCGATTGGCCGCACTGGAGGAGATGCTCGCGGAGGGGCAGATAAACCCCGAGGAAACGGTCATGGTCCAGTTGGCCACACCGAGCCGCGAACGCGTCGAGTCCTACATTCAGATGCGCGGTGATATCGAACGCCAGGTGGGCCGGATCAACGGCGAATACGGCCGCGTCGGCTACCCGGTGGTCCACTATCTGCACCGCCCCATCCCGCGCGAGGAACTGGTCTCCTTCTTCGTGGCCGCCGACGTCATGTTGGTGACTCCGCTGCGCGACGGCATGAACCTGGTGGCCAAGGAGTACGTAGCCTGCCAGGGCGGCCTGCACGGCGCCCTGGTGCTATCCGAATTCACCGGCGCGGCAGGCGAACTGCGCCAGGCCTACCTGTGCAACCCACACGACCTGGAAAGCGTCAAGGACGCCGTAACCGGCGCCATCAATGACGACCGCGACGCCCGCCGCCGCCGGATGCGTTCGATGCGGCGACAGGTGCTGACCCACGATGTGGACCGTTGGGCGCGTGCGTTTTTGGAGGCGCTGGCGCAGGACCGGGTGGCGGGGAGCGCGTTGCTGAGTGATGACGACGTGGATCCGGCTCCGCAACGCTGAATTCGGGGTGCTGAGTGCTGTGTCGCCAGCCGGATTGCCGATGAGGTAGGAAGCGGCGATAGGAGCCGTGAAACGACTCGGGGGTGCCGCGATCGCGGCACCCCCGACGAATAAAAGTTGTCTCGCAGGCTAAATCGGATCGACGTCGGCCACCAGCCAACGTCCGTCCTGCTTTTCGAGCTTGACCCGGAGTCGGCTGGCATCGACGGTGCCCTTGCTGGGATCCTTGCCGGTGCTCTTCTGGTTGAGGAAGATCATCGCCTCGACGTGACGGGCGTCGGCTTTGATCACACCGCTACCGACCAGCGTGGCCTGGACGACCAGTTCCTTCTCCTTCGCGCCGGGTGCGAGGACGGTTTCGGTCACCTTCTTCCAGTCCTCTTTGAAGTCGGCGGTCATATCATCGGTGACCTTGGCCATCTGGGTGTCGATGGACTTGTAGTTGTAGCCGAACATGCCCTCGGTGGCACGTCGGGCCACCAAGAGTGCGTCCTCGCGGGCGGAATCGGCCTGCGTGTCCTGCCAGTACCCGTAGCCCGCCCAGGTGCCGACGACGACGGTGATCGCGAGCAGTACGGTCGCGCCCACCAGGATCAGCTGGTCACGTAGTTTCGTGGAGGACTTCGGCGCGGTCATACCACCATCTCCATCTGCGTTGCGGCCAAACCCTTTTCGGTGTGGGCAATGGTCACCCGGAAGCGGAACTGCCGCTGCTGCGGACCTTCCGCCCCGGCATTGGTGAGGGTCTGTTTGACGGCGACGAGCACAATGGCGGTGTTGTCGTCGGAGCTCTCGATGGCGGCGTCGATGACCTCCCCCTTGGCCTTCACCTCCGCCTTCTGCACGATTCCGGCGTAATCGTCCTTGCGCTGCTCGTATTCGGTGGCGAGATCGCCGGAAGTCACCTCCAGCACGCGCTTGATGTCGTCGGCGGCGGTTTCGGCGCTGATATTGGTGATATTGAGCATGGTCTGTTTGGCCGTTTGGATGTAGTCCGCGCGCAGGGCGGCCTCGTCGGCGGCCTCATTGCGCAGGTTGATCAGGAAACCCGTGCCGACCATGAGTGCGATGGCGAGCACCACCGCGGCCGCGGCCACGATCCGCTCCCAGCCGAAGCCGGTGCCCGCCGAAGCGGCTGCGGGCGCTTCGGATTCGGCAGCGGCGGCCGGAGGAACCGGGGGCTGTGCGGCGGCCTCGGCCGGTGCGGCGGGTGCCTGCGGAATCCGCTCGGTCGCCCCTTCCACCGGAGTCTTGCCGAACTTCACCGTTTCGGCGGCCGCCACCTTCGCGGCCGTCTCGTCCGACTTCTTATCGAGCCCCACCACCGGCTTGCCGAGCTCCACCGCTGCGGTCTCGGTGACCGGCACGGTGGCCTCGTACACCTGTGAGGTGGTGGTCTGCTCGTCCGGCGGCGGCCCTTCCGTGCGCACTGCGCGCCGACGGGTTTTCTTCACCCCACTGGTGTCACTCATCGCAATTGCTCCTGAACCATATTTGTCAAACTCGTCGGGACCACCCCGGAGCCATCGGCTCCGATATTGGCCTGACGATACGTGCGACCGTCGGGTCCGAGGAAAGTGCCGGTAAGCGGATCGTACGTTCGACTCTCCACGGAGGCCGGTTGGGTCCCGGTGGGCGCACCGGAGGCCGGGTCACCCGACGGTGTCACCGGGTTGGGTGCGCCGAAGGGCGGGTTATCGCCGAGCGGCACATATCCCTGCGGGTCACGGCAGAGTTCCGGAGACGGCGCGCGCTTGCCCGGCACCTCCATACAGGGCATATTGCGGATACCTCGGACCGCGAACGGGGCGTCCTGGGGAACCTTGCAGTACAGGCCGCCCGGAGTGTCGGGCGCATCCCGTTCGGCGGCCGAGCGCCGCTGATCGGGCGCCAGGAAGCCGGTGGTGCAACCCTGGGGATCGTTGACGCTGACCATGAAGTCGACCTTGGCGCCGTACTCGAGCGGACCACCGAAGGCCACCGTCAGCAGCGCCGCCACCAGCGGCGGGAACACCACCAGCAATTGCTCGACACCGGCGTCATAGGTGTAGGTGACCTGGCCGACGCTGGCGAGGTTGCGCGCCAGCAGCGGCAGGGTCGGCTTCAAATCCTGGAAGAGCTGGGTGGCGCTGGTGGCGGCACCTGGCGTCTTGACGAGCACATTCCGCAGCGCCGGATCATGTTCACGCAACTGATCGGTCAGGGTGGCCAGATCATTGGTCCACGACCGAATGGCCGCGTCGGATTCGATCTGGGTATCGAGCAGCGGTCCGATCTTGTCGATCAGATCCTTGGTGGCCTCGGTATTGTTCTTCGCCTCCTGGATCAGCAGGGAGGCGGAGTCGAGGAAGCGCTGCAAATCGGGACCGGCGCCATTGAACGCCGTGAACGCGTCCTCGATGACCTGCTGCAGTTTGGTATCGGCGACACTGCTCAGCAGCCGATCGGTCTGTTCCAGCAGGGTGCCGACATCCTGGGGCAGCTTGGTGCGTTCCACTGGAATGACCGAACCGTCGGACAGGTTGCCGCCCTTGGGATTATCGACCGGAACCAGATCGACGTACTGCTCGCCGATCGCGGACACGCTGCGGACGTAGGCGTCGACATCCTTGGGAATCTTGAAGTCGCTGTCGATCGACAGTTCGGCGTCCACACCCTTCGGTGTGAGCCGAACCTCCCGCACCTTGCCGACATTGGTGCCGCGGAAGGCCACATTGGCGTTCTGGTAGAGCCCGCCGGTGGCGGCCAGCTGCACCGTCACGTCATAGCGGCCGATGCCGACCATGGCGGGCAGTTTCACGTATGCGCCGCCCATTACCGAGATGCCGATAACGGTCAGCACCGAGAATATGACGAGCTGGATCTTGACGAAGCGAGTGAGTTTCA
This sequence comes from Nocardia uniformis NBRC 13702, assembly GCF_001613345.1. Taxonomy (GTDB): domain Bacteria; phylum Actinomycetota; class Actinomycetes; order Mycobacteriales; family Mycobacteriaceae; genus Nocardia; species Nocardia uniformis. Next base: position 21,100 of record NZ_BDCE01000015.1, on the reverse strand, counting down.
CGGTCAGTTCCCCTGCGGCACGGTGAGACCCGGAATGGCCGGAAGTCCCGGAATCGCTGGCAGCCCCGGAATACTCGGCTCGGGTGCCTGGGTCTCCGGCTTGGGTTCGAGCGGAGCGGTCCGCGGATCGACCGGATCACCGGCGGTGCCGCCCAGCTGACCGAGCGCACCTTCGATACCGGTGAATCGCGGGCCGAGCGGGGTTCCAGTGAGGAAGTTCTGCGACAGCCGCGCGGAGGTGAGGTCGAAGGTGATCTTGACGTTCAGGTAGTCGCCGCGTACCGCGCCGTCCATATCCTTCATCGAGAACGGGAAAGTGAGCAACATGCCCAGTGCCGCACCGAGATTGGTGCCGGTATTGGCGATCTCCTCGAGCGTCGGCCAGAGATTGGCCAGATTGGCGGTGAGATTGTCGCCGCCGTTCTCCACGATCCGCGACACCACATCACTGAGCCCACCGAGCGCGCTCAGCGCACCGGTGATGTTCTCCCGGCGATCGGCGAGCACGGTCAGCGCGGGATGAATATTGTCGATGGCCGAGGCCACCTGATCCTGTTGCCGCGCGAGGATTCCGGAGAACCGATCCAGACCGCCCATGGCCGCGATGATGTCGTTGGTCTGGGCATCCAGGGTGCCGATGAGCGTATTCAACTGCGGCAGCAGATCGCGAATGGCCTCGGTATTCGTACTCAGCGCGGTGTTCAGTTCCTTGGTGATGTTCTCCAGCTGGCTGATACCACCGCCATTGAGCACCACCGAGAGTGAGGACAGCACCTGCTCGGTGGTCGGGAACGCACCCGCCCGCTCCAGCGGAATCGTATCTCCGGGCTTCAGCTCACCCTGTGCCGAAACATCGGTCGGGGCGGCCAATTCCACGTGATTACTGCCGAGGAGACTGGTCTGCCCGATCTTCGCGGTGGCATTCGCGGGCAGCTTCACATCCTTCTCGAGGCTCACCGTGACCAGCGCGTGCCAGCCCTCCACCTCGATGCCGGTGACCGAGCCGACCGTGACGTCGTGGATGCGGACCGGTGAATTACGGGTCAGCGTGGTGACATTCGGCATTTGGATCTTCACCTGCCACGCGTCCTCACCCATACCGGCGGCACCGGGCATCGGCAGCGAGTTCAGGCCGTCCCATTGACATCCGGTGGTACCAAGGGCGATGGCGATACCGATCGCCAGGCCCGCCACCCGCTGTCGTCCGAGGATGGTTTTCATCAGTTGCCTCCCGGAAGAGCCAATTCGGCAATACTGCCGGGCACGGTGACCTGACCGGCCTGGGCGGCCACCTCCGGCGTGCTGTACACCAGCTGCTCCGGGTAGGCGGTGGCGTTGGTCGGTGTGCTGAGCATGAATGGCGGATAGTTCATGGCCAGGTTGTTCAGCACCGGGCCGAGCATGGTGGCGCACAGGTCCGCGCTCTTATCGGAATCATTGGTTTCCAACGCCTCGATCGAGCCGCAGATGAAGCTGATCGGGTCGGCGAAATTGGTGAGCACCGGATAGCCGGTCAGCGATCCCTGGGCGGGCTTGTAGAGCTGGTAGAAGTTGACCAGGGCGGTGGGACCGGAGTGCAGCACCTTCTCGAGCTCGGGCCGCTTGTCCACCAGCAACTGGGTGACATCGGCCATTCGCTCCAGGCCCTCGGTCAACGCACCGCCACGAGATTCGATGAAGCGCTGCACATCCGCGACGGCGATATCCAGATTCTCCAGTCCCGCACCGAGATCGGTGGAGACCCCGGCGAGTACCGAGGAGACGGAGGCGAGTCGTCCGCCGAACTGCACGATCTGGTCATTGCTCTTGGAGAGCACGTCCACGAACTGCTGCAGATTGCGAATGGTGGCGAAGAGATCGGTACGCCCGTCGGACAGGGTGTTCAGCGCACCGGACAGTTCCCGCAGGGTGTCGCGGAAGGCTTCGCCATTGCCGTCGAGATTGGCGGCGGCGGTGTCGACGAAGCGGCCGAAGGAGCCCTGTTCGTCATCGCCTACCGGGCCCAGAGTGGTTGCCAGCTTGGATAGTTCGGTCTTGATGTCGTCCCACTCCACCGGTATTGCGGTGCGTTCGATGGGGATGGTGTCACCGTCGTCCAGCTTGGGTCCGCCGGTGTAGGCGGGGGCCAGCTGAATGAAACGCGCCGACACCAGCGAGGGGGACACGATGACGGCCGCGGCATCGGCGGGCAGATCCACGCCGCGGTCGATGGTCATCTTCACCGTCACCCGGTCCTTGCCCGGATCGACGGAATCAATGGTGCCGACCTGCACTCCGAGCACCCGCACCTGGTCACCGGCGTACAGACCGCTGGTGGCCGGGAAGTACGCGGTGATCTCGGTCTTGCCGATCCGGCTCACCACGGGGTACGCGAGGAAACCGACGACGGCGAGCACAGCTACCAGCGCGACGACGCGTGTCCAACGCGGCAGCTTTCCAACTTTTTTCAGTGCGTTCATTTGCCGGGCTCCGTCAGTCCGGGGTAGATGCCGGGAGGGCCACCCGGGCCGTTATCGAGGTAGGACCTCAGGTCATCGGGCAGGTGTTCTGGCCAGACCAGCGCGTCGATCAGGGGCTGGATGCCCTTACTCGTCGCATTGGAGATGTACGCCTGGAAGTACGGGCCGCTACCGACCTGCTCGCCCAGCGCACCCGCGTAGGGGCCGAGGGCGTCGAGCGCGTCGGAGAGGTCCTGCTTATTGCGCTGCAGCAGATCCAGCACCGAATTCAGTTTGTCCAGTGTGGGTTTGAGCTGCGCCTCGTTATCGTTGACGAAGCCGGTGAGCTGCTGTGCGAGTCCGTTGATGTACACGATCATCTGACCGAGCGCGGTGCGCCGGGCATCCAGTTCGCCGAGCAGCTGATTGCCGTCGACGAGCAGCGAGCTGATCTTGGCGGCCCGGTCGGACAGGATCTTGGTGACGCCCTGCGCCTTGCCCAGCAGATCGGTGAGCGCCTGGTCGCGAGTATTGATACTGCGCGACAGGGCCGTGACGCCGTCCAGTGCCGACCGCAGCGGCGCGGGGGTATCGGCGAACGTGGTCGACAGCGCGTCCAGGGTGGTGTTGACCTGCTCCATATCCAAGCCGTGCACGGTGGTGGCGAGGTCCCCGAGCGCGTCATTGAGTGAGTACGGAGAGATGGTGCGCTCCAACGGAATCGGGTCATCCTTGCGGAGGTGGCCGCCGCCCGCCGGGGTCACCTCGAGGGATTTGCGGCCGAGTACCGTATTGGTCTTGATTGCGGCACTGGTCTTGGTACCAAGCGTGATCCCCTCGTCGAGGGAGAAGCGCACGAGCACCTTCGCACCGTCCAACTTCACATCTTCGACGCGGCCGGACCGCACACCCGCCACCTGCACCTGGTCGCCCGGCACCAGACCACCGGCATCACCGAAGTGCGCGGTGTACTGGGCACCGGAGGCCAGGAACGGCACCCGGTCGAATTGCAGCGCGGCCAGGGAGATGGTCACTGCCAATACGATGCCGATGATGCCCACATTTATTGTGGAGGAGCGTTTTTCGTTCACTTCTCACACCTCCCGGTGGTCTGATTGCCAGGCAGATTGAGAAGCAACGGTTTGCCGTCCGGGCCGTCGACCAGGATATTGGTGCCACACGCGTAGATGTTCAGGAACGAACCGTACGAGCCGATGCGGACCAGTTTCTTGTAGGACTCCGGCAGATTCTGAATGATCCATTCGATCTCGCCTGCCTGGTCGTCTATCGACGCGGCGGTGCGGCCCAGCTGTGTGACGGTGTCCTTCAGATCCGGGCGAGCCTGGGTCAGCAGATCGGTGAGATCACCGGTGGCACCCGCGATCCGCGGAATGGCGTCACCGATGGGGTCTTTGTCGGCAGCCAAGCCGCTGACCAGACGCTGCAGCTCGTCCAGTGTCGTGGTGAACTCCTGATCTCGATCGTCGATGGTGGTCAGCACCGTCCTGAGATTGTCGATCACACTGCCGATCAAGGCATCTCGCTCCGCGAGGGTCTTACCGAACGAGCCGGAGCTGTTCAGGAGTGATACCAGCGTTCCGCCCTGCCCCTGGAAGATCTGCAGCAGCGCCTCCGTGAGGTCGTTGACCTGCGCCGGATCCAAACCGCGCAGTAGCGGTTTCATCCCACCGAGCAGCATGTCCAGATCCAGTGCGGGCTTGGTGCGATCGGTGCCCATGGTGGCACCCGCACTCAAAACCTGTGCGGTGCCGGGGCCTTCGAGCAGTTCCAGGTACCGGTCACCGACGAGATTCTCGTAGCGAATGGCGGCCGTGGTGCTGCTGTAGAGCCGGTACTTGCGGTCCACGTCGAATTCGACATGCGCGAGATTGTCCTTGCCGACTCGCACCGAGGTCACGGACCCGACCGGTACGCCGGCAATGCGCACCTTCGCGCCGGGCAGAATGCCCGACGAGCTCGTGAAGACGGCGTGGTAGCCGTTCTCGAGGGAGAACCGCATCTGGCTGAAGACGATCCCGAGCATGCCCAGTACCAACACCATGATCAGGGTGAACAGGCCGAGCTTGACGGTGACCGCGCGTGGCTTGAACTTCACTGTTTACTCCACCCCCGGCAATCCGGCGAACAGCAGCTGGAAGACGGTGCCGCCATTATTGATACGCGGCTGGGTCGCGGGCTGCCAGACATGCCCCTCCGAGGTATCGGTAACCAGGTAGTTGGCCTTGTCGCCCGGTTCGAAATCGGCGATGCCCTCACAGCGTGGGCCACCCGTCGCATTCACCTTCGGCAGGTCCTGCGGGTACTTGTAGGGCTCACCGGCGGGCATGATGCTGGCATTCATGGAGACCGCCGGGTAGCGGCCGCCGAAGATCTGACCGTAGACCGGCATCAGCGGACCGAGGCCATTGATGACGCAGCCGACCGCGGAACGGTATTCGTAGAGCGTGTCGGTGGTCGGCCGCAGCAGTCGAAGTGCTTCCACAAGCGGCGATTCGGTCTCGTTCAGAATCGGAGTGGCGGTATCGGCCAGCCCGATGAGATTGGCCAGCACGGCGTCGACATTCCCAGCCTGATCGACCAGGGTGCCGCCGGTGACCACCAGATTGTCGGTGGTCCGCAGCAGATCGGGCACGGTGTCGGCGTAGAGGCCGGTCACCTGTGTGGTCTTCTGCAGATCTTCCTGCAGGGTCGGCAGCGACGGATTGATATCGATCAGGAACGCGTCGCTGTCGACCAGCAACTGGTTGATCTTCTCGCCCCGCCCCTCGAGCGCCGAACCCACCGCCTGCAGCGTGGCATTCAGCTTCTCCGGCTCCACCTTGGCGAGCACATCATTGAGATGCTGGAACAGCGTATTGAACTCGACGGTGACCGAGCTGGCCTGTACGACCGCGCCCGCCTTCAGCGAATCAGCCGAAGGATTCTGCGGGGCAACGAAATTGATGTACTTCGCGCCGAATACCGTGGTGGAGCGAATATCGACCAGCGCGTTCGCGGGCACCAGCTTCAGCTGGTCCGGGTAGAGCGCGAGTTCGAGACGGGCGCCGTCGGCGGTGTTCTGGATGCCGGAGACCTTGCCGATCTCCACACCGCGAATCTTCACCTTGGCGTCGGGATCGAGTACCAGACCGGCGCGTGGCGCGTCGACGGTCACCTTGACGGTGTTCTCGAAACCGCCCGCGAAGGTGACCAGGCACAGGGTGACGATGGCCACCAGGCCCAGCACCATGCCGAGTCCGGCGAGCCGGATAACCCATGGTTGTTCGAGAGTTTGTTTAGGTCTTGGTTTTTGAATGCCGCCGTAGCCCATCGGGCTCGCGGCCGCATCACGCTGTTGCGTACCCACCATGTCGCCGCCCTAGCCGGAGAGGTGAAAGTTGCCGGAGGTGCCGTAGATGGCCAGCGAGATCAGCAGTGTCACCGAGACAACCGCGACCAGGGAGGCCCGCACCGCATTACCGACCGCGACTCCCACGCCGACCGGACCACCCGCGGCATGGAAGCCGTAGTAGGTGTGGATCGCCATAACCGCCAGGGCCATGAAGATCGCCTGCGCGAACGACCACAGAATGTCGCTGGGAATCAGGAAGGTTTCGAAATAATGGTCGTAGACGCCCGCCGACTGGCCGTAGATCACCACTGTCGCAAAGCGACTCGCGATGAAGGAGGCGATAACGGCGAGTGAGTACAGCGGGATGATGGCGAGCATGCCCGCGAGAATTCGGGTGCCGACGAGGAAGGGCACCGGTCGAATGGCCATGACCTCCAGGGCGTCGATCTCTTCGGAGACGCGCATGGCACCGAGTTGTGCGGTGGTACCCGCACCCAGTGTCGCCGCCAGCCCGATACCCGAAATCACCGGTGCCGCGATACGAACGTTGATGAAGGCGGCGAAGAAGCCGGTGAGGGCTTCGACGCCGATATTGCCGAGCGAGCTGTAGCCCTGGACGGCAATGGTGCCGCCCGCGGCCAGCGTCAGGAAACCGACGATAATAACGGTGCCGCCGATAACGGCGAGTGCGCCTGTGCCCATGGAGATTTCGGCAATGAGCCGAATTGTCTCGGTGCGATAGTGGATCAGCGCGCGCGGCACCGAGGCAATCGACTGGGCGTAGAACAGCGCATGTTTGCCGATGGAGTCGAGCCCCTCGCCGAAGCGCTTGGCCCGCTTGGTGACTCGGGGAAATCGAGATTCGATCACGAATGCCATGAGATCACCGCGCCGTGAACTTGATGCCGACCGCGGTGACTACCACGTTGACCACGAACAACACCATGAACGAGAAGACTACGGTCTGGTTCACCGCGTCACCGACACTCTTCGGACCACCCTTGACGTTGAGGCCCAGGTAGCACGCCACCAGTCCGGCCGCGAGGCCGAACAGCGCGGCCTTGACCTCGGAGATGATCACCTCGGGCAGTTTTGTCAGCAGCGTAATGCCGTTGACGAACGCGCCCGGGTTGACATCCTGGAGGAAGACCGAGAAGAAGAAGCCGCCGAGGATTCCGATCGTCGAGACGAGGCCGTTGAGCAGCATCGCCACGAACATGGAGGCGAGCACCCGCGGCACCACCAGGCGCTGGACCGGATCGATGCCCAACACCCGCATGGCGTCGATTTCCTCGCGGATGGTGCGTGCGCCGAGGTCGGCGCAGATGGCCGTCGCGCCCGCACCGGCCACAATGAGCACGGTAACCATCGGCCCGACCTGGGTGATGGTTCCGAAGGCCGCACCCGCGCCGGAGAGGTCGGCGGCGCCGATCTCCCGCAGCAGGATATTGAGCGTGAAGCTCACCAGCACTGTGAATGGAATCGCCACCAGCAACGTGGGGACGATGGAGACCCTGGCGATAAACCAGGCTTGGTCGACGAATTCGCGTCGCTGGAATGGTGGCCGCACCATGGCGCGGGCAACATCACCGGCGAGTTCGAAGAACCCTCCGACCGCCCGCAACGGTACGGCGAGGACATCATTCATTCCCGCGATTCCTCCTGCCCCTGCCTTGCTATAGCTACCGAGATCTGAATGTGATCCCGGTCCCGTTCGAAGATTAGAACACGTTCCTGTATGCCCAGGGAAGGCTTTGACTGTTTTGAACAGGGCTTATTTCTGAACTCGCGTCCAGTTCAAAGAACATGTTCACCCCGGGGATTCTGTCACGAGCATGACCACTTTGTGAGCCGTCACACACCGCCGAACCCCATTCCTACCAATAGTTGATCGCTTGATCAACCGGGCAGTCCCGGGCGTAACCTTCGCTATGGCAGTATCAGCCGAGATCCATCAGCGAAGCGGCCGAAAATGTAGCGCCAGAAGGACGTTCGGCGAAATACCCACCCAGCGTCTCGGCCAGCGCATCCAGGGTCCATTCGCCCTCGGCATCGAAGCGCTGCTCGACCACCGGAGCGGCCATCAGCGCGACCATCGGGCCGTATACGACAAAGAGTTGCCCATTGACCTTTTCCGCCGCTGGAGCGGCCAGATAGGCCACCAGGCGGGCGACGTGATCGGGCGAGAGCGGATCAGGACCCTCCGTCGGCGCCGCGGAGAATACGGCCTCGGTCATGGACGTCCGGGCGCGCGGGGCAATGGCATTGGCACGCACACCGAAATTGGCCAACGCTCGCGATGCCGACAGCGTCAGCGCGGTGATACCCGCTTTGGCGGCGCCGTAATTGGCCTGCCCGGCCGGGCCGAGGAGACCGGCCTCGGAAGAGGTATTGATGATGCGGCCGTAAACCGGCGCACCCGCCTCCTTGGACTTGGCCCGCCAGTACGCGCCCGCATTACGGGTCAAAAGGAAGTGTCCGCGCAGGTGCACCGCGACGACGGCGTCGAAATCCTCGTCGGACATATTGAACAGCATCTTGTCGCGGGTGATCCCGGCATTGTTGACAACGATGTCCACCCCGCCGAACGCCTCGTCGGCGGTGGCGATCAGCGCGTCGGCGGTGGACCGCTCCGCGATGCTGCCCGCGACGAACTCGGCCTTCGCACCCAGCGCCCGAATATCGGCGAGCGTGGCGGCGACCGCATCGTTTTCGGCAAGATCGTTGATCACCACCGAGGCGCCGGCGCCGGCAAGTGCCAGAGCTTCCGCCCGGCCCAGCCCGGCACCGCCGCCGGTAACGATCGCAACCCGGCCGGCAAGACTCACATCAGAATCACTCACCGGGCCGACTTTAGAACGTGTTCCACCTTCTGAGCAAGGCTACTTTCAGACAAGTTTGAGCGCTGCCTTGGGACACTGCGCCACGGCCGTACGGACATCGTCCTCATCCTCGGCGGCCACCTCGGGGGCAGTGATGTGCAGGATGTCCTCATCATCGAGATCGAACACGTCGGGGGCGATTCCGACACAGATGCCGTTCGCTTCGCACTGGTCGAGATCAACAGTGACCTTCATAGCCAACTCCTTTGCCACAGGCTTCGCCAGAGCCTAACAAGATGACCGATGCAGGCATAGCCGAAAAGGCCGGAAACCAGCCCAGTACTGGAACATGTTCCAGTTGATGTGCAATCATCGGCTCAATACCTCGGTTCGCATCTCAGGGCCGCGAACCCGCCGCCGGAGTGGTGCGGCAGAAAGGACACAGCACTATGCGCATCGCGTATACGCCCGAGCAGGAACAGCTGCGCGCCGAGCTGCGTGAGTACTTCGCCCGGCTGATCACTCCGGAGCGACGCGAGGCACTGTCCGCGCAGACCGGTGAATACGGCGAGGGCAATGTCTATCGCGAGGTCGTCGCCGAGATGGGCCGCGACGGCTGGCTCGCGCTGGGCTGGCCCAAGGAGTACGGCGGCCAGGACCGCTCCACCATGGATCAGTTGATCTTCACCGACGAGGCCGCCATCGCCGGCGCCCCGGTGCCGTTCCTGACCATCAACTCGGTCGCGCCGACCATCATGCATTACGGCACCGAGGAGCAGAAGAAGTTCTTCCTGCCCAAGATCGCCGCGGGTGAACTGCACTTCGCCATCGGCTACTCCGAGCCGGGCGCGGGTACCGACCTGGCCTCACTGCGCACCAGCGCCGTGCGCGACGGCGACGACTGGATCGTCAACGGTCAGAAGATGTGGACCAGCCTCATCGCCTACGCCGACTATGTCTGGCTGGCCGTCCGTACCGATCCGGCCGCCAAGAAGCACAAGGGCATCTCGATGTTCATCATGCCGACCACGGCCGAGGGCTTCTCGTGGACGCCGGTGCACACCATGGCCGGACCGGATACCAGCGCCACCTACTACCAGGATGTGCGGATTCCGCACACCGATATGGTCGGCCCGGAAAACGGCGGCTGGTCCCTCGTAACCAATCAGCTCAATCACGAACGAGTGGCGCTGACCTCCTCCGCGCCGCTGGCCCTGGCAGTGCGACAGACCACCGAGTGGGCTCGGGAAAACAAGAACAGCAATGGTTCTCGGGTCATCGACGAGCCGTGGGTGCAGATGAACCTCGCGCGCGTGCACGCCAAGGTGGAGTACCTGAAGCTGTTGAACTGGGAGATCGCCTCGCGCGCCGACGCCGGTGGGGAAGCCACACCACGCCAGTGGGACGCCTCCACCTGCAAGGTGTACGGCACCGAACTGGCCACCGAGGCGTACCGCCTGCTCATGGAAGTGCTCGGCCCGCAGGCCTATCTGCGCCAGGACTCCCCCGGCGCGCAGCTGCGCGGTCGCCTGGAGCGTATGCACCGCGCCTGCCTGATCCTCACCTTCGGTGGCGGCACCAATGAGGTGCAGCGCGACATTATCGCCATGACCGCCCTGAAGCAGCCTCCGGCCACGCGCTGAGCTGTGTCCAACAGCGACGTTCACGGTGCCCTACGTGGTTACGCAAGCTGCCTCCTCCGGGCCCTGCGCGAACGTCGACGAGAAGCTAGGTAACCACTATGGATTTCACCCTTACCGAAGCGCAGCAGGATCTGGCCCGTCTCACCGCCGAGGTGACCGGCAAGCTGGTGACCGCCGATCGGCTGCGCGCACTGGACAAGAACACCGATGCCGCGGGCGATACCACGGTGCGATTCGACGAATCGCTGTGGAAGTCGCTCGCCGAGACCGGTGTACTGGCTGCGACACTGCCGGAAACGGTGGGCGGCAGCGGTTTCGGTGCACTGGAGCAGTCGAGCATTCTGCGTGAGCTCGGCAAGTCCGTGGCCGCCGTGCCGTACCTGTGGTCGATCGTGCTCGGCGCGAACGCGCTGGCCCGGTTCGGTTCCGACACCCAGCGCGAACTCGCCGCCCAGGCCGCCACCGGCGAATCGATTCTGACCGTGGCCTTGAGCGAAGAGCGCAACTGGGAGCCCGCCGAACCGGTCACCACCGCCGACGAGAACGGCGCCTGGCGGCTGTCCGGCATCAAGATCGCCGTCCCCTATGCCCGGCAGGCGTCGCGAATCCTGGTGCCCGCCACCGTCTCCGGTGTAGCGGCGGTCTTCCTGGTCGACCCCGCTGAACCCACAGTGCACATCGCGGACCAGCTGGTCACCGACCGCTCCCCCGAGGCCGAAGTCGAATTGGCCGGTGCCCCCGCCGAATTGGTCGGCACCCTGGACCAGGGCCCCGAAATCCTCACCTGGCTGCTCGAACACGCCTGGTTCGGCCTGGCCGCCCAGCAGCTCGGCACCGTGGAGCGCGGCCTGGAACTGGTGGCCGACTACGCCCGCGAACGCGAACAGTTCAATCGCAAGATCGGCAGCTTCCAAGCCGTGGCCCAGCGCCTCGCCGACGCCTACATCGACGTCCAGGGCGTCCGCCTGGCGGTTCAGCAGGCCGCCTGGCTGCTATCGGAAAACCTGCCCGCCGCGGCCGAAATCCACACCGCCAAATTCTGGGCGGCCGACGCGGGCCACCGCATCGCCCACACCGTCGTCCACGTACACGGCGGCGTGGGAATCGACCGCGATCACATCGTCAACCAGTACTTCACCGCCGCCAAGCACAATGAATTCGCGCTCGGCGGCGCGAGCGATCATCTGCGCGCCCTCGGTGGTCTGCTCGCCGACGCGCACTGAGATGGGCCCTCTGAACGGTAGGCCCTCTGAGCGGCCTGACCGCCCCGTCATTCCGGCATGCTTTTGGCCGGAATCCACAACTCCGATCAGAAGTGGATCCCGGCCAAAGACACACCGGGATGACGGGGGGCAGCACTGCGAGGCCCGTGGTGCAGAACACTTCCGGTGGGACCGATGAGTTTTCGGTGTCCGGTTCGTCCTTACGTTCAACACGTAACGAACGCTGAGAGGAATGAGCCACCATGGCCAGCAAGATGATCTTCATCAACCTTCCCGTCTCCGATCTGGAGCGGTCCAAGAGCTTCTATGAGGCGCTGGGGTGGAAGGTGAATCCGGATTTCACCGATGGCAATGCCGCCTGCATCGTGGTGGATGACAACATCTGCCTGATGCTGCTGACGAAGGACTTCTTCACCACCTTCAGCAAGCGCTCGATCGCCGACACCGTCGGTACGGTCTCGGCCGCCTACGCGCTCTCGCTCGCCAACCGCGAAGAGGTGGATGCCCTGGTCGAGAACGCACTGCGCGCCGGCGGCACCGAGGAAGCCGATGACAGTCGCCGAGTGGAGGAGGCCGGGGCCGGAATGTACGGCCGCACCTTCATCGATCCGGATGGCCACCAGTGGGAGCCGTTCTGGATGAACTACCCGGGCTGATCTACCACAAGCGAAGGGCCCGCCGAGGTTATCGGCGGGCCCTTCGTATGTGCGGAGTAGCAACCGAGTCAGACTCCAGCGGTCACCTCCGCTCGGCGCGCGGACTTGCGGAAGGTGGCCAGGGCGAGCCCGGCCGCGCCGAGGGCGATTACCGCGGCGGCGATGAACGCGGCCGAGAAACCGTCGGTCAGCGCTGCCCGGTCGCCCAGCTCTTCCGCTCCGGCGGCCGCGGCGATGGCGGTGGCTACGGCCAGCCCCAGGGCGGAGCCGATCTGGTAGCCGGTGTTCACAATGCCGGAGGCCAGCCCGCCCTCTTCCGGTGCGGCGGCCGAAATCGCCGTCTGCAGGGTGGGAATGAAGGCAAGTGACATACCCAGTGCCGCCACCAGGGAGCCGGGTAGGACATCGATCCAGAAATTGCCCTCGGGACGAACGAACGACAGCCAGCCCAATCCGGCCGCCAGAATGAGCAGACCGGTGACGGTCATGGTGCGAGCTCCGAAGCGGGCGAACAGTTTCGGCGACAGCGCGATCATGCCGATCATAATGAGTGCGGTCATGGGCAGTAGCGCCGCACCGGATGGGAAGGCGGAATAGCCGAGAACCTGCTGTAGGTACAGGTTGAGGAAGAACCACATCGGCACCCAGGCCGCGCCGAGTAGGACCTGCGCCAGGTTGGCGGCACCGAGATCCGGGGCCCGGAAGATGGCCAGCGGCATGAGCGGGTCCTTACGCCGCGCCTGAGTGACGACGAAGGCCGCCAGCAGCGCCGCGGCCGCGGCGAGAACGACCCAGGTGGAAACCGCGGCCCACTCGGCCCGCACGACCGCGAATACCGCCGCACCCAATCCGAGGGTCGCCATCAGCGCACCCAGCACATCCACCGAACCGTGCGGTGCCATCGCACCGTCGGGCAGCAGGGCGGGCGCGGCAATCAGCGCCACCAGCGCGAGCGGGATATTGATATAGAAAACCCAAGGCCACGAGGCATATTCGGTTATGAGCCCACCAAGGAACACACCCGCGGTGCCGCCCGCCGGAGCCGCCGCACCGTAGACCGCGAAGGCCTTGGTCAGCTCCTTCGGATTACTGCCGAACACCATGACGAGCAGCGTCAGCGCGGAGGGCGCAATGAGCGCGGCACCGACACCCTGCACCCCGCGTCCGATGAGTTCGACAACCGCGTTCGAGGCCAGCCCGGCCGCGAGGGATCCGATACCGAGAATGGCCCAACCGGCCTGGAAGACGCGGCGCGCGCCGAGGATGTCGGAGAGCTTGCCGCCGAGCAGCAGCAACCCGCCGAACACCACGACGTAGGCATTGAAGACCCACGACAGATTCTCCTGTGAGAACCCCAGGGACTCCTGCATTTTCGGCAGTGCTACGCCGATGATCGAGGTGTCCATGATCACCATGAACTGGGCTAGGGCAATCAGCCCCAACGCGACCCAACGCCGTGAGGCTGGCGGGGCCGAGGTCCGTTCCGACATTGGAATTCACTCCCTGACAGTTGGCGGAACGCCACTGGAGCGTTCCGGGAAAGTTCCGATGCGATATGTATACCCCTGGGGGGTATTAGTCGCCTAGGACTCTTCCCGGTGATCCATCTCATACCCCATAGGGGTATCTACATCGGTCACGGCACGGCAGGATCCACAGGTTTGGCCGCGAAATACAAACGGCCCGCCGGGAATACATCCCAACGGGCCGTTTACGCATGTCGCCGCGCCGCGCCGGACCACCCCGGCGCATCCACCGTGCGCGTCGACCAGGTCTGGTTACTGCTCGCGCCACTCCGGGGCGAGCCCGAACAGCGGGAACAATTTCTCCGTATCGAGGAAGAAGTTGAGGCCGGAGACCTTGCCGTCATCGAGTTCCAGCACGGTGATCGACCACGGAATCCACACGCCCGGTTCACCACTGGGCTTGTAGTGCCCGAAAGCGGGCAGACCGTTCGCACCCTCCAGGGGCACCAGGCGCGAGTCGCGGCAGGCCTGGCCGGTACCGAGCATGAACGTCGCCACATTCTCCGGGCCGGAGACCCAGAGCGAGAACGGCGGCATCGCCAGCGCCACATCCGCTTTCAGGAGGGTGGTCAGCGCGTCCATATTGTAGGACTCGAAGGCCTTCACGAAATCGTCGACGAGTTTGCGCTGCTGCTCATCGGTTTCGTCGAAGGTCTTGGTTGTCTCCGGCTGCACCTTCGACATGGTGGCGCGGGCGCGCTGCAGGGCGCTGTTCACCGAAGCCGGAGACATGACGAGCATATCGGCGGTCTCATTGGCGGAGAAGCGCAGCACCTCGCGCATGATCAGAATGGCGCGCTGGGTGGCGGGCAAATGCTGAACGGCCGCAACGAAAGCCAGGCGCAGCGTGTCCTTGGTGGAGGCATGTTCGGCCGGATCGGCACCGAAGGCGAGCGCGTTCGGAATCGGTTCCACCCAGACGTAATCGGGCTCCGGCATGGGCAGCGGCGACTCGGGCGTAGACGGACCGTTCAGGTCCATCGGCCGGGCGCGGCGCTGCGGACCGTCCAACATGTCCAGACAGACATTGGTGGTGATCTTGTAGAGCCAGGAGCGCACGCTCGACCGGCCCTCGAACGAGTCATAGGACTTCCACGCCCGCGTGAAGGCCTCCTGCACGGCGTCCTCGGCCTCGAATGAGGATCCGAGCATGCGGTAGGCGTAGGCACACAGCTCGCGGCGATGCCCCTCGAATGATTTCAACACCTCATCCAAGGAGGCGGTGGTTCTGCCGGACTGTTCGCTCATAAATGCCACTCTCGCACACCCCACCGACAACTTGGGCAAATCGAAACAGCTTCATTTCCATAGCTTGTCGCTATGGCGATCTCCGCTGGACCAGCGCATAATCCCAGATGGAAACGACTCCGGGGCCGGTCGCGACACTCGTCGCGACCGGCCCCGGAGACTGTACGACTACTTGCTCACGGGAGCGGGCGCATCCTCGTCGGCGGGACGCTCTTCCGTCTGCGCCTTGGCCCAGGTGTAGTCGGGCTTACCCGCCGGATTGCGCTTGATCTGGTCCACGTACCAGAGCGCGCGCGGAAGCTTGTAGGAGGAGATCTCCTTGGTCAGCACCGGCTTCAACTCCTCCAGGGAGGGACGGCTCTCGCCGCGACACTGCACCACCGCCACCACCCGCTGGCCCCAACGCTCGTCCGGCACACCGACAACCAGCGCGTCGAAGATGTCCGGGTGGCACTTGAGCGCACCCTCGACCTCTTCGGGGTAGATCTTCTCGCCACCGGAGTTGATGCTCACCGAACCGCGGCCGAGCATGGTAACGGTGCCGTCCTCCTCCACCCGCGCATAATCGCCGGGGATGGAGTAGCGGACGCCGTGGATCTCCTTGAAGGTGGCCTTGGTCTTGGCCTCGTCCTTGTAGTAGCCGAGCGGAATGTGCCCGCTGCGCGCCAGGAAGCCGGTCTTGCCGGAGCCGGGTTCGACCGGGTGGCCGTCCTCGCCGAGCACCTTCGTGGACCCGTCGATCTTCACCCGCGGTCCGCCGGTGTGCGTCTGCCCCTTGGTGACCATGGACAGACCGCCGAAGCCGGTCTCCGAGGAGCCGATGGAGTCGGTGATCATCCGGTTGGGCAGCTCGTCGAGCAGCACATCCTTCAGCGTCGGCGAGAACAGCGCCGCACTGCTGGCGATCATGTACAGGCTCGAGAGGTCGTACTTCTCACCGGTTTCCGACTTGCCCTCGAGCAGTGCGTCGACCATCGGCCGCGCCATGGCGTCACCGGTGATGAAGATCAGGTTGACCTTGTGCTTGTCGATCGCCTGCCACAATCCGTGCCCGCTGAACTCCGGCAGCATGAGGGTCTTGCCGCCGCTGAACAGCGCCATGAAGGTGGCCCACTGGGAACCGCCGTGGATCATCGGCGCGACCGGGTAGCGCACCATCTGCGGGTTGGCCGCGCCGACCTTGGCGTGCTCCCACTCGTCGGTGACGGGTTCGCCGGTGAGGAAGTTGATACCGCCGCCGAGTACGCGCCAGACATCCTCCTGCCGCCACATGACGCCCTTGGGCATACCGGTGGTGCCACCGGTGTAGAGCATGTAGAGGTCATCGGGAGAACGCTCACCGAAGTCGCGTTCGGCCGAGGAAGCGGCCAGCGCCGTCTCGTATTCGACCGCGCCCTCGGGGGTCGGCAGATCGGTGCCGTCGTCGATGACGACAACCGACTTCAGCTGCGGCAGATTCGGCCACACATTGGCGACCTTGTCGCTGTAGCGGCGCTCGACAACCAGCGCGACCATATCCGAGTTGTCGAAGATGTATTGCAACTCGTTCTCGACGTATCGGTAGTTCACGTTGATCATGACCGCGCGGGCCTTGAACACCGCCACCATGGCCTCCACGGCCGCAATGGTGTTACGTGAGTAGATGCCCACCTTGTCGCCCGGCTGGACACCCTGTTCCTGCAGGTAGTGGGCGAGCTGATTAGCCCGCGCCTCCAACTGCGCATAGGTGACCGAGCGGGTGTCGTCGACCAGAGCGACGTTGTCCGGCATGAGGTCGATGGCGTGCTCTACGAGGTCCGCTATGTTGTGGCTCACATGATGAAAATAGAACGTGTTCTCATGTGAAGCAACCCACGATTTTCTACCCACACCCCGATTTTTTGTGGCCCCCGCCACACACTACGGTGCGGGCGGCCCCGAGGGAACATGGTGACTACGGCGAATCTCGCCGAACCGCACGACAATTCGCGCCTCCGACTACCGTGTGCACATGGATTACTTGGCCATTTTGCGCGAGAAACTCACCGCTTTCGGTGAGCTCGTCACGGCGGAGGTCGACCTCTCGGCACCGGTTCCGCACTGTGGCGAATGGACGTTCTACGACCTGGTCGACCACGTCGGGCAGGGCAATCTCTGGGTGGTGACGGCGGTCGCCGAGCTGCGCGGGAATCACCAGGGTGACCCGGCGCCGAAGGATCCGGCCGAACTGCGGGCCTGGTACGACGGCACCGCGGACGCGCTCGTCACCTCGCTGTCGGCCGATCCGGAAACGGAGGCTTGGACTTTCACCCGGTCAGCTCCGCGCACTATCGGATTCTGGCGGCGGCGTCGCGCCCAGGAGACCCTGATGCACCTATGGGACGGCCAGGAGGCGCTGGGCACCCCCGAACCGCTCGATGCGGCCATGGCGGCGGACGGCGTCGCGGAGGTCTTCGAGCTGTTCGCCGAGCGCATGATCAAACGCGGTCTCGCGACCGAACCGGAGGCCGCGATGACGGTGCGCGCCACCGACACCGGCCAGAGCTGGACCTACGGCCCGGGCGAGCCGGTCGCGGAGCTGGCGGGCCCGGTCTCGGATCTGCTGTTGCTGCTGTGGCAGCGCAAGGCGAGTTCCGATCCGAAGTTCGGCTGGCAGGGCGACCGCGCCGCGGGTGAACGGGTACTCGCCGGACCGCTGACACCCTGAGGCCGTCCGCCGGACAGCGACCGCGTTCGAAGCAACCCCGCCATTCCGGCGAAAGCGGCACCGATTGCGGCGAGAGTGGCCCCGCTATTCCGGCGAAAGCAACTCCGTCCATCCAGTGAAAGCGGCCCGTTATTCCGGCAGAAGTTGCCCCGTCATTCCGGCACGCTTTTGGCCGGAATCCACTACTGGGCAGAGGTGAATCCCGGCCAAAAGCACGCCGGGATGACGAGGGACGCGGCACCCCGGGCGACGAACGACGCGGTGCGCCGCGGTAGCGGGCGGGGGCGCAACGAGTACGCCACCGAATTCAGAACGTGTTCTACGACTGAACGAGCGGTGCCAGACGGGCCAATTGCGCGGTATCGCGCACCCCCACCAGCAGCATGGTGACGCCCGCGTTCTCCCACACCTTCAGCTGTTCGCGCACATGCGCCTCATCGCCGATGATCGTGGTGTCCAGGATCAGCTCATCCGGCACCGCGGCCGCCGCCTCCTCCTTGCGCCCGGCGCGGAAGAGTTGGGTGATCTCGTCGACCTGATCGCCGTAGCCCATCCGCCGGTAGACCTGGGCGTGGAAATTCAGTTCCTCCGCACCCATTCCGCCGATGTAGAGCGCCATGATCGGGCGCAGCCGGTCGAGTTCGGTCTTGGGATCATCGGTGAGGATGACCTGCGCGGTGGCGGCGATTTCGAAGTCCGCCCGCGAACGCCGGGCACCCGCGCGTGCGAAGCCCTCGTCGAGCCATTCGTTGTACATGCCCGCCAGTCGCGGCGTGTAGTAGATGGCCAGCCAGCCGTCGGCGATCTCGGCGGTGAGGGAGATGTTCTTCGGCCCCTCGGCCCCCAGCCAGATCGGCAGATCCGACCGCAGCGGATGGGTGATCGACTTGAGCGGCTTACCCAGGCCGGTCGCGCCGGGGCCGTTGAAGGGCAGCGGGAAATTCGGCCCGTCATTGGTGACCTTGCCCTCGCGAGCCAGCACCTGTCGAATAATCGACACATACTCCCGAGTCCGCTGCAAAGGCTTGGCAAACGGCTGCCCGTACCAGCCCTCCACCACCTGCGGGCCCGAGACGCCGAGCCCGAGGATGTGCCGCCCACCGCTGAGGTGGTCGAGCGTCAGCGCGGCCATGGCGGTCGCCGTGGGAGTGCGCGCCGACAGCTGAACGACCGACGTACCGAGTCGCACTCGGCTGGTACCGGCCCCCCACCAGGCCAGCGGCGTGAACGCGTCCGACCCCCAGGACTCCGCCGTGAACACCGCATCGAACCCGACCTCCTCGGCCGCGACGACCAATTCCCGGGCATTCGTGGGCGGCTGTGCACCCCAATAACCGAGTTGCAACCCGAACCGCATGATCGACTCCCTTCCCAACTGGACTCTTGCGACCAGAATAAGAACCTGTTCTACTCGACTTCGTGACTCTGGGGAACACCGAAGTACTCGCCGCCCCGCTGCGGATGAAATTCGATTACACCCGCTCCGTCGGTCCGACCATCGGACGCTTCCTCTCCGGACTGCGTTCCGGACGGATCGTCGGTGTGCGTGGTTCCGACGGACGCGTGATCGTGCCGCCCGCGGAATTCGATCCGAAAACAGCCGACGCGCTGACCGATTTCGTCGATGTCGCCGATGTGGGCACCGTCCAATCGTGGAGCTGGGTGGCCGAACCGCTACCGGGTCAGCCCTTCGAGCGGCCGTTCGCCTGGGCACTCATCAAGCTCGACGGTGCCGATACCGCCCTGCTGCACGCCGTCGACGTGGCCACACCCGACGAGATCAGCACCGGTATGCGGGTGCGGGCGCACTGGGCGGCCGAACGCTCCGGCAGCATTCACGACATCGCCTACTTCGAGCCCGGCGAGTTCTCGATCGCCGCCACCCCGAACGAGGAGGCCGAGCCGGTCACCGGCATCGTCACCCCGATCGACCTGAGCTTCAAGCACACCGCCGCACCGCAGGAGACCGCCTTCCTGAAGGCCATTGTCGAGGGCCGACTGCTGGGTGCGCGCGCCCCATCCGACGGCAAGGTGTACTTCCCGCCGCGTGGCGCGGACCCGCGCGACGGCAAGCCGACCGACGACTACGTCGACCTGGCCGATACCGGCATTGTCACCACCTACTGCATTGTGAATGTGCCGTTCCAGGGTCAGCGCATCAAGCCGCCCTATGTCGCCGCCTACATCCTGCTGGACGGCGCGGACATCCCGTTCCTGCACCTGGTGCTGGGCCTCGATGCCGATGACGTGCGCATGGGCCTGCGCGTGAAGGCCGTGTGGAAGCCGCGGGAGGAGTGGGATTACGGGCTGGACAATATCTCGCACTTCGAGCCCACCGGCGAACCCGACGCCGAGTACGACTCCTTCGCGCACCACCTCTAGATAAGGCGCTGAAATGACTAAAGCATCGCGTAGCGATTCCATGGGGGGTGGCGGCCGGGTGACGGGCGGGCGCGACAACGCAACTGATATCGCGGTGGTGGGGTTCGCCCACGCGCCGCATGTGCCGGAGACCTTCGGCACCACCAATGGCGTGGAAATGCTGCACCCGCTGTTCCAGCAGCTCTACGCCGATCTCGACATCAAGACCGCCGATATCGACTTCTGGTGCTCCGGCTCCTCGGATTACCTTGCCGGGCGCGCCTTCTCGTTCATCTCGGCCATCGACGCCATCGGCGCGGTACCGCCGATCAATGAATCGCACGTGGAGATGGACGCGGCCTGGGCGCTGTACGAGGCGTGGGTGAAACTCCGCTCCGGACAGGCGAAGACGGCACTGGTGTACGGCTTCGGCAAGGCGTCGGCCGGTACGCTGCGGCAAATTCTGACGCTGCAGACCGACCCGTACACGGTCGCGCCGCTGTGGCCGGACGCGGTGTCGATCGCCGGTCTCGCGGCCCGTGCCGGAATCGATGCCGGACGCTGGACCGAACGGGATATGGCCGAGGTCGCCGCCCGCAATGGCACCGATGTCGAAAGCCTGCTCGCCGCACCATATGTGGCCGATCCATTCCGCGCCCACGACATCGCGCCGATTACCGATGGTGCCGCCGCCATCGTGCTGGCCGTCGGCGACCGCGCTCGCGAACTGTGTGAGCGTCCGGCCTGGCTGACCGGTATGGCGCACCGCATCGATACCCCGATGCTGGGCGCGCGCGATCTCACCGGATCGGAGTCGACCGCCGCTGCGGCCCGTGCCGTAACCGGCGGGGACGCAAGCGGATTCGATGTGGCCGAACTGCACGCGCAGTACAGCCACGAGGAGCTGATCCTGAAGCAGGCCATCGGCCTCGGCGACAGCACCCGCATCAATCCCTCCGGCGGAGCCCTGTCCGGCAATCCGATGTTCGCCGCCGGACTCGAGCGCATCGGCTTCGCCGCCCGCGAAATCATCAATGGCACCGCCGACCGCGCGCTGGCACATGCCACGAGTGGCCCTGCGCTGCAACAGAACCTGGTCGCCACATTGGAGGCCCGGTGAAGAACAATTGCGCAGCGTTCACCGG
>NZ_BDCE01000014.1 GCF_001613345.1 Nocardia uniformis NBRC 13702 | reverse complement strand
GCCGACGGGGTGCGGGAACCCCCGCAATACACAGGAGGCACGTCAATGAGCTACCCGGCCGCGGTGCTCGGCACCGGACAGACGAACCATGTGACCAAGCGGACGGACGTGTCCATGGCGGGCATGTGCCGTGAGGCCATCGACCGCGCCCTCGCCGATTCCGAACTCACCATGGCCGATATCGACGCGGTCGTGGTCGGCAAGGCCCCGGACCTGTTCGAGGGCTCCATGATGCCCGAGCTCTTCATGGCGGATGCCCTGGGAGCCACCGGAAAACCACTGCTGCGCGTGCACACCGCCGGTTCGGTCGGCGGGTCCACCGGTATCGTCGCCGCCAATCATGTGCAGGCGGGCGTGTACGGCAAGGTGCTCGCCATCGCCTGGGAGAAGCAGTCGGAATCCAATGCCATGTGGGCACTGTCGAATCCGGTGCCCTTCACCAAGCCGGTCGGCGCGGGCGCGGGGGGCTACTTCGCCCCGCACGTGCGCGCCTACATTCGCCGCGCCAACGCTCCGCTGCACATCGGTGCCATGGTCGCGGTGAAGGACCGGCGCAATGGCGCTCTGAACCCGCTCGCGCATCTGCGGCAGGCCGATATCTCGATGGAATCGGTGACGGCTTCCCAAATGCTCTGGGACCCCATTCGTTTCGACGAGACCTGCCCGTCCTCGGACGGCGCCTGCGCCATGGTGATCGGCGATGAGTCCTCCGCCAAGGCAATGGAGGCGCGCGGACGCAAGGTGGCGTGGGTGCACGGCACCGCCATGCGCACCGAACCGCTCGCCTACGTCGGCCGCGATCAGGTCAATCCTCTTGCGGGACAGGCGGCCGCGGCCGCACTGTGGCAGCAGGCCGGAATCACCAATCCCCTCGAAGAGATCGACGCGGCCGAGATCTACGTGCCGTTCTCCTGGTTCGAGCCCATGTGGCTGGAGAACCTGGGCTTCACGCCCGAGGGCGAGGGCTGGAAGCTCACCGATGCGGGCGAAACCGCCATCGGCGGGAAGCTGCCGGTCAATCCGTCCGGCGGCGTGCTGTCCTCCAATCCCATTGGCGCATCCGGTCTCATCCGTTTCGCCGAAGCCGCCAAGCAGGTCATGGACCGGGCCGGGGACTACCAGGTGGAGAACGCGAAGAAGGCATTCGGCCACGCGTACGGCGGTGGGTCGCAATACTTCTCGATGTGGGTCGTAGGGAGTGAGCAGCCGTGACAACAACCACCGAACATCCCGCACGGGTCGCCGGGGCCGCCTCACAGGCGGCGGTGCGCGCCAGGGATAAGGACGCCTGGGTCGCGCTCTTCGCCGCCGACGGCATTGTCGAGGACCCCATCGGGCCGTCCTTCTTCGATCCCGAGGGCGTGGGCCATCGCGGAGCCGAGGCCATTGCGGCCTTCTGGGACAAGGCGATCGCCCAGACCGACTCGATCGAGTTCCTGTTCGAGGACTCCTTCGCCTGCGGACGCGAGGTGGCGTTCACCGGTCGCATCCGCACCCGCATGGGCGGACAGGTCATCGATGCCGAGGGTGTCTTCACCTACAAGGTGGATGAACAGGGCAAGATCCTGGCCCTGCGTGCGTTCTGGGAGACAGAGCGCGCGATGGCGACGATGAAGCCTGAGTAACTCTCGGTCTCGTGCCCCCGCCTGCTGACGCAGGCGGGGGCACAGCTGCGTGTTGGAGGGGTCGGCCCACCGCCCCCGATACGCACACCGGCACAGCTCGATGCCAGAGGGTCACCCACCGCCCGCTGATACACGCACCGGCACAGCTCGATGTCAGAGGGTCGCCCACCGCCCGCTGATACGCACACCGGCACAGCTCGATGTCAGAGGGTCGCCCGCTGATGCGGGCTCAGCTGAGTGTTCGAGGATAGACGGAGCAGCAGAGCGGGCGTCCGGATCTCCGGACGCCCGCTCTGCTGTTGTGTGTCAGTGCTGTACTGGGCAGCCACCGTTGGGCTTGTAGTCGACCTTGAACTCCTTGACGCCGTTCAGCCAACCCGAGCGCAACCGCCTGGGATCACCGAGCCTGGCGATATCCGGTAGGTGATCGGCGATGGCGTTGAAGATGATTTCCACCTCGAGCCGCGCCAGATTCGCGCCGATGCAGAAGTGCGCACCGGTACCACCGAAGGACAGGTGCGGATTGGGATCCCGGAGAATATTGAAGGTATACGGGTCCTCGAACTCCGCTTCGTCGAAATTCGCGGCCCGATAGGACAGCAGCACCCGCTGCCCCTTCTTGATCTGCACACCCGCCAGCTCGGTGTCCTCGAGTGCGGTGCGCTGGAACGAACTCACCGGCGTGGCCCACCGAATGATCTCGTCCGCGGCGGTTTTCGGCCGTTCCTTCTTGAACAGCTCCCACTGCTCCGGGTGCTCCAGGAAGGCGAGCATGCCGTGCGTGGTCGCATTGCGCGTTGTCTCATTGCCCGCCACCGCGAGCATCATGACAAAGAAGCCGAACTCCTCGGAAGACAGTGACTCACCGTCGATTTCGGCCTGCACCAGCTCGGTGACGATGTCGTTGGCCGGGGCCTGCTTGCGCGCCTCGGCCATCATGTAGGCGTAACCCAGCAGTTCGGTGGAGGCGACCATGGGATCGGCGTCGCTGTCCGGATCGTCATAGCTGGTCATCTCATTGGACCAGCGGAAGATCTTCATCCGATCCTCCTGCGGGACACCGATGAGCTCGGCGATCGCCTGCAACGGCAGCTCGGCGGCCACCTGTTCGACGAAGTCGCCGGTCCCGGATTCGGCGGCGGCCCGCACAATCCGCTCGGCCCGCGCCGTCAGCTCGGCGCGCAGGCCATTGATGACCCGGGGCGTGAAGCCCTTGGAGATGATCTTGCGCAGCTTGGTGTGTTCGGGAGCGTCCTTGTTCAGCAGCACGAAGCGCTGCATCTCGATCTGCTCGCGAGTGATGTCGTCATTGAAACGCGGGATCGCGGTGTTCTCGTAGGTGGAGAACACGTCGCCGCGGCGTGAGACCTCCTTCACGTCCGCGTGCGTTGTGACCACCCAGAAGCCATCGTCGGTGAACCCGCCAACCTCCGGCGATTTGGGATTCCACCAGATAGGAGCGGTACGGCGCAGTTCGGCGAACTCCGCCTCGGGAACCCCGTTCGCCCACATTTCCGGATCTGTGACATCGAAGTCCTCGGGCACATTCGGCCGCGTTGACGTATCCACCACCAGTAGTCTCCTTTGACCAACTGAAACACGTTCTACCATCATTGAAGCACAGGTGGTACGACAGAGGAAGACGCTTTAGTAAACGGCTGTAACAGGTGTGAACCTGTTTCAGTTTGCATCCGAAAGGAACGAAATGGGCACACCCGTAATCGTCGAGGCGGCACGTACGCCGAACGGCAAGCGCAATGGCTGGCTGGCCGGGCTGCACGCCGCCGAACTCCTCGGCGCCGCGCAGAAGGGCGTGCTCGAGCGGGCGGCCCTGGATCCGAAGCTGGTCGAGCAGGTCATCGGCGGCTGCGTCATGCAGGTGGGCGAGCAGTCGAACAATGTCACCCGCACCGCATGGCTGCACGCGGGCCTGCCGTGGCAGACCGGCGCGATGACCGTCGACAATCAGTGTGGTTCGGCTCAGCAGGCGGTCGGCGTGGTGGCCGGACTCATTTCCACCGGCGCCATCGAGGTCGGCCTGGCCTGCGGCGTCGAGTCCATGAGCCATGTTCCGTTGGGCGCCAACGTCGGAACGCACGCCGGGCCCCGCCGCCCCGCGTCGTGGGATATCGATATGCCCGACCAGTTCACCGGCGCGGAGCGAATTGCCAAGCGGCGCGGGATTACTCGTGCCGATGTCGACGCCCTCGGTGAGCGCTCGCAGCGGCTGGCCGCGCAGGCGTGGGCCGAGGGCCGTTTCGACCGCGAGGTCCTGACCATCAAGGGCGCACCACAGGTGGACAAGGAGGGCAACCTCACCGGCGAAACCATGGACGTCGTCCGCGATCAGGGTCTGCGCGACACCACTCGCGAGGGCCTGGCGAAGCTGAAGCCGGTGGCGGAGGGCGGTATTCATACCGCGGGTACCTCGTCGCAAATTTCCGATGGCGCGGCCGGCGTGCTGGTCATGGACGAAAAGGCCGCGCAGCGTTACGGTTTGCGCCCGCGCGCCCGCATCATCACCCAGTGCCTGGTGGGCGGCGAACCCGAATACCAGCTGGACGGTCCGGTTCAGGCGTGCGAGCGACTGCTGGAGCGTTCGGGAATGAGCATGGGCGATATCGACCTGTTCGAGATCAATGAGGCATTCGCCTCGGTAGTACTGTCGTGGGCCTCGGTGCACAAGCCCGACTTCGATCGGGTGAACGTGAACGGCGGCGCGATCGCGCTCGGGCATCCGGTCGGCAGCACCGGATCCCGGCTGATCACAACGGCTTTGCACGAGCTGGAGCGCTCGGACAAGAGCACCGCGATGATCCTGATGTGCTGCGGTGGCGCACTTGCGACAGGCACCATCATCGAGAGGCTGTAGTCCTCAACCTATTTCGGCCACTAGGTTGAACATTCATCCTATGACCCGCGAAACGTGGCGTACGCCACACAAACTCCGGTACAGACAAGAGTATGACTTGTCAGCTATCTTAAGGCTACCGATGGCCCGTCGGGGAAGACCTTCGCGACGGGCTAGAACCGGAACTTGGAGGCCATCCGCAACAACCGTGGGGGTGGCCCGCAAACGCCCAAGCCACGGCAGCTTCTCCGGATCATCGGCTAGAAGGTTCAAGGAAATCGCGAATCAGGCGTAGGTTTTCAGTTACTGAGCCGCTAATATCAATGATACGTATCCGAGATAACGACTGTTAGTACAGCGAAGGGAATTGGGCGGCTCACAATGGCTGATTTCGCGGCGCGGCTGAACAAGCTGTTCGAAACCGTGCATCCCCCGGGGCGTAAGCCGCACACCAACGCAGAGGTGGCGGCGGCCTTGACGGCCTCCGGCCATCCGATCTCGAAACCGTATCTGTCACAGCTGCGGTCGGGACAGCGCACCAATCCGTCGGACGAGACGGTGGCTGCGCTGGCAAAGTTCTTCAAGGTCAAACCGGACTACTTCTTCAACGACATCTACGCGGCCAAGATCGATCATGATCTCGAGCTGTTGTCCCAGCTGCAGGGCTATGGACTGCGTCGTTTGTCGAGTAGAGCGTTCGACCTCTCCGAAGAATCTCAGAACCTTCTCACGTCCATGGCGGAGAAGTTGCGGGCGAGCGAGGGGCTGCCGGAAATCCCTCCGGACGGCACGGAATAGGCCCTGCCTCAAGGCAACACAGTGTGGGTGACTCGGAACCGCACTGTGTTGGTTTGTCACAGGACTCCTCCAGCCGGACCACGAGGGGGCACGAGACGGATCGGCGCTGCTTGCAGGGCAGCGCCGAATCGTCGCTCGTATAAGTACGGTGGGGATGGGGGTGTTAGACCGGTCTCAGGGCATAGAGACCATGTGGCGTAGACCCCTGCGCGGGGGCAATTATGCGCAAAGCTGGCATACGCCACCCAGGTTCAGGGTAGACAGATAAGGGACGACCTTCCTCTGGTGTGCATCGCGGATTCTCCGGTGATGTACCGGATACGGCCAGAGGAAGGTCGTTTTCTTTGTGTGAGATTGCGAATCGAGTTGTGCAATACGCACACTCGAACTGTGCAATGTGCACTTTTCACGCACTGCGGACGCTCAGTCTTTACAACCACATGACAACTCCCCCGTCATGACAACTCCCCCCTCATGCCAACTCCCCGTCATTCCGGCGCGCCTTTGGCCGGAATCCACTACTGCCGTTGACGTATCACGGGTGTGGATCCCGGCCAAAAGCATGCCGGGATGACGAACCTGGCACACGCCCGGATGAGGGCGGCCTTCGCGGATACCAGCGCAGCTACGGCTTCGAGCGACGTTGAGCGACTCACCCCTTCGGCGCGGTGGTGCCCGTCTTCTCCAACGCCGCATCGAAGGCGCGGGCAATGGCCTGGGCCCAGCCGCGCGGGCTCACGCCGGGCGGCGGAGCGATCCAGCGACCGTCTACCACGGTCTCCCCGAACGGGTTCCGTGCCCACCGGGCTACCCGCTCGGCCCGCTCGGTAACCGAGGCGGGTGGCGGACCGGCATCGACCAGCTCCACACCGCCACCGGATTGCAGGAACAGCGCGTCCATGATCTGCGCCACCTGATCGGAAGATTTGAGCTGCGTGGTGGATCCGGTTTGATCCTTGGTCACCACCTCGGGGAAACGGGCGACCAGAACTCGGTGCAATGTCCGAATCTCCCGCAGCAGCAGACGAGCTCGCAGCCAGAGCTCGATGACGATCCAGACCGCGCCCACCGCGATCAGCAACGCCGCGATCTGCCACGCGGGCCAGAACCAGTCCGGTTCATCCGGTTTCGGCATGGTCGCGCCCGCGATCTCGCGACGCAGCGACAGCGCCGACAGCACACCGACCACCAGGGTGCCGGTGGTGTAGAGCGCGATACCGCGCCCCAGCGCCGACCAACCCATACTGCGCACGCCGGTAATGACGACGAAAACGCATTCCAGCAACGTGACGACCCAGCCGAAAGTGGTGGACCAGAACAGCGTCAACAACATGGCGAGCACGCCGCCCGCGTAGATCATCCAGGCGATCTGGCGCAGATTCCGGCGCGAAACCACCGGCCAGGCCGCCGCGGCCACCACCGAGGTGGCGGTGGCGAACAGTACCCACAGTGCGGGAGTGATCCTGTCGGACAACCACATTCCGCGAATACCGCTCGCGCGCAGATGATCGACCGCGACCGCGACCTCCGGAATCGCGATGGTCGACGCCGCCGCGACCGATGCCACCGCGACCACAATCGCCACCCGCGCCGTGGTGGCGGGTTTCACCAGCACCCGTCCCACGCGCGCACCGGCGGCCATCCAGACCAGCAGAGCTGTCAGCCAGAAGGTCATGCTGTGCCCTCCATCGGATGTCCGAGGGGCCCTCCATGGTTACGCACGCTGCCTCCTCCGGGCCCTGACTCGGTCATGCTGTGCCCTCCAACGGATGTCCGAGGGGCCCTCCGTGGTTACGCACGCTGCCTCCTCCGGGCCCTGACTCGGTCATCCGAGGGCCTCATCGAATCGCAGGACCGAGACGCCTGCGCCTCGGCTGTTGAATACGCGCAGGCGGGTCATCAACATATTGGCGAAGGTCTCGGCCTCCCATTCGCACAATTCGTCCTCACCGAGGTCGACGATCTGCTGATGTGCGCGCTGGCTGAGCATGTAGGCGATGAGGTCATCGCTGGCCTCCAGGGTCACCTCGGTGGCGGCCTCACCCGGATGGTCGAACACGATATGCCCCAGCTCGTGTGCGAGCGTGTGCTCGCGACTGGGCAGCGCGGCGGCCAGCACGATCACATCGCGGTCCGGGTAGCTGCGGCGTTGACCGCAGACGCCCGGGCCCAACTGGGCGCTGGCGATCTCGATGGGCCGCCGTCGTTCCAGTGAGATGGCATCCACCACCTGGTCGAGCGTGGTGGCGTCGAAGTCGGCGGCGACCGCGCATACCGCGTCCACGGCCGCCGCCACTCGACGGTAGGACCTGCTGGCGCTGCTATGTGTACGGCTCTCGGTCATCGCTGCCCCCTCACGCCCTCGGTCCGAAGAACTGCAGGCGCGCGGCATCGATGCGCGCCTGTGCCGCCGACGCGCTCTGTGCGCTGACCGCGCCGGAACCCGCACCCGCCAAGGTGAGCGCGAGCAGTCCGCCGATTACCGACAGCATTTTCACCGGCGGCAGCGGACTCGAATCGGAGGTGGGGCGCACCTGCGGATTCGGTTGTGCCAGAACTGGAGTGGGTGGGGGTGGCGGAGGCGGCGCGGGGGCCGGGACCGCCTCCACCGCGGGCGGAACGACAACGGGGGCCACCACGGGCAGCGGCACGAGCGGCGGCGATACGTTGGGCGGCGACGGTGTCTGCGGAATCTCCAGCGGCACCGGGGGCGGTGTGGGCGCCGGAGTCGGCAGCGGGATGAGCAGCAACAGCAGTGGGGAGGCGCAGACCGCGGCCGAACCCACCCCGGCGGAACCTAGAGCCGCGGAACCCGTTGCCGCCGAACCCGCTCCAGCCGATCCGACGCCCGCCGAACCCGCACCCGCGGAACCGACGGCGGCAGAACCGACTCCGGTCGAGCCGGTAGCCGCTGAACCGAGCGCGCTCGAACCGCCGACCGAACCGGTCGCGGCGGAGCCGGCGGCGGAACCCGCTGCGGCAGAGCCGACTCCGGCCGAACCGACGGCAGCGGAACCGGTGCAGAGCAAGCCGACACCCGCCGAACCCACTGCGGCGGAACCGACGGCGGCCGAGCCGACCGCCGCGGAACCGGTGGCGAGTCCGGCCGAACCCGTCCCGCCCAACAGCAATGCCAGTCCGGCCGAACCGGTACCCAGGAGCGCCCCGGCACCCAATCCGGCGGATCCCACTGCCGCGGAACCGGTTCCGAGTGCGGCCGAGCCGGTGGCCAAAGCGGCCGAACCCGAGCCGACTACCACCGAACCGGCACCCGCGCCGGCCGAGCCGACGGCGGCGCCAGCGGAACCGGCGGCGGCGGAACCGGTACCCAGGACAGCGGATCCCGTTCCGGCACCGGCCGATCCGACAGCGGCTGACCCGGCACCCGCGGAACCGGCGGCGGCAGAACCAACTCCGGCCGAACCGGTACCGAGTATCGCGCCGACCAGATCCCACGGGCCCGTAGGTCCGGCAACGGGACTCGGTTCCAGCGGTGCTTCAACAGGCTGAGGTTCGGGTGCCGGTTCCAGGTCGATACCGCCGGGCTGCGCCTGGGCAGCCATCGGCCCGAGTAGCGCCGAACCGGCGACCACCCCGGCCACCGCCATCATGCGCAACGTGCGACCAACACTCACGCGACAGCCTTCCCCTCATCGGTTTACTGCGCAGTCCAATCGCCCAATCGCCAATTCGCCCCGATTGCCGGACCTTTGCGGAATGCGGGTGATCCTACCGACCATCCACCCACCCCGCACAACTCCCAGCACCATTAGGGGCACTAACAGACCGTACGCCTGCCCCACCCCCGACACGCCGACTATCACAAACAGTCCCAGGACAATTCGGGCGTAACACCCGTAACCACCCGTACCTCACAGCGATCACCAACCTGCCGTGAGGAGAGCGCTCTCGGACGCGACCGATTGGTTTGCTGTACCGGAAACGAACGAGGTTGCAGGAGATCGAGGGCGCACCACGGTCACCCTCACCACCGCGCACACCGAGGTCGACCGCACCGGGTCCGGCACAGCTCCGATCAGCCAGCGTCAGCGCACACCCCCGTCACCCGGCCATACTTTGGTCGGGTCGTCGGCTGCGCAGATATGGATTCCGGCCAACAACATGCCGGAATGACGAAGATGTCCAACCTCCCCCATCTGGCGGCCGCAGCGACATGCCGACGCGACTACTGATTTCGCAAGGTTCGGGGTAGCTCCCGGGGTACGCCGAGAATCGGCTCGGCTCCCAACCGTCGGCACGCGGGCACGACGGCCCACGGCGCCGGGCCGGGCGCTGAAGATTCGAGAGGCGGGGGGTTCGGGTAACTCATCGGGTACGCCCGAACCGAATCGGCTCCCAACCGCCGGCACCCCGCCATCCGGGCATGCTGAGGCCGGGGTTGTCGGCTGCGAAGATGTGGATTCCGGCCAAAAGCACGCCGGAATGACGGAGAAGCCCACCTCCCCCAGCCTGGCGGCCGCAGCGGTATGCCAACGCGACTACTGATTCCGCAAGGTTCGGGGTAACTCACCGGGTACGCCCAAAATAATGTCGGTTCCCAACCGCCGGCACGCGTGCACGACAGTCGACGGCTCTCGGCCGGGCGCTGAAGACTCGGGGAGGCGGGACGGCTCAGGCCCCGTAGACCGGTTCCGGTGTGGTGGCCTTGGTGAGGAGATCGCGGACTACCGGGCCGAGTTCGGCCGGTTCCCAGCGGGCGCCGCGGTCGACGGAGACGCCGTGGCGCCAGCCGTCGGCGACGGTGACCTTGCCGCCCTCGACCTCGAACATGCGGCCGGTGACCCCGGCGGAGTCGGCGCTGCCGAGCCACACCACCAGGGGGGATACGTTTTCGGGGGCCATGGCGTCGAAGCCGTCCTCGGGGGCCGACATCATGTCGGCGAACACGGTTTCGGTCATGCGGGTGCGGGCGGCGGGGGCGATGGCATTGACGGTGATGCCGTAGCGCGCGAATTCGGCCGACGCGGTGAGGGTGAGACCCGCGATACCGGATTTGGCGGCCGAGTAATTGCCCTGGCCGACACTGCCGAGCAGGCCCGCGCCGGAGCTGGTGTTGATAATCCGCGCCTCGGGCATGCGGCCGGCCTTGGCCTCATTGCGCCAGTACTCGGCGGCGTGACGCATGGGGGCGAAGTGGCCCTTGAGGTGCACCTTGATCACGGCGTCCCATTCGTCCTCGCCGAGGTTCACCAGCATGCGGTCGCGCACGATTCCGGCATTGTTGACCAGCACATCCAGGCGACCGAAGGTCTCCACGGCGGTGGCGATGAGGCGACGCGCACCCTCCCAGTCGGAGATGTCGTCGCCGTTCACCACGGCCTCCCCACCGGCGGCCTTGATCTCCTCGACCACCTGGGCGGCCGGGGAATCCGGGCTGGGCGCACCGTCGAGTTCGGCACCCAGGTCGTTCACCACGACCTTCGCACCGGCGGCGGCGAAGGCGAGCGCGTGGGCGCGGCCGATACCCCGGCCCGCACCGGTCACAATGACGACGCGGCCGTCGCAGATCTTCTTATCCGTCATATCGATTACCTCGCTGGTGAGTGAGTAAGGGGGAAGAGGTACGGCCGGTTTCCCGAGGCTGCCGCCGCGGTATCGGCGCAGCCCTCGTCATCCCGGCGCGTTTTTGGCCGGGATCCACTACCGCGGAAGGCGTGGATTCCGGCCAAGAACATGCCGGAATGACTGAGAAGCGTGGCGACATCGCGACCTCGATCTCAGCCGTGGCCGGAGACTGCGGGAACGTCCGCCGTCGATGCTTCGAGGAACG
Source organism: Nocardia uniformis NBRC 13702 (assembly GCF_001613345.1). Classification (GTDB taxonomy): domain Bacteria; phylum Actinomycetota; class Actinomycetes; order Mycobacteriales; family Mycobacteriaceae; genus Nocardia; species Nocardia uniformis. The sequence continues at coordinate 29,264 of NZ_BDCE01000014.1, read as the reverse complement.
CGGGTTTTTCGCCGCCGCCATGGACCAGCAACGAGCTGCCGCTGAGGTAGGAGGCGAGCGGCGAGGCCAGGAAGGCCGCGGTGTGGCCGATATCCTCGGGGGCCGCCATGCGCCCGAGCGGGACCGTGCGGGCGACGGCGTCGATGCCGTCCGCATCGCCGTAGTGCAGGTGTGAGGATTCCGTGTGCACCATGCCGACGATCACGGAGTTCATCCGAACCTTCGGAGCCCACTCGATGGCGAGCGACGAAACCAGGCTGTCCACACCGGCTTTCGCGGCACCGTAGGCGGCGGTGCCGGGCGATGGGCGGTGACCACTCACGCTGGAGATCATCACGATCGAGCCGCCGGACTGCTGCCGCTGCATGACCTCATTGGCGATCTGCGAAACCAGCAGGGGCGCAAGCAGGTTCAGCTGCACGATCTTGGCGTGGAAATTGGCGCTGGCATCGGCGGCCATGGCGAAGGGCGCGCCACCGGCATTGTTCACCACGGTGTCGAGTCGCCCGTACTTCGCGACAATCGCATCGATCATCTCCCGCACCGAGTCCGGGTCGCGCACATCGCAGGGCAGGAAGTCGACCGCCCGCCCGCCGCTGTCGACCGGGGTATCGGCCGGACGGCGCGCACAGGCCACCACGGTCGCGCCCGCGTCCAGGAATACGCGACTGATCCCAGCCCCGACTCCCCGCACGCCGCCGGTGACCAAGACGACTGAGCCGGAGAGATTCACTTCGATTGCCACCGTGCTAACCTACCAAGCACTTGCTTGTTTTGCCAACGATGGGCTGACACTTTCCAAAGGGAGCGCGATGGGGATCATCCGTCACAACGAAACCGACGGCGTGGAAGTCGTCACTGTCGACTACCCGCCGGTCAACGCCCTGCCGTCCACCGGCTGGTTCGCGCTGGCCGATGCCGTTCGCGAAGCCGGCCGCAATCCGGAAACCCGGGTCGTCGTGCTGCGCGCGGAGGGCCGCGGTTTCAACGCGGGTGTGGATATCAAGGAGATGAACGCCGACGTCGGGCACACCAAGCTGATCGCCGCCAATCACGGCTGCTTCGAGGCCTTCGCCGCCATCTACGACTGCCAGGTCCCCGTCGTGACCGCGGTGAACGGCTTCTGCCTCGGCGGTGGCATCGGTCTCGTCGGTAACTCCGATGTCATCGTGGCCTCCGACGACGCCACCTTCGGCCTGCCCGAGGTGGATCGCGGCGCACTCGGTGCGGCCACCCACCTGTCCCGGCTGGTCCCCCAGCACCTGATGCGCACCATGTTCTATACGGCGGGCACGCTCACCGCGCAGCAGCTGCATCACTACGGTTCGGTCTTCAAGGTGGTGCCGCGCGCCGAACTCGACTCCGCCGCAATGGAAGTCGCCAAGAACATCGCCAATAAGGATGGCCGGGTCATTCGGGCCGCCAAGAAGGCGCTGAACGGTATCGACGTGCAGGACGTGCACCGCTCCTACCGTTACGAGCAGGGTTTCACCATGGAGCTCAACCTCGCCGGTGTGGCCGATGAGATTCGCGCCCGGTTCGACGATGATCTGGCCGCCCAGAAGTCGTCACAGCAGAAGGAGTCGTAATAACCATGCGCGACAAGCGAATGTCGTTGGACGAGGTCGTCGGCGAACTGCGCAGCGGAATGACCATCGGTATCGGTGGCTGGGGCTCCCGGCGCAAGCCGTTGGCGTTCGTGCGGGCGCTCCTGCGTTCGGATATCGACGACTTGACGGTCGTCACCTACGGCGGACCGGATCTGGGTCTGCTGTGCTCGGCGGGCAAGGTACGAAAGGCCTACTACGGCTTCGTATCCCTGGATTCGGCTCCCTTCTACGACCCGTGGTTCGCCAAGGCGCGTACCGGTGGCGAGATCACCGTGCGTGAGATGGATGAGGGCATGGTGAAGTGTGGCCTCCAGGCCGCCGCCGCCCGCCTGCCGTTCCTGCCGATTCGTGCCGGATTGGGTTCGGCCGTCATCGATTTCTGGGAGGGCGAGCTGAAAACGGTGCGGTCGCCGTACCCGGCGGAGGACGGTCGCACCGAAACCCTCGTGGCCATGCCCGCTTTGAACCTCGACGCGTCCTTCGTGCACCTGGATCTGGGCGATAAGCACGGCAATGCCGCCTACACCGGCGTCGATCCGTACTTCGACGATCTGTACTGCCTGGCCGCCGAGCGCCGCTACCTGTCGGTGGACCGCCTGGTCGAGACCGAGGAACTGGTGAAAGCCGTTCCGAACCAGTCGATCATCCTCAATCGCATGATGGTCGACGGTGTGGTCGAGGCTCCAGGTGGCGCGCACTTCACCTTCTCCGGCAGCTACGGCCGTGATGAGAAGTTCCAGCGCCACTATGTGGAGGCCGCGAAGACGCCCGAGTCGTGGGCCGAGTTCAAGGCTCGCTACCTCGATGTGTCCGAGGACGAATATCAGTCCGCCGTCCGTGCTTTCGCCGAGGAGCAGAAGTAATGAGCGACACCACCACCATCACTCGCGCCGAGATCTGCGTCGTCGCGGCGGCGGAGATCTTCCGGGGCGCGGGCGAGATCATGGCCAGCCCGATGTCCACCATCACCACCATCGGCGCGCGCCTGGCACGGCTCACCTTCGAACCGGATCTGCTGCTGTCCGACGGCGAGGCGCTGTTCTTCGCCGAGGTTCCCCCCATCGGCGGCAAGGCGCCGATCGAGGGCTGGATTCCGTTCTCCAAGGTGTTCGATGTCGTCGCCTCCGGTCGCCGCCACGTCGTGATGGGCGCGAACCAGATCGACCGGTTCGGCAATCAGAACCTGTCAGCTTTCGGTGCGCTGCAACAGCCTTCGCGTCAGATGTTCGGTGTACGCGGCGCGCCCGGCAACACCATCAACCACGCCACCAGCTATTTTGTACCCAGGCACAATAAGCGGGTGTTCGTCGAGACCGTCGATATCGTCTCCGGAATCGGTTACGACAAGCTCGATCCCGAGAACCCTGCCTACCGGTTCCACCACCTGCACCGGGTGGTGTCGAATCTGGGTGTCTTCGACTTCGGCGGACCCGATCACACGCTGCGTGCGCTGTCGCTGCACCCGGGTGTCGGCGCCGATGAGGTCGCCGACAACACCTCGTTCGAGATCGCCGGTCTCGGCGAAGCGGGCGAGACCCGTTTGCCCACGGAGGAAGAGTTGCGGATCATCCGTACCGTCCTCGATCCCAAGGGCTTCCGTGACAAGGAAGTGGCGGCATGAGTGCTCGGCTGCGTACTCCGCTGACCGAATTGGTCGGCATCGAGCATCCGATCGTGCAGACCGGTATGGGCTGGGTCGCCGGACCCGGTCTGGTGTCGGCCACCGCCAATGCGGGCGGGCTCGGCATTCTGGCCTCGGCCACCATGACCTTCGCCGAGCTGGAAGCAGCCATCGCGAAGACCAAGTCACAGACCGATAAGCCGTTCGGCGTGAATATTCGCGCCGATGCCACCGATGCGCCCGAGCGCATCGAGTTGCTCATCCGCGAGCAGGTGAAGGTGGCGTCCTTCGCGCTCGCGCCCAAGAAGGAACTCATCGCCCGCCTGAAAGACGCCGGCGTAGTGGTGGTTCCGTCCATCGGTGCGGCCAAGCACGCCGTGAAGGTGGCATCGTGGGGTGCTGACGCGGTCATCGTGCAGGGTGGTGAGGGCGGCGGCCACACCGGCCCGGTCGCCACCACCTTGCTGCTGCCGTCCGTACTCGACGCCGTCGATATCCCCGTCGTCGCCGGTGGTGGCTTCTTCGACGGTCGCGGCCTGGCCGCCGCACTGTCCTACGGTGCGGCAGGTGTCGCCATGGGCACCCGCTTCCTGCTGACCCAGGAGAGCAGCGTCCCGGATGCGGTGAAGCAGGAGTACCTGAGCCGCGGCCTCCAGGACACCATCGTCTCCACCAAGGTCGACGGCATGCCACACCGTGTGCTCAATACCGAACTGGTGCAGAAGCTGGAACATTCGGGCCGCACCCGCGGTTTCGCCGCCGCGGCGGGGAACGCCCTGAAGTTCAAGGGCATGACCGGTATGAAGTGGTCGACCATCGTCAAGGACGGCCTCGCCATGCGAAAGCACAAGGACCTCACCTGGTCCCAGGTGATCATGGCCGCCAACACCCCCATGCTGCTGAAAGCCGGTCTGGTAGAGGGCAATACCCACGCGGGCGTACTCGCGGCGGGCCAGGTCACCGGCATTATCGAGGACCTCCCCACCTGCGAGGAACTCATCAACCGCATCATCACCGACGCGGTAGCCCGCATCGACGCCCTCAACCAGTACCGCGTAACCGACACGGCGACCGCCTGATTTGGTCGCCCCGAACGCTGCGGTCCCCTCATCCGCGGCGCTCCCCGATCCGCGCGGCGGACACGATTCGCCGCGCACCCCATCGGATCGGACCACCCTCTCCGATCCGTAGCGCACCCGGCAGAACTCCGGGCCACGCCGTTGCCGCCCCTGGAACCTCTCGTCCAGGGGCGGTTCCGCGTTTATGGACGATGCGACCGGCGAATCCGGTACTCGACGTGTCACGACCTGCGATCAAGTCCTCGAGCTATGTTGGAGTCGACCGTTCGCAAGGGTTGGAGTGATATCCGTGAGCGTCCCTGCCATGCACCCGCGCCCAGGAAGCCTGCGCGTCGTCGCCGAGCAGATCGAAGGCGCCACGGGTCTGCGCGTGGAAATCCTGGGAGGCAGTCTCGTGATGTCACCAACGCCCCGTGGCAAGCATGCGGGGACGATTCGGCGATTGCGTCGACAACTCGAGGCCCGCATGCCTTCCGGACTAGCCCCCTACGAGGTGACGTCCGTCGCCATGCCCGGCGATGACGACGACTACTGCACTCCTGACCTGGTGGTCCTACCCGAGAGCTGGGACACCGACGATGCCTGGCTGGCAGATCCAGCCGACGCCGACCTCGCCGTCGAAGTGATCTCCAAGTCCGAGAAGGCCGCGCAGATCACGGACAAGAACGGTTGGTACAGCGCCGCTGGCATCCGAATCTTGCTGGTCCTAGACCCGCGATTCGCCACATGGTCCCTCTACACCCATCCCAGAAATGGCGAGTATCACGGCCAACTGGCCGGGGAATACGGCGACGACGTACCGCTCCCCGAGCCGTTCGGTTTCTCCCTCGATACCGGAACTTTGCCTGTCTACCAGTAACCGGACCTACTCCCGAGGATGGTCAGCCGTGAACCACGCTCGCCGCAACCGGTGGAAGATACCCGACGAGCATCGCGCGGACCCCGACTACATTGCCGCAGCCGATGCCTTCGCCTTAGCGCAAGCCGTTTACAACAGAAGGACAGCGCTGGGTGTCACCCCGACCGAGCTGGCACGCCGCGCCGGTATGACGCAACCGCAGGTGAGTCGGCTGGAAGGCGGCGACGTCACCCCGAACCTGCCCCTGCTACACCGGCTCTCCATCGCATTGGAGGCCGAGCTCCAACTGTCGTTCAAAGGCGAGGAATTGGCGGTCGAGTTCATTGGGCGCGCAGCGTGACAGGCTGAGCCATCACCTACCTCCGCTTGATGCCGCTCGCCATTGCCAGGACAGCATCCAGGATCGGAGTGGGAGTGAGGCCCGCGCTGAGCGCCTGGATCTTGCCGGAGAGACCGACCACATAGCGGGCCTTGGGGCGGCGGGTGGTGAGGGCGCGTTCCACCTCGTCCACGACGGTGGAGACCGGGGCCGCGATCTTCTGGACCTGTTGGGCCATTTTGCGCATGCCCGCGAGATGGTTCGCGTAGAGCTCGGATTGGGCGGGGGTCAGGCGGGCGATGGTGTTGTCGACCATTTGGACGGCGTCGGACCACATATCGGTGGCTATCGGGCCGGGTTCGATCATGGAGACCGGGATTCCCCAGGGGCGCAATTCGATTCGGAGGGCATCGACCATGCCCTCGAGGGCGAATTTCGAGGAGTTGTAGGCACCGGTGCCAGGGGTGGATATGCGGCCGCTGAGGGAGGAGAGGAAGACTATGCGGCCCTTGTTGGCGCGGATGCGGGGCAGGACCGCCTGGGTGACCGCGATGGTGCCGATGACATTGACCTCGAACTGGTCGCGCAGGCTCTCGGTGCTGAGGATTTCCACGGGGCCGTCCACGACAATGCCCGCATTGTTGACCACCGCGTCGAGGTCGGCGGGGAGGGTCTGGTCGAGGGCGGCGATCTGGTCGGCGTCGGTGATATCGAGAAGCACCGGAATGATGCCGGGGTGCTGGGCGACGAGGGCGTCGCCGTCGGCGGGTTTACGGACCCCGGCGTAGACCTGCCAGCCGGTTTCGGCCAGGCGCAGGCTGATCGCCTTGCCGATGCCGCGGGCCGCTCCGGTCACCAACACAGATTTCATGGGCTGAGCCTACTTTCCCTACCGGCCGGTCGGCTCGTCATAGGAGGACGTGCCTTCATCGAGGAGTGGTTCCGCTGTTTTGAAGTGCTCGGGGGCGAACAGTCGCAGCGCGTGGTAACCGGTGATGACCACGAGCGTGCCCAGGGCGATACCGCTCAGGGTGAAGTTATCGGTGATCTGCATACTCACATTGCCGATGCCGATGATGATGCCCGCGGCGCACGGCACCAGGTTCACCGGATTGCGTAGATCCACATTGGCGTTGGTCCAGATCTGCGCGCCGAGCAGGCCGATCATGCCGTAGAGAATGACGGTGATACCGCCGAGCACGCCGCCCGGAATGGCCGCGACCACCGCGCCGAATTTGGGGCACAGTCCGAACAGCAGCGCGAATCCGGCGGCAGCCCAGTAGGCGGCCGTCGAGTAGACACGGGTGGCGGCCATGACGCCGATATTCTCGGAGTAGGTGGTGTTGGGCGGGCCGCCGAAACCGGTGGAGAGCATGGATGCCGCACCGTCGGCGGCAATCGCGGTGCCGAGTTTGCTGTCGAGATTGTCGCCGGTCATTTCGCCGACGGCCTTGACGTGACCCGCGTTCTCGGCGATCAGCGCGATCACCACGGGTAGCGCGACCAGGATCGCCGACCATTCGAAGGCCGGGGCGTGGAAGTCCGGCAAGCCGATCCAATCGGCCTTGCCCACACCGGACAGATCGAGCCGCCAGTGATCGGTGACCGCGCCGCTGCCGTCGTCGGAGTTGATCTGCCCCAGCACCCGGTCCTGCACCCAGGAGAACGCGTAGCCGAACACCAGCCCCAGGAAGATCGCGATGCGCGACCAGAATCCGCGCAGCGCCACCACGGCCAACCCGGTGAACAGCATGGTCAGCAAGGCCGTCCACTGATCCTGCGGCCAGTACACCGTCGCCGTCACCGGCGCCAGGTTGAATCCGATCAGCATGACCACCGCACCGGTCACCGCCGGTGGCATGGCCGCGTGAATGATCCGCGCCCCGAACCGCCGCACCGCAACACCGACTCCGAAGAGCACCGCGCCGACCACCAGGCACGCACCGGTAATGGTCGCGATGGTGCCGCCATCGGCCTTGATCACCGCCGCCACCCCGACGAACGACAGCGAACAGCCCAGATAGCTGGGCACTTTGCCCCTGGTGGCCAGCAGGAAGATCATGGTGGCGACACCGGACATCATGATCGCCAGATTGGGATCGAGCCCCATCAGCACCGGCGCGACGAAACTCGCCCCGAACATGGCCACCACGTGCTGTGCCCCCAGCCCGGCGGTCCGCGGCCACGACAACCGCTCATCGGGCCGTACCACCGCGCCCGGGGCGGGAGTCCGCCCGTCGCCGTGCAGTTTCCAACGCACGCCGAGGTCCATATGTACTCCGCTTTCTACAGGTCCGAATAAATCTTCGAGCATCGTAGGCGAGCAAACACTTGGCTCCACGCCACGGCAGTCCGTGCGGCGCGCTTGCGGCCCGAACGACCGTGACTTCGTTCGGCGCGAATCAGCGCGGCAACCTACAACCCGTAGCGCCGTCGCACATCGGGTGGCAGCGCATGCGGATTCTCGTAATCGTCGGTGTCCTCGGGATGCGCGGGTTTCCACCGGGGCGCGGGCTCGGCCGAGTTCGGTGTCGCGATGTCACTCGCGATGAAGCGCCGCAGCATCGACGACACGATGGGGTCGTCGGCCAACTCCCGGCGCAGCTTCGCCACCCGCTCGTCGGCCTGCCGGAGGGCTTGGCTGTGTGCCGCCGAAATCGCCTCGGCCAGAGTGGGATCCGTCAGCTCCAATCCGGTGATCCGCCCATCTGCGGCTACCTCGATCCGCACCCCCGGTGCCGAGACCGAGGCACGCACTCGCTCGACTGCGTCCTGCACGTGCCGTGCCTTGCGCGCGATCTCCTCGAACCGTCCGTCCTCGGACATCGACCTCGGGCCCTCCTGGATACGTCTGGCAAGATTGAACCCGATGACCGAACCGGTGATCGGTGCGGCGGCCGGGAGCGAGATCGGAAACCGCTACACGGCGAATTTCGATGTCGCCCATCCGAGTATGGATCCGTGATCGCGGTGGTCGCAGACGGTATGGGCGACGGGCGAGGTAGTGCCATGGCGTCTCGGACCACCGTGGACATTGTGGTCGAACGGCCGCGGGAACACGCGGATACGGGCGCGATTCGGGATGCGGTCGCCGTGGCTCGGCAGCGAGTCGGGGATTTCGCGGGGAGATCGGTGAGCTGGCGGGGTGCGGGAACTGCTGACCGTCGATCACATGATGGCGTGGCTCGGAGCGGTGCACGGCTGGTATCCATTCGATTCACCGCAGCGGTATCGGCGGGATATCAGTCGACTCGGTACATCGGGCATGCCGGTGGGCGCAGCCGGATGTTGTACACATTCATCCACAGGCTGGTGATGTGTACCCGTTGTGTGCGGATGGCGTGGCCGAACAGGTCCCCTACGCGTTCGACGGCTAACCGATCGGTTCGCTCAGGTAGCGCTGCACGGTCGGCCCGACCCAGGCGACGAGTTCATCGGCGGTCATGGCCGCCACCGGAGGCAGTCGCAGCACATAGCGGCAGAGGGCGACTCCGAGCATCTGGGCGCCGACCAGCCCAGCACGCGTCGCGACTTCGGCCGGATCTATGCCACGTCCGATCAGCATGGGGATGATCTGACCGCCGAATATGGTGCGCATCTTTTCGGCCGCACCCTCATTGGTGACCGCGGCGCGCAGCAGGGCGGGCAGTGTCTCGTCGGATTCCCAGCGGTGGATGGCGTAGGCGGTCAGGGCGGCACCCAGTTCGTCGATGGGTACCTCCGCGAAATCCGGTAGCCGCAAATCGAATTCGGCGGCCAGGGCGAAGAGTTTGTCCTTGGAGCCGTAGTAGCGCATGACCATGGCCGGGTCGATGCCCGCGTCGGCGGCGATCGCCCGAATGGTCGCCCGGTCGTATCCGTCCCGCGCGAACCGTTCGCGGGCCGCCGCGAGGATGGCTGCCCGGGTCGCATCGGACCGCCTAGTTCGTTCCGCCGTCATATCGATAAGTGTAGGTCAACAACTGTTGACCTAGCGCCGAGGTGGCCGTATCGTTGTCAACAAGCGTTGGCCAACAGTTGTTGACTTAGTACAGATTGCTTGGAGGACACCATGATTCCCGAGAAGACCGATGTTCTGGTCGTCGGCGGCGGACCCACCGGACTGTTGCTCGCGGGGGACCTGGCCCGCGCCGGTGTGGCGGTAACCCTGGTGGAGAAGCACGCACGCGGTTCGGACCTCACACGGGCCTTCGGCGTGCACGCGCGCACCATGGAGCAATTCGACGCCCGCGGGATCGCCGAGGAGGTGCGCGAGGGCGGGGCCACCGTCGACCAGTTGCAGCTGTTCGGAAAGGCCCGCGTCAATCTGGGCAAACTGCTGAGCGACAGCCGCTTCCCATATCTGCTCATCACCCCGCAGACCCACGTCGAAGACGTATTGCGTAAGCGCGCCCTCGAACTCGGCGCGAATCTGGTGCCGGGCGCGGAGCTGATCACCTTCACCGATAATGGCCGTAGCGTCGAAGCCGAAGTGCGCTACCAGGATTCGACGCACCGGGTGGGCGCGCAATACCTGGTCGGCGCGGACGGCTACCACAGCCGGGTCCGCGAAACCCTCGACCTGCCCTTCCCCGGCAAATCGGTACTCAGGTCCATCATGCTGGCCGATGTTCAACTGAGCTCCCCACCGCCGGGTGTGTTGGCCGTCAACGGTGTCGGCGACGCCTTCGCCTTCGTCGCGCCGTTCGGTGACGGCTATTACCGAATCTTCGCATGGAACCGCCGCAACCAACTGGCCGATAGCGAACCCGTCGAATTCGAAGAGCTGCGCGAAGTCGTAACCCGTGCGCTCGGTACCGATTTCGGCATGCACGATCCGCGCTGGCTGTCGCGATTCCACAGCGATGAGCGGCAGGTGCCGTCCTACCGGGTGGGTCGGGCATTCCTGGCGGGCGATGCGGCACACGTGCATTCACCCGCGGGCGGTCAGGGCATGAACACCGGGTTGCAGGATGCGGCGAACCTGGGGTGGAAACTGGCTGCGGCCGTGCAGGGTTGGGCACCGGACGGGCTGTTGGACACCTACCACTCCGAGCGGCATCCGGTCGGCGAGGAGGTGGTGCGCAGCAGTGGGGCCATCATTCGTGGCGCCATGCTCGAATCCAAGATCGGTCAGATGGTGCGCAATACCCTTGCCGAAGGTGCGCTTTCGCTGCCGCCCATCGCACATAAGGTCGCGGGTTCCATCTCGGGCATCGGCTTCACCTATCCCCGCCCCCACGGCGCGGATCACCTGGTGGGCACCCGTGCCACCGATATCGCCCTCGCCGAGGACACCCGCCTCTACGAGGAGTTGCGCGACGGGAAGTTCGTACTGGTGACGAATGAGCCGGTCGCGGTCGACGGACACGCCGACCGGGTTCGGGTCGCTCTTGCCGCCGATCCGAGCCAACGACCCATGCTGGTGCGGCCGGACGGCTATGTGGCCTGGGCCGGAGACGGAACGACCGATCTCGGTGCGGTACTAGCCGATTGGGTCCGTGCGGCCTGATTCTCGACCTACTGAGATTCCCTGGGTGACGTCGCCAGCCCCCGGTCATCCCGACGTGCTCGCCCCGTCATCCCGACGTGCTCGCCCCGTCATCCCGGCATGCTTTTGGCCGGGATCCACTACTCATCGAAGGTGGATTCCGGCCAAAAGCGCGCCGGAATGACGAGAGGGGGGCGACATTACGCGTTCAAGCTCAGCAATGCCCCGACACTGGGCGGGGTTCGTACCCGCCCCAGAGTGCCGTTATGGCGTAACCCGAATCTGCTGCATCATGTCGTGGTCGGCGTGGTCGAGATTGTGGCAGTGCCAGACGTAACCCCGGATCGGCGGGGAGCTCGACATGGAGTGGCCGTCATGCGGCCCGGAGGCAGCGACGGCTTCCGCGCCCGCGGGAACGTGCAGCGGGGCGTCCGGATCGAATCCGAGTTCCGCGACGGACGGCCAGTACACGAGCACCCGCGTAATGGTGTCGGTCGGGCATTCGACCGAATCCTTCCACCCGGATTCCCAGGCGGGCGCGGGTTCCTGAGGCCCCCGGGGGTAGCCGTCGGCGGACGGTGACCAGCGAATACCGAAGGCGGGCGGCGGGTTCGCGATCCAGTACGAGAATGTGAAGATCGGCTGTCGGCCGATGACGCGCATACGCGCCAGATGGATGTGGATCGGATGGTCGAAGGGGGTGGTGTTGACGATGTCCCACTGTTCGACGGTTCCCGCGCGCGCTATATCGACGTCCTCGGACAGGAACGCGAGATTATTGAGCGCCATCAGGGTCGGGAAGACCGCCTCGGCGCGAGCATCGTCATTGAGACCGATGAGGGTCATGGTGCGGACCGAATCCGGTGTGGCGAGCGGTTCCAGCGGTTCCGGCAGGCCCGGACCGCCGCGCAGGCGCGGCGGGATGGCGGCCGGTGGCCCGGCGCCCGCGACGGTGAACCGCATAATGGGCCGCAACTCCGGGACCATGAATACGGTATTGCCCAGGTCGTTGTAGGCGGTATTGATCAGCTCCACGGCGTCGCCGTCGCGCAGTCCGCTGAAATCGATCAGCAGATCGATGCGCTCGCCCGGGCTGACTCGAATCGACCGCGCGGGAACCGGTGCGTCGAGCAGACCCAGGTCATTGCCGATCACCGAGAAGGGCAGTCCGTTGGACAGCTCGAAAATGTATGGGCGTGAATTGGATCCGTTCAGAACCCGGAAGCGGTAGAGGGTGCGGCGCACCTCCAGGTGCGGCCAGACCACACCGTTGACACACGCCACGTCCCCGAGCTGCCCGGACTGGTTGTAGCCCTGGGGGATATAGATGCCGACCATCGGCTGGATACTGCCGTCGGGATTGAAGGTGCGGTCCTGCACAATGAGCGGGATCTCGAATTCACCGCTCGGTAGGCCGAGTGGATTGTCGGCCCGGCCGGTATCGAATTCATCGCGCACGTAGTACATTCCGGCGAGCCCGGCCTGAATATTGAGGCGGGTGATACCCATTGCGTGATCGTGATACCAAAGGGTCGCCGCCTCTTGGCGTCCGCCGTACGCGTAGGTCGCCCGGCCACCATTGCGCCACCCGATGAGCGGGTGGCCGTCGGCATCCGGAGAGTTCGCGCCGCCGTGCAGGTGCACCGTCATGCGCGGGTCGGTGCGGTCTAGTTCGGTCACGCCGTGCATGGTGAGGTCCACATGCGGGGCCAGCACATGGGTGCCGAGCTCATTGCGGAAGCTGATGCGGGTCGGGCGATCGCGCCAGGCTTCCAGATTCGGCCCGAGCACCGATCGGTCATAACCCCAGCTGCGGGTCTCCGGCAGATCCCGGTGGTAGCGATGCGGCATCGAGATTGCGGCCAATTCCCCGGCAGCGGGCCGGGTTTCGAGAATCGGCAGCGCATCCACGAAGGGCTGCAACGGTGGTGAATGGTAGTTGAGCGGTGTGATCGGCGGCGGCGGAAGCGGCGGGACCGGCACCGGCGGAGGCGGCAGTGGCACCGGCGCGGCTCCCGCTGACGCGGCGAAACCCAGGCCGAGTGCGCCGAGAGTTCCCAGGAGGAACCCCCGTCTGGGCAGGTTCTCGCTCATGATTCATCCGATTCTGCGCCTACCACGCGAGAGCGGCACGAGCTCGGCCCGTTTCGTTATCCAACAGGTCCATCGGGACAATTCGGACGGGCATTACGGCTGTTGAATGCGGGAAGCCGCGCAGCCCAGCAGGCTGCGCGGCTTCCCTACGAGATCGATCAGCCCAGACGCTCGATAATGGTCACATTCGCGGTACCGCCGCCCTCGCAGATGGTGAGCAGGCCGTAGCGCCCGTTCACCCGCTCCAGCTCATGGAGCAGCGAGGAGAACAGCTTCGCGCCGGTGGCACCCAGGGGATGACCGAGCGCGATCGCGCCACCATTGACATTCACCTTGTCCGGATCGGCCCCGGTCTCCTCGAGCCAGGCCAGCACCACCGACGCGAACGCCTCGTTGATCTCGATGACATCCATATCGTCGATGGTCAGACCGGTCTTCTCCAGCGCCCACCGGGTGGCCGGGATCGGCGCGGTGAGCATGAAGATCGGGTCCGCACCGCGCGCGCTCACATGGTGAATGCGGGCGCGCGGGGTGAGTCCGTACTCCTGCACCGCCCACTCCGACGCCAGCAGCGTGGCACTGGAACCATCGGAGATCTGGCTGGCGACCGCGGCGGTAATGCGGCTGCCGTCGGCGAGGGGCTTGAGCCCGGCCATCTTCTCCATACTGGTTTCGCGCGGACCCTCGTCGATCCAGAAGTCGCCGACCGGCACGATCTCGCGGTCGAACTTGCCTTCCACAATGGCCTTACGCGCCCGGTCGTGGCTGCGCAGCGCCCATGCCTCCATCTCCTCGCGGGAGATATTCCACTTCTCGGCGATCATATTGGCCGAATTGAACTGCGATACCTCACCGGTGCCGTAGCGGTGGTCCCAGCCGTGCGCGCCGACGAACGGGGCATCGAAGCCGTACTGCTGGCCCGCGAGCATGGCGGCCGAGATCGGAATGGCGCTCATATTCTGGACGCCGCCCGCCACGATCACCTCGGAGGTGCCGGACATGATGGCCTGTGCGCCGAAGGTGATGGCCTGCTGGCTGGATCCGCACTGGCGGTCGACCGTGACACCGGGTACCGACTCCGGATACCCGGCGGTCAGCCAGGCGGTGCGGGCGATATTGCCCGCCTGCGGGCCGATGGTGTCGCAGCAGCCGAACACCACATCGTCCACCGCTACCGGGTCGATGCCATTGCGCCCCATGAGACCCTGCAGCGCCGCCGCGCCCAGGTCGGCCGGATGCACTCCGGACAGCGAACCGCCGCGCTTGCCGACCGGGGTGCGCACGGCATCGATCACATACGCCTCACGCATGGGTGCGTACTGGCGGCGAGATGGTGCTGACATTGAGAACTCCTACTGCTGACTGCTGGGCTGAGCAAGGGGCCGCGCGGAGCGCGTCATCGAGGGGGCTAGCTGCGTACTTCCGGGGTGGTGAGCCCGTCGAGCACAATGGTCAGGTACTGCTTCGCGAGGCTGTCGACGGTGATGCGGCCGCCCGGCTGATACCAGCGCACCGATACCCAGACGGTGTCCCGCAGAAACCGGTAGGCCAGTTCGATATCGATTTCCGGGCGGAAGCTGCCATCGGCGACGCCGGTGGTCAGCACCTGGTGCCAGAGCTCCCGGAACTCCTTATTGTATTCCTCGATATAGCCGAAACGCGGTGTGCCGCTGAGGCGTTTGGCCTCGGCCTGGTAGATCGCCACCGCCGCGTGCGACCGGTCGAAGGATTCGTAGGACGCGACCACGAGGGCTTCCAGGGTGTCGCGGGCGGGCAGACCCGCGCTGACGATCTCCCGGTAGCGTCCGAAGAGGTCGTCGAGGAAGCCGCGGAGGATTTCATCCACCATCGCTTCCTTGGAATCGAAGTGGTGATAGAGACTGCCCGATAGGATCCCTGCGGCGTCGGCAATATCGCGAACGGTGGTGGCGCGTAGGCCCCGCTCGGCGAAGAGATCGGCGGCCAGGCCCAGCAGCTCGTTGCGACGCGCTGATTTGGAGGGGTCCGATGGTGTGGTCACCTCACCCAATATACAACCAAGCATTTGCTTGGTCGAGGGGGCTGGTCAGTTGCCGCTCCCCCGAGGCAGATCAACGAATCGAATAGCGCAACGGCGATGCGACCGATAGGTCGGCCAGGAGGCGATCGCAGATGATGACCGGCGAGATCCCGGCCCGCGCCATTCGCGCCACCAATGCCAGCCTTCTTTCCGGGCTGTCCCACTCAACGGTCAGTGGCCCGCGCCCCGGCCCGGCATCGACTGTCGCCATGGCGCGCAGCAATCCTTCCTCCGTCGCTACTTCGCTGATTTTCAACACCATGCCGCGTTGCCAGGCACGGTAGGTGTCCATATCCGCGCCGATGACCAATTTATCGGTCGCGGCGCAGAGGCCCTGCGCTATGCCGTCGGCGAAAGCGTCTCGGTCGTAGCGGAATTGGCGACAACGGCGCACCACCTCCAGCAAATCCGCTCGCACTTCACATAGCAGCGCTGTCTGTTTTCGGCGGCGACGCGCATCCGGACTGGTGGCGAATGCCTCTCGGGACAGTCCGATACGGCGGGCGCGCTCACGGTCGCGCGCCAGGTCCACGCGTAGCGCGCCACGCGGATCCCGGGCGACATCGTCTTCGACGACGGCGTGCTGTTCCAGTATCTGCGCAGCCCGCAGGGCGGTCGCGCGCTCGGAATCGTGATCCAGCAATTCCGCCCCCAGTGTGAGGGCCGCGAGCACGGCATTGTCGATCCGGCGGCGAGACAGCACGACCTCGCGCACCAGTTCCAGTTCCAATTCTTCCTGGACTGCTTCTTGTCGATGATCCGGACCCATGGGTCGTGCCCTTCGACGTGTGGTACCGGCCTAAACCAGGATTGCACACGCGGGGCAGGGGCGCGCCAACGATTTTCTATCTGTGGATAAATGCAGGAACCGCCGCGTCCCAAACGGGACGCGGCGGTGAGAGAAAGGGGACGAGCTGCACCGAACTCGCCAGCTTCACACCATGTTTCCTATTGTCGGAGAACGCAATCGGGCGAATTAGGCGCGCTGGCTACTGATGGAGACGACTTCACCGGTGAGGTAGGTCGTGTAATCGCTCGCCAGCATCGCGATGGTGGCGGCGACCTCCCACGGCTCGGCGGCACGGCCGAAGGCCTCGCCCGCCGCGAGTCGGTCGAGCAGATCACCCGAGGTGACCTTGTCGAGGAAAGCGTGCCGCGCGATGCTCGGCGCGACGGCATTGATCCGCACACCGTATTCGGCGGCCTCGACGGCCGAACAGCGGGTCAGCGCCATGACGCCGGCCTTGGCGGCGGCGTAGTGGGCCTGGCCGTGCTGGGCCCGCCAGCCGAGAACACTCGCGTTATTGACGATCACGCCGCCGTGGTCGGCATCGCGGAAGTACCGCAGCGCCGCGCGAGTACAGCGGAAGGTCCCATTGAGCGTGATGTCGAGGACCTTGTCCCACTGCTCGTCGGTCATATCGACAACGGGGGTCTCACCGCCGAGACCGGCATTGTTGACCATGATGTCGATTCGGCCCAGGGCGGCCACGGCACCGGCGATCAAGGCGTCCACCTGTTCGGTGCTGCTCACATCGCAAGGCACGGAAGCGATTCGGCGGTCCGGGAATTCGCTCTTCAGCAGCTCCTCGGTCTCCTTCAGGCGACGCTCGTGCCAGTCGGAGATCACCACATCCGCGCCCTCGGCGAGCAAGCGGCGCGCGGTGGACGAGCCGATGCCGGTGCCCGCGGCGGCGGTCACCACGGCGACCTTCCCGGCCAGCAGGTTGTGGCCCGCGACGATTTCAGGGGCAATGGACAAATCGGCTGTGCCCATTTGTCGCTCGCTACGCTCACTCATGGCCGAGCCTCTCGCGGAAGTCCGAGCACCCGCTCGGAGATGATATTGCGCTGCACTTCGTTCGATCCCCCATAGATGGTGTCGGCGCGGCTGAAGAGGAACAGCCGCTGCCACGCATTGAGATCGTCACCCTCGGCATCGGCGATGAGGCCGGGTGCGCCGAGGACATCCATGGCGAGCTCACCGAGCCCGCGATGCCAGTTCGCCCACAACAGTTTGGTGACCGACGCCTGTCCGGCGGCGGTGCGGGCATCGACCTGCGCGCCGTCGGCACCCTCGTCCAGGGTGCGCAGGACGTGGGCGCGCAACACCCGCAGCCCGACCCACGCCTTGTCCAGGCGGTCGGCGATCACCGGATTCTCGATGGCGCCGTTCGCACGGGCCACCGCCTCCAGGTCGGCGAGTTCACGCGCGTACCGAATCTGCTGGCCGATGGTCGAGGTGCCGCGCTCGAAGGTGAGCGTGCCCATCGCGACCCGCCACCCGTCACCGGGCGCGCCGACCACCAGATCGGCTGCGGTGCGGGCATTGTCGAAGTAGACCTCGTTGAATTCCGCGGTCCCGGTGAGCTGGATGATGGGCCGCACCTCGATGCCGGGCTGCTTCATCGGCACCAGCAGATAGGACAGGCCCTTATGGCGCTGGGAACCCTTCTCGGTGCGCGCCACCACGAAGCACCAGTCGGACAGGTGCGCCAGGGAAGTCCAGACCTTCTGACCGTTGATCGACCACTCGTCGCCGTCGAGCTGAGCGGAGGTGGCGACGGCGGCCAGATCCGAACCCGCGCCCGGTTCCGAATAGCCCTGGCACCACAGCTCGGTGACATTGCGGATGCCGGGCAGGAAGCGCCGCTTCTGCTCCTCGGTACCGAAGGCGATGAGTGTCGGGCCGAGCAGCTCCTCGCCGAGGTGGGAGACCCGGCTGGGCGCATCGGCCTTGGCGTATTCCTCGTGGAAGATGATCTGCTGCCGCAGGGTGGCGTCGCGGCCGCCCCACTCCTTGGGCCAGCCGAGGCAGGTCAGCCCGGCGGCGGCCAGCGCGCGATCCCATTCGAGGCGCTCTTCGAAGGCCTCGTGTTCGCGGCCGGGGCCACCCAGGCCGCGCAGGTGGGCGAATTCGCCGTTCAGGGCCGCGGCCAGCCAATCACGCACCTCGGCGCGGAACGCGGCATCCTCATCACGCTCGATCCCGCTGGCCGGTTCGGGGGTCTGGATCATGCTCACGTCGGTAGAGTAACCTACCAAGCACTTGCTTTGTTAGACCCATTCCCGGACGGCAGGAAATCCGATGACACCTCCTCCGCAGACCACACCGCTGGCTCTGCACGACGCGGCGCGCGCCTTCGGTGATGCTCCTGCCGTCGTCGACGGTGCCGTAGTACTGAGCTGGGCGCAATTGCTCGACTCGGTCCGTGAAACGGCTCGTGCGCTGCTCGCACGCGGCATTGCGACCGGCGACCGGATCGGTATCTGGGCCCCCAATACCCATCACTGGGTGACGGCGGTCCTGGCTACCCACTACGTGGGTGCGGTGATCGTTCCGCTCAATACCCGGTACGTCGCCGATGAGGCCGCGGATGTGCTGGCGCGGGTGGACGCGAAGGCGCTGTTCATCGCCGGGCCGTTCCTCGGGCGGGATCGACTGGCCGAATTGCGGGCCGCCGCCCCGGATTTGACGATCGAGACCGCGATCGTGATTCCGGTCGACGGTGCGGGCACGAACGAGGACGCCATCGCATGGGCCGAGTTGCCGAAACTGGCCGAGGCGGTCAGCGTCGAGGCCGCCATCGCGCGGGCGGAATCCATTTCACCTGAGGATCTTTCGGATATCCTCTTCACCTCCGGGACCACCGGGCGCAGTAAGGGCACCTTGATCGCGCACCGGCAGGCGCTCGCGGGCGCTCGGGCCTGGAGCGAATGCGCCACCCTCAACAGCGAGGACCGCTATCTGGTGGTGCCGCCGTTCTTCCACAATTTCGGTTACAAGGCAGGCATTCTCGCGTGCCTGGTCACCGGCGCGACCATCGTGCCGCAGGCCACCTTCGATGTGCCGGAGATGATGCGACTGGTGCAGGAGCATCGCATTACGGTGCTCACCGGGCCGCCGACCATTTACCAGACCATCCTGGAGCATCCGGCGCGGCTGGAGGCCGACCTGACCAGTCTGCGGGTCGCGGTGACCGGCGCTGCCACGGTGCCGGTGGTACTCATCGAAAGAATGCGCGATGAGCTGCGATTCGATGTGGTGCTCACCGCGTACGGACTGTCGGAGTCCGGCGGCTTCGGCACCATGTGCCGCGCCGAGGACGATGCGGAGACCATCGCGAATACCTGCGGCCGCGCCATCGGCGATTTCGAGATCAAACTCGCCGATAACGGTGAGGTGCTGATTCGGGGATCGCAGGTCATGCTCGGCTATCTCGATGACCCGCAGGCCACCGCCGACACCATCGACGCCGATGGCTGGTTGCACACCGGCGATGTCGGGACCCTCAACGAGCGCGGCTATCTGAAGATCACCGACCGGCTCAAGGATATGTACATCAGCGGCGGGTTCAATGTGTACCCGGCCGAGGTGGAACAGGCTTTGGCCCGGCTCGACGGCGTCGCCGAGACGGCGGTCATCGGGGTGCCCGATGAGCGTATGGGCGAGGTCGGCAAGGCCTTCGTGGTCCGCCGGACGGGATCGGCGCTGACCGCTGAAGACGTTGTCGCGCATGCCAAGACACTGCTGGCCAATTTCAAGGTGCCGCGGACTGTCGAATTCCGGGACCAGCTGCCCTACAGCGCGGCCGGGAAGGTTTTGAAACGGCAGCTTCGAGATGTGAGTGAGGAGACGGCATGAATGGTCAGCGTCCGGAGGAGGCAGCTTGCGTAACCACGTAGGACGCCCAGTCATGCCGAGAAAAAACAGCATGAATGGTCAGCGTCCGGAGGAGGCAGCTTGCGTAACCACGCAGGACGCCCAGTCATGCCGAGAGGAAACAGCGTGAGCCAGGAACTGGGTCCTATCCCCGACGAGGGTGATGTCGTCCTCTACGAGACGTGCGGGCCGGTCGCGATCGTCACCCTCAACCGGCCGGACTTCCGCAATGCGCAGAACTCGGTCATGACCTACGCTCTCGACGCCGCGTTCACGCGGGCGGTGCAGGATGCCGAGGTCAAGGTGATCGTCCTGGCCGGTGCCGGAAAGCATTTCAGCGCCGGGCACGATATCGGGACGCAGGGTCGCGACCACCACATCTCGTATGAGAACAAGGCCGTCACGTGGTGGGACCACGTGGACCGGCCGGGTGGTGATCAGCGCTTCGCCCGGGAATCCGAGGTGTACCTGGGTATGTGCCGCCGCTGGCGGGATATCCCCAAGCCGACCATTGCCATGGTGCAGGGCGCGTGCATCGCCGGTGCGCTCATGCTGGCCTGGTCGTGCGACATGATTGTCGCCTCCGAGGATGCGTTCTTCTCCGATCCGGTGGTGCGCATGGGCATTCCGGGCGTCGAGTACTTCGCGCACCCGTGGATGCTCGGCCCGCGCCGCGCCAAGGAGATCCTGTTCACCGGTGAACGCTTCACCGCCGCACAGGCTTACGAGTGGGGCATGCTCAATCGGGTCGTACCGCGAGACGAATTGGAGAGCCATACCCTTGCCCTCGCCGAGAAGATCGCCGAGATGCCGCAATTCGGTTTGGCGCTGACCAAGAAGGCCGTCAACCAGTGCGAGGACCTCATGGGTATGCGCGCGGGTATGGATTCGGTATTCGGGCTGCACCACTTCGCCCATGCCCACAATGCCGAGGTCGGTACCGATTCACTCGGCGGGATGAACGCCAAATCCATGAAGGCCAGCGCGGAAGCGCCGAAGAGCGCCGAGGGAGCGAAGTAGTGGACCTCGAATTCGATGCCAAGACAGAGGAATTCCGCCGCGAGGTCCGCGAATTCCTGGCCGCCAACGCGCCCAGCAGCCCCCTGCCTTCGATGGATACCAGGGCAGGCTTCGAGCTGCACCGGCAGTGGGAAGCGAAACTCGCCGATGCGCGGCTGTCCTGCGTGGCCTGGCCCGCCGAGTACGGCGGGCGCGATGCCTCCCTGACCGAGTGGGTCATTTTCGAGGAGGAGTACTACGCGGCGGGTGCGCCCGGACGCGTGAGTCAGAACGGCATCTTCCTGCTCGCACCGACGCTGTTCGAGCACGGCTCCCCCGAGCAGTTGGCGCGCATTCTGCCGAGAATGGCGCGCGCCGAGGATATCTGGGCGCAGGCATGGTCGGAGCCCGAGGCCGGTAGCGATCTCGCCGGTATTCGCTCCAGTGCGCGGCGTACCGAGGGCGGCTGGATTCTCAATGGCCAGAAGACCTGGAGTTCCCGTGCCTCCTACGCGGATTGGGGATTCGGCCTGTTCCGCAGCGATCCGGAAGCGCAGCGGCACAAGGGGCTCACCTATTTGATGTTCCCGCTGACCGCCGAGGGCATTACGGTGCGGCCCATTCCGCAGCTCGATGGCGAACCCGGTTTCGCGGAGATCTTCCTCGATAACGTCTTCGTGCCCGATGCGGACGTGATCGGCGAGCCGAACAATGGCTGGAAGGTCGCCATGGCGACCTCCAGCAACGAGCGAGGTCTATCACTGCGCAGCCCGGGCCGGTTCAATGCCACCGCCGCCAAACTCATCGACCTGTGGCGCACCGTCGCCGATCCGGGTGATACCGCCGTGCGCGACCGCGTGGTGGATGCCTGGATGGGCGCGGAGGCCTACCGCTTGAATACCTGGGCCACCGTCACCCGATTGGCCGAGGGTGGCCAGTTGGGCGCGGAATCCTCGGTGAACAAGGTCTATTGGTCCGAGCTGGATATCACCATGCACGAGACCGCCCTGGATCTGCACGGCGCCGCCGCCGAACAGGAGTCGGCGTGGACCGACGGCTTCCTGTTCGCGCTGGCAGGTCCGATCTACGCGGGCACCAATGAGATTCAGCGCAATATCATCGCCGAACGCCTACTCGGCCTGCCGCGATAGCCACCCGGAGGACGACATGCGATTCGCTTTGACCGCAGAACAGCTTGATTTCGCCGCCAGCCTGCGCAAGATGTGCGAGGCCGCCAAAACACCGGCGACGGTGCGCGCCTGGGGCGATGGGAACGCCTCCGCCGGAAAGGCTTTGATCCGGCAGCTGGCCGAGGCCGGTGCGTTGGGGCTGACCACCTCCGAGGACAACGGCGGATTCGGGGCCGGGCCGGTGGAACTCATGGTGGCCTGCACCGAGATCGGCCGGGCCGCTGTGCCCGGACCGCTGGTGGAGACAGCCGCCGCGATTCCGGCTCTGCTACAGGCACTTCCGGATTCCGCGAAGGCCGCCGAGTGGTTACCCGGATTTGCCGAGGGCGCTGCCCTGGGCACCATCGCGCTGCCCGCGCCGGGAACGACCGGCGAGCCCATCGCGCTGGACGCCGATATCGCCGATGTGGTGTTGGTTGCCAGCGGTGACCGGGTCTCGCTGGCTACGCCGCACGAGCGCATTCGCTCGGTGGATGCGGCTCGGCGGCTGTTCCCGGTCGCCGAGAGCGCCGTGGTCGCCGAGGGCGATGGGGTGCGCGCCGCCATTGAATCCGGTTTCGACGCAGGTGCTTTGGCTGCTGCCGCGCAACTGCTGGGTGCGGGTCGGGCCCTGCTCGATACCAGTGTCGACTATGTGAAGCAGCGCCAGCAGTTCGGTAAGCCGATCGGCCAGTACCAGGCCATCAAGCACCTGCTCGCGAATGTACTCATCGGTTTGGATATGGCGCAGCCCCTGCTCTACCGGGCCGCGCTGTCATTGCAGGACGGCTCCCCTACCGCGTCTCGCGATATTTCCGCCGCCAAACTGGCCTGCGGCGAAGCGGCCTACCAGGCCGCCCGCACCGCCCTACAGGTGCACGGTGCGATCGGCTACACCGCCGAATTCGATCTCTCGCTGTGGATTACCAAGGTCACCGCGCTGCGCTCGGCCTGGGGCACCGCCGAATTCCACCGCGCGCGCATCGCCGCCGCCCTGCGCGCCGAAGGAGTCAACGCATGAGCATTACCGCCGAACAGCAGGAACTCGCCACCACCGTGCGCGCCGTGCTGACCAAGCACGGCGATAGCGCCGCCATGCGGCGCGGGCTCGAGAGCGAGCGCGGATACGACGAACAGCTGTGGAAGCTGCTGTGCGAGCAGGTCGGCGTGGCGGCGCTGGCCATTCCCGAGGAGTTCGGCGGTATCGGCGCCGGACTCGTCGAATCCCTGCTCGTGGTAGAGGAATTGGGTCGCACGCTGGCCGCGCCGCCCATGCTCGGGTCGGCGGTGCTGGGTGTGCGGGCGCTGCTGCTCGCCGGGAATACCGAGGCGAATGAGCGACTGCTGCCCGAGGTGGCCGAGGGTGCTCGCACGCTCGCCCTGTGCTGGGCGGGGCGACGTGGCTGGGATGAGTTCGGGGTGGATGCGGCGGGCGGGAAGCTCTCCGGCACAGCGCACTACGTGCTGGACGGCGCCTATGCCGACACCCTGCTGGTACTCACGGCCGACGGGCTCTTCGAGGTGGATGGTGCGGCCGAAGGTGTCGTTCGTACCGTCATGCCGACCCAGGATCCCTCTCGACGGCTCACCGAAATCGCCTTCAATGGTGTTGCGGCGCAACCTCTGGGTTCGGTCGAGGTGGCGCGGCTGCGTGCGATCGCCTGGGTGGCAGTGGCCGCCGAACAGGTCGGCGCGGCCGAACAGTGCCTCGATATGACCGTCGACTACTCCAAGTCCCGCGTACAGTTCGGCCGCCCCATCGGCAGCTTCCAGGCCTTGAAGCACCGCATGGCCGATATGTACGTCCTGGTGGAATCGGCCCGTTCGATCGCGCACTACGCGATCGGCGAACTGGCCGCGGGCACCGCCGAGGCGGTGGATGTGGCGGCGGCCCGCCTGCACTGCTCGGACGCGTTCAATGCCGTCGTCTCCGAAACCGTGCAGATGCACGGCGGCATCGCCATTACCTGGGAGCACGACGCGCATCTGTTCTTCAAACGCGCCCACGGCGACGCCCAACTCTTCGGCACTCCCGCGCGGCCGCTGGCCCGACCGGCCTGACCTCGCGCCGCTGCCCTGCCTGACCCGTCGCCATTTCGGCGACGGGATGACAGGGACGGCGCCAACGGTGGATCTTGATCGTCTACGCACAGTATTCGAAACCGTGGAAGGGTAATCCTAGGCTTCAATTGACTCCGCCGGGGCGAAGTAGCGGTACTGCAACCGCGTCATGTGGGACGCTCCCACAACTAGGTCAGATCACACCGCTACCAGGCGGTGCTTTGCCGATCCAGTTGCACGAGTACCCGATCCCTGGACAGAGACTGTTTACCGCCCTTGGCCTCAGAACGTCCGAGGATTCACGGGGGCTGAGGTCTCAGCCAGGAGTTTTTACAGCAGAACCGGTAGTGCCTGTTGGTGTTTCACGGCCCATGCCACGAGCTAAAGAGTAGCGGGAACGACCAAGAGAATGGGCTGAATACCAAATTTCTCAAAACGAGCTGCGACACCCGGACCTCAACTCGCTGACCGGCGTGCTCATTGGCATCGCGGTCGAACAGTTGCGAGCGAATGGGCACGGGGTCGAGGTGGAACGATCTGTACGCGATGGATTGGATGGGCCCACGCGGATACCGATAACTTCGGCGTGGCCGAGCACGTGCTGTGGCCGATCCACCACGGCATCCTCTACTACCCGGGTATGGATGTGCTGCCGCCATTCCTGGCGCACGGGACGATCGGCGTGGATTCCGAGCGGTTCGACGCGATTGCCGACGACCTGCGCAAGCACCTGTCCGCGCTGGATACCGTCGCGCCGATCGCCTATCGGCCGCAGGGCGGAGGCGACTACGACCGGAGCTTGCGGCTGCGGCCCGGCCTGGAATCGGCGGGGGCCACGGGATTCGATCTGCATTCGCGCACTGACAGCTGACTACTCCGGCACGGGCCGGTGATCGGGGGAATCTTCCCTGGTCATCGGCCTGTGCGCTATTTCACGATGAGAATATCGTTAGCTTAGGTAATCATTTAGTTAGCATATGCAACGGTATTTAGGCGCGACTGAGCGCCATCATTCGATGATGAGGGAGTAACCGTGAGCACAATGTCGGTTGCCCGACCCGGCAGTGGGCCGTCGGCCAACCAGAAGTCCAGCACCACAAAACAACCCAAATCCGTGTGGGCCGTGGCATTTGCCAGTGTTATCGCCTTCATGGGCATCGGGCTGGTCGATCCGATTCTGAAACCGATCGGCGAACAACTCCATGCGACGCCCTCGCAGGTGACACTGCTGTTCACCAGCTACATGCTGGTCACCGGTGTGGCCATGCTGATCACCGGCGTCATCTCCAGCCGCTTCGGGGCGAAGAAGACACTGCTGGCCGGTCTGGCCATCATTGTCCTATTCGCCGCTCTCGCAGGCAGTTCCGATACCGTCGGCCAAATCGTGGGCTTCCGCGCCGGATGGGGTCTCGGCAACGCGCTCTTCATCGCCACCGCCCTCGCCACCATTGTCGGCTCGGCCACCGGCGGTGTGGCCCGCGCCATCATCCTCTACGAGGCCGCCCTCGGCATCGGCATTGCCGCCGGGCCCCTGGTGGGCGGGTTCCTCGGCCACTACAGCTGGCGCACACCGTTTTCGGTGTCTCGGTCCTGATGGCCATCGCCTTCATCGGCCTGATCGTGCTGCTGCCGGAGACCCCGAAACCCGCCGCACCCACCTCGATCACCGCCCCCTTCAAGGCCCTGACGTACCCCGGCCTGCTGTTGGTGAGCATTACCGCCCTGCTCTACAACTACGGGTTCTTCACCCTCCTGGCCTACACGCCATTCCCCCTCGATATGGGCACCTACGAAATCGGCTTCATCTTCTTCGGCTGGGGCCTGCTGCTGGCCCTGTCGTCGGTCTGGATCGCGCCGAAACTCCAGCGCGCCTTCGGAACCGTCCCGATGATGGCCCTGGCCCTCGCCCTCTTCGCCGCGGACCTGGCGATCATGGCCCTCTTCGCCGACCACAAGCCGGTTCTGGTCGTGGGCACCGTTATCGCGGGGCTGTTCCTGGGCGTGAACAACACCCTGATCACCGAAGCCGTCATGGTCTCGGCCCCCGTGGAACGCTCCACCGCCTCGGCCGCCTACAGCTTCGTCCGCTTCGCCGGTGGTGCGGCGGCCCCATTCCTCGCGGGCAAATTGGGCGAACACCGGATGGCCCTGCCGTTCTGGGTCGGCGCGGCCTGCACCGCCGCCGCGGTCGCGGTCCTACTCTCCGGCCGCAAGCTCCTGGCGGGCGTCGACAATCATGACCCGGCACCACATAGCGTCGAGGAAGCCCAGGCCATCACCCTCGGCGACGACTGAGAGCGACCGAACACGCCCGTCTACGGACCCTCTGCTGAGATAACCGCAGGTGGGCGCACAATTGTCGAGCCACATCGATATGCGCTGTCTATCTGAAGGATGGCCGACAATGGATGGTGAGAGCTTGGCGTTCTTGATCATGGCGATTGCCGCCACGATTGGGCCGCTCGTGTTGTTGTGGATGCGGCGTCGGCGGATCCGGCGGTACGGCGTCGGGGGTGGTGAGTTCAACCATCCGTTCGCGCATGCCGGGTATGGGGGTGTGCCACCGGGGACCTCCATTCAGGAAGACTTCGGTGGGGCGACGACGACACAACCGTTCGGCGCGGCTGACGATGGGCCGGATGGGCCGGAGGCGCGCCCCGCGGTGCGCTGACACCGCGGAAGCCCCAGCGACCGAGTGGATTCGGCGAATTCCGGCAAGCCTCAGTGGACCAGGACCTCGACCTCACGGGCCGGGGCCTTCTTGCCGAAGCGGGCGCGCAGTGGGTACATGGCGGCAACTACCAGGAGGCTCACGATGGAGGCCAGCAACTGGTTGCGCTGCTCGGGGACCCGGGCCATGGCGATCAAGACGGCGGCGATGGCGATGATTACCAGCCAGCTGATGTACGGGTAGCCCCACATGCGGTAGGTCAGCGAAGACGGGTCTTCGCGGCGGAGTTGGGCACGAAGCTTCAACTGGGAGAACATGATTGCCACGTAGATGAAGGCGAGGACGACGCCGATGGAGTTCACCAGGAAGGTGAAGACGGTGTCCGGGGAGATGTAGGAGGCGATGACCGCGCCCCAGGCGGCGATGGTGCCGAGCAGGACGGCACGGGCGGGGACGCCGCGCTTATTGACCTTGACCAGGGCGGCGGGGGCGTCGCCGTCGCGGGTCAGGACGTAGAGCATGCGGGAGGAGACGTAGATGGCGGAGTTCAGCACCGACAGGACCGCCGTCAGGATGACGACCTGCATGATGGTGCCCGCGGCGGGGACGCCCATATGGTCGAGGGCGCTGACGAACGGGCTCTTCAGAACCTTGGCGTCATCCCACGGGAGAATGCAGACAATCAGGAAGATCGACGCCACGTAGAACAGGCCGACGCGCCACAGCACATTGTTGGTGGCGCGGGCCACGGCCCGGCCGGGCTCCTTGGATTCGGCCGCCGCGATGGTGACGATCTCGGTACCGCCGAAGGCGAAGATGACGACCACGATGGCGGAGAAGACGCCGACAATGCCATTGGGCGTGAACCCGCCGTGCCCGGTCAGATTGTGCAGACCGCCGTCGGCATCCGGCCACAGGCCGAACAGGTACACCGCACCCAGCACCAGGAACAGCACAATGGCGACGACCTTGATGGAAGCGAACCAGAATTCGAATTCGCCGAAGGATTTCACCGATACCAGATTGACGGCGGTCATGATGAGCAGCAGTACGGCGGCGAGCACCCACTGCGGCAGATCGACCCACTCGCCGAGAATCGCCGCACCGGCCACGGCCTCCGCGCCGACCAGAATGACGTAGAGGTACCAGTACAGCCAGCCGACGGTGAATCCGGCGAACGGACCCATCGACATGCGCGCGTACTCGGCCAGCGAGCCGGCCACCGGGCGGGCCACCACCATTTCGCCGAGTGCGCGCAGCACACACAGCACCAGCAGACCGGCCGCCGCATAGGACAGCACCGCGGCGGGCCCGGCGGTTTTGATAACCGAGCCGCTGCCGACGAACAGACCCGCACCGATCGCGCCGCCGATGGCGATCATCGTCAAATGGCGGCGCCGGAGTCCGGGCCGTAGCCCGCCCTGCTCGGTACCGATCGGCTCCGACATCTGCCCGCCACCTTCTTGTTGTTGCTCAAATGTTGCGGCTACACCTTAACGGCACTGGTCATGCGACCAAAACACGAGGTGTGATCCAGGTCGCCGGCGCGGCTCGAAATTAGCGAATCTTGTTCCGGCGCTGTGATCTTGCGTTCGGCGTAACGTCGGAGAGATGACCGAGACGAGTCGGACCGAGGTCCGTGTCGAACCGTGCGCCAAGCGCGTGCGGACCTATCTCGGCGGTCACCTGGTCGCCGACACCATCCACCCCGTATTGGTATGGGAACACCCGTACTACCCGACCTACTACTTGCCCGCCGCCGACCTGACGGCCAAGCTCGAGCCCTCCGGCGATGCCCGCGGTTCCACCGAATTGGGCGACGGCACCCAGTTCGACGTGCAGGTCGACAATGCCACCGCCTTCGGCGCGGCGGTCCGCTACCTCGACTCCCCCATCCCCGAACTCCGCGACCTGGTGCGCTTCGACTTCGACGCCATGGACGCCTGGTTCGAGGAGGACGAGCCCATCTACGTCCATCCGCGCGACCCCTACAGCCGGGTGGATATCCTGGCCAGCTCCCGCCATATCCGGGTGGTGGTGGACGGCACCACCGTCGCCGACTCGCACAATGCCCGCATTCTCTTCGAAACCGGGCTGCCGCCAAGGTATTACCTACCGCTGACCGATGTCCGGATGGATCTGCTGCGGGTCTCCGAAACCGAGAGCCAGTGTCCGTACAAGGGCACCGCCTCGTACTGGCATGTCCGCGTGGGCGAGAACGATTACCCGGACATCGTGTGGGGCTATCCCACGCCGCTGCCGGAGAGCCAGAAGGTCGCCGGGCTGGTGTGCTTCTACAACGAGAAGGTGGATATCTGGGTGGATGGGGAGCTACTCGCCCGCCCGAGCACCCCGTTCGGCTGAGTTCCGCCGCCGGGTGGCTACCGACGTTGAAGGCGTGCGGTCGGAGCACTGCCTGTCATCCCAACGCGGGTCAGAGCAGCACCTCGCCTTCCCGGCGTGAGATCAGAGCAGCACCCGTCGTCCCGGCATGAGGGCAGAGCAACCCCGGCATTCCGGCGTGAGGGCAGAACAACCCCGACACCCCGACATGACGGCAGAACAACCCCGTCATCCGGCGTGTATTTGG
>NZ_BDCE01000013.1 GCF_001613345.1 Nocardia uniformis NBRC 13702 | reverse complement strand
GGGGCGATACCGCGACGCCGACGTCGGTGGTCAGGCGGTTCGCGCGTGATCAGGCGGTTCGCGCGGTGAGCGGGCCGTGCGATAGCAGCGCTCGGGTGGTTTCGTGCGCCGGAGCAGCGAAAATGCTTGCGGTACTGCCGGATTCCACCACTCGGCCAGCATCGAGGACCGCTACGGTGTCGGTGCGGTCGGCAATGAGGGGTAGGTCGTGGGCGATCAGGATCAGGGCCAGGCGGTGGCTCTCCCGCAGCCCGGCCAGGAGTTCCATAATGGCGGCGGCGGTGCGGGCATCCAGGGCGGAGGTCACCTCGTCGCAGATCAGCACGTCCGGTTCGGCGGCCAGGGCGCGGGCGATGGCGACCCGCTGGCGCTGACCTCCGGATAGTTCGTGCGGATAGCGCTGGGCGTACTCCGGTGGCAGTTCAACCTGGCGCAGTAACTCGGCCACCCGGTCTGCCCTCTCGCCGGAATCGCAGCGACGATGCAGCCGCAGTGGGCGGCCGAGTGTCGCGCCGACACTGCGGCTGGGGTTGAGCGCACCGAGTGGGCACTGCGGCACCAATTGAATCCGGCGGCGCTCGTCGCGACTGCGCCGCCGCAGCTCGCCGCGCAGCGGGACCCCGTCGAGCGCGACCGTTCCGCTGCCCGGGGGATGCAGGCCGACCACGGCGCGGGCCAAACTCGTCTTCCCCGAACCCGACGGGCCGACAATGCCCGCCGCCGATCCCGCTGCCACCGCGAAGTCGACATCGCGCAACACCTGCTGGCCGCTCGGCACAAAGGCCACGTGCAGACCTCGCACCAGCAAGCGTGGGTCCGATTCCGCCACAAGAGTTTCCGTGACCCGCGACGAGGTGGTGAGTTCGGCCGTATCCGACCCCGCAGCGAGGGCGTCCGAGCCGGTGGCCGTCCCGGAGCCGTCCGAAGCGCTGGCGGATCCCGCGACACTCGGGGCCGAGGCTTTCTCGCGCACAGACTCGGTCGCGACGGACCGGAGTGACATGTCGTCGGCGGTGTGCTTCGTCGCGACGGACGCGGCGGGCACGCCATCAGCGGCGGGCAACATCGCGACAGACTCAGCGGGCACGCCACCAGCGGCGGGCAACATCGCGACAGACTCAGCGGGCACGCCATCAGCGGCGGGCAACATCGCGACAGACTCAGCGGGCACGCCATCAGCGGCGGGCATCATCGAGGCGAACCCGGCACGCACATTATCGGCGGCGAGCACCGTTTCGGACCCGCCACATACAGCGCCGGTGGCAGTGGCAGTGGCAGGCATCTTCTCGGGCCCGCCACGCACATTGTCGGCGGTGGTGACAGGCACCGCCTCTGCGCGGACCGCGGTAGACGGCACTGCGTTCGCGGCCGCTTCGAGGCGGATCTCCTCGTCGGCGATGCGGGCGACGAGATCGCGGTCGTGGCAGGCGAATACGACGGCCAGGCCGCGTTCTCTGGCCAATTGGCGCAGTAGGTCGCCGATTTCGTCGCGCAGCTCCGGGTGCAGCCCGGCGGTCGGCTCGTCCAGGAGCAGCACATCGGGTTGGCGGGCGAGGGCACGTGCCAGGGCCAGCCGTCGCTGCTGCCCGCCGGAGAGCGCGCGGGGGTGGCGAGTGGTGAATCGCGCGTCGGTCGGGAGCCGTACCTCGGCGAGCAGTGCGGGGACGGCTCGGCGATCGACGGCTAGTTCTCGCACCAGCGCTCGTACCCGCATACGGGGATTGAGTGCCGATCCCGGATCCTGGCCCACGAATGCGATTCGGGTGCGGCGCAATTCGCGTAATTGGCCATCGCCCAGCGCGAACACATTGTGGCCGAGCACTTCCGCCTGCCCGGCGGTGCGAGTCGTACCCGGTGGCAGCAACCCGGTCAGTGCCCGGAGCAGCGTGGTCTTGCCGACTCCGGATGGCCCGGTCAGGGCGACGAGTCGTCCCGCATGCGCCGCGAAATCGTTCGCGCACAACATGGGTCGGCCATCCGACGCCGCGACCGACAGTCCTTTTACCCGCACAGCGGGAATGTCGAGGGGGTCCGGCTTCACCATCGCCGCACCGCCGCTCGACCGTCCTGGATACCCCGAACAGCCGCCGCGAGTCCGGGCCGATGCTTCCGGGCACGAGACTCGCCGGTCGCGGGATGCGCGGCGGTACCGTTATCGAGTTCGGCCTCGGCCGGATGGTTGGAACGGGTGCGTCGGCTGGGCAGCGGAGCCGAATTCATCGAGAGGCCACCGTGTTTCGGACGTGCCGGACCACCCGAACGACCGCTACGCTCCCTGGCCGATCCGTCCGCGTGGCGCGGTTCGCTGATTGCGAGGAACGGGACGGTAGCCGCATCGAGCTCGGGCGTAGCCGCCCTCCGGACATGGGTGCGTCGCTTGGGCAAAGGAGCCGAATTCATCGCAGGCTCACCGCCTTTCTTCCGATCTGAGGTGCGAGTGCCGAGGCGGCGAGGTTGACAGTCATGGCGAGCAGGCCGATGAGCAGGCTCGGGGCGACTACCGCCCAGGGGTTGAGCATGACTCCCGGACCGTTCTCGCGAATCATGAGCGCCCAGTCGGCGGCCGGTGGTTGCGGACCAATCTGAAGGAAGCCCGCGGTGGAAACCAGATAGACCGCGGCGACGAAGCGCAGACCGAACAGCGCCAGCAGTACAGCGCGCAGGTTGGGCAGCAGCTCACGAAAGACCAGATGCCACAGGTGTTCTCCACCCGCCGCAGCGGCCTCGACATAGCCGGAGGCCGCCACCGGCGCGGCGGCGCTGGCGATCAGGCGGACCGCGTACGGAACGCCCAGGACCACGGCCGCGGTAATGATGGCGAGTCGGCCGCCACCGGGCCAGGACAGTGCGATGAGCAGTAGACCGAGTACGGCCGGAAGGAGGATCAGCAGATCCGCCGCGCGGTCGACAATGCGGCCGACCGCCGGACGCAGTGCGCCGACCGCGCCCAGGACGGCGGCGAGCGCGGTCACGACGAAGGCCGCGATCAATGCCGAGACCACGAGTTCGCGGCCTCCCGCGAGCAGTCTGCTCAGCACATCCCGCCCGAGCAGATCGCCGCCGAGCGGAGCCGCACTATCCGGTTCCGCGTACGGACCGGTCACCGGAATGTCGATGGCATGCGGGGCCAGCCACGGGCCGATCAGCGCCAGGACGATCAGGACCAGTGCGGGGAAGAGGCGGAGGGCAGGCCGCCACGGGACCGCCGTCGGTATGCGCAGGACACGCGGCGAACGCGGGGCCGACCCCGAGCGCGTGGACCTGGCCGCACCAACCACCCGATCCGAAGCAGCGATGTCGCCCGCCCCCGTGACTCGATCCGGACCAGTTACGTCGCCAGCACCGGTCGCACCGCCCACACCAGCGACAGCGCCCGGACCAACATCGTCACCAGCACCAGTCACACCAGCGACAGCGCCCGGACCAACATCTGGACCTGTTACGTCGCCAGCACCGGTCGCAGCGCCCGGGGCGGGGGCACGCTGCGACCGGAGGGCGGCGGCCGCCTGACGGATTCGGTTCATCAGCGATCCCCTGCGATATCCGCGCCGAGTTCACTCATCGACGGCCTCCTGCCAATGCGTCACGGACCAGGTCGGCGATCAACAGCATGACCGTGATGACCGCACCGGCGAGGGCGGTTACCCCGGCGACCAGTGGGGCGTCGCGGTCGGCGGCGGCCGAGGCGAGGACCGAGCCGACTCCCGGGTAGTTGAAGACTGCCTCCACCACGACCGCGCCGCCCAGGAGCATGCCCGTCGAGGTGGCCAGACCCGTCACGATGGCGGGTAGCGCGCCCGGCAGCACATGGCGGAGCAGGACACGATGCGGGCGGAGACCGTCCAGGACGGCGGCCTCCACATGCGGTTCGCGCGCCTCATCGGCCAGGGCGGCGCGCACGATGCGCACATTCCAGCCAATCTGCGGAATGGTCAGCGCCAGTACCGGCAGCACCAGCATGCCCCAGCTGGCCGGGCTGCCATCGGCACCGGCGATGGTGACGGCGGGCAGCCACCCGGCCCAGAGCGACAGCAGCGCCACCAGGGCAATGGCCACCACGAATTCCGGCAGGGCGAGGACGGCGGTCGCGGTACCGGAGATCGATCGATCGAGCAGGCTGCCCGGGCGCAGCGCCGCCCAACAGCCCAGTGCGAGTGCGAAGGTCGCGGTCAGCAGCAGCGCGAGACCACCGAGCATCAGGGTGTTCGGGAACGGTCCCGCCACCAGCTCACTCACCGGTACACCGCGCGCCGACGTGCCGAGATCCCCCGCGGGCAGCCCTGTCAGCCAGTCCCAACAGCGTTGCAGCACCGGCCGATCCAGCCCCAGCATTGCCCGCCGCCGCTCGACATCGGCGGCACTCTCACCGCGTTCCGACGTGGCACTCGCGGCATCACCCGGCAGCAGATCCACCGTCACGAATACCAGCACCAGCAGCACCACCAGCAGCAGAGCGCGTTTCACCAGCAGCGCACCGACGCGCCCCATCGTTCGCAGCAAAGCACCTGTCGTACCGGACTGTCCCGACGCCGCATTCGACGCCGCACTCATCGGTTGAACCGGCTCATCCGGTTCAACCGCCACACCGTCGGGGTTCAGCGGGCCAGCCATGCGCCTTCGAGTTGCACCCTTCCGTATCCGGGGAGGTCGGGCAGGCCGTGGACGGCCGAACCCGCGAGATCGATGCCATCGGCCATACCCCACAGCAGGTAGCCGGAGCGTTCGTACTGGATACGCTGGAGTTCGCGGAGCAGTTCTGTGCGGGCGGCCTCGTCGCCGGTACCTACCGCGCGCTTGTAGGTGGCGTCGAATTCATCGTCGCGCCAGCCGGATTCGTTCTGACCACTGTCGGAGACCATGGTCTTGCTGGCGAAGAACAGCACGGAATCATTGGTGCCCCAGTACGTGGTGTACAGGTCGCCCTGCAACCAGGTGTCGTCCCAGAAGGATCCGGATTCCTGCTTGACCACCTCGATCTTCACCCCGGCATCGCGCACCTGGGTAGCGAAGAGGGTTGCCCCCTCGGCCAATCCGGAAATGTCCTCGGTGGTGTAGAGCTTGTAGGTCTTATTCGTGTCGAAACCGGCCTGCGCGAGCAGATCCTTCGCCTTGGCGAGATCCTTGGTCCGCTGCGGGATATCCCGCGCGTAGGCCGGATCTCCGGTGCCGAGAATGTCATTGCCGACCGTGCCGTAGCCGGACAGCACCTGCTTGACCATGGCCTCGCGGTCCACCGCCAACCGCAGTGCCTCGCGCACCCGCGCATCCGCGAAGGGGCTACCGTCGGCGGTGCGCATGACAATGGGCATGGCCATATCGTCGGACCGCCGCACGATCTGAATATCTTTGCGCCCCTCCGCCGTCCGCGCCGCCACCGCACCCACGTTCGAGGCCAGGTCGATCTGCCCCGACAGCAGCGCCGTGGCCATGGCCTGCGGGCTCTCGAAAATACTCACCTCAATGGCGTCGAGATGTACCGCGCCGCCGTACCAGTTCTCATTGCGCACCAGCCGGGCATTGCCGCCACGGAACCATTCCAAGACGAACGGCCCGGTGCCGGGCGCGTTCTCGATGTCGGTGGTGCCGTCCGGCACAACGAAGGTGGTGAGCCGAGTCAGCTGCGGCAGTTCGGCATTGGGGTAATCGGAGACGAGTACCACCGTGCCGGGACCGTCCGCGGTGATGTTCTCCGGCTTGATACCCGGAAGCCGGGAGGCACCGGAGGGCGTATTGCGCAGCCGCCGTAGCGAGTACACGATATCGGCGGAGGTAACCGGCCTGCCGTCATGGAATGTCGCCTCCGGCGCGACGGTGAACCGCCAGGTCCGCAGATCATCGGAGGCCTGCCAGGTAATCGCCAGCCGCGGTTCGGTAATGGTCTCGGCACCGGGCACGGTGAGGGTGTCATAGCGCAGGCTGAGGATCAGATAGTCGCTCTCATTGGCCTGGGTGCCATGCGGGTCGCGGGTAATCGCGCCCGGTCGACCCAGCGCACCCACCCGCAGGGTGCCGCCGCGCCGCAGTGGGCCCGACTCCGCGCCCGTTCCCGCATCCGTGTCATTGCCACCGCACGCGGCCAACAGCAGCGCGAGGCTCAGCCCGCCACCGGCCTGAAACAGCTGGCGTCTCGACAAATCCACGGCGTCCTCGCTTCGGGTGGGCCAATAACTCGATTAGGTTTGCCTACCCTTTTTGACTGATAGGCACAAGTCCGCCTCCGCAACGGCCGGATTCCGAAAGCGTTCAATGAGAAAAGCCGCAGGCGGCGGGGGATCAGACCGCGATCACGGCGGGCCTGTCCGCGGCGCGCCGGTATTGCCCTGGGGCCAGGCCGTATTCGCGTTTGAAGGCCTTGGCGAAGGCGAACTCCGACTGGTACCCGACCTTTCGCGCCACGGCGGCCAGGGGTGTGTCGGTTTCGCGCAGCAACCGGGCGGCGGTGAGCATGCGCCAGCGGGTCAGATACGACAGCGGAGGCTCACCGACGGTGGTGGTGAAGCGGCGAGCCAGGGTGGCGCGGGAAACGCCCGCGACAGCACTGAGCGCCGGCACCGTCCACGGGTGGGCGGGCTCACCGTGAATGGCACGCAGCGCGGCGGCCACCGCCGGATCGGTGAAAGCGCCTGCCCAACCGCCGGTTCGGTCCTCGGCCCGCTCGTCGAACCAGGCACGCAGGATGAACAGGAGCATGGTTTCGAGCAATGCCGGAACGGCGGCGTCGGTGCCGGGGCGCGGTTCGCAGATCTCGGCGACCAGTAGATCCACCGCCGCCCGCAGCGAGGGATGGCGGCCGGGGCGCGCCGGGAGATGAATGAATTCGGGCAGCTCGTCCAGGAGCGGATGACTGCGTTGACGGCCGAGTTCATAAGCGCCACACAGCAATGCGGTACGCGGCCCCGGACCGGTGATCTCCCGCGGCTCACCCGGTCGCGCGGTTTCGGTAATCGCGCTGTCCAGGCTGTCGGCCAGTAGGTGATCGGCACCGCGCGGCATGAACAGCACATCGCCGACCCCCAGCGGAATGGGATCGCCATCGCCCCGCAGCACCCAGCAGGAACCCTGTAGAACCACATGAAATCCCGCGCCGGGGACAACCGGGTAACTGCGCCCCCAGGGCGCGTGCCGAATGAACATACCGGAGGTGGGGTTCCCGGTTCGAATGGCGGCGATGGTCTCGCTGAGAATGTCCACAGCTTCACCATAGCGCTCATTCAATGAGCGTTTAAGGCATCATCATGAGATTTTCAGCCATTCAGAAGCTCACAGATGCTCAATAGCGTCATAGACATGACAACGACGAACCACATCGCGCAGCCCACCATCGCCCTCTACGGAGCCAATGGCCACACCGGCGGGTACGTTCTCGCCGAACTGAATCGGCGCGGACTCACCCCGATCCTGGTGGGCCGCAATGCCGAACGGCTCCGTGCCGCCGCCGACCGGGCCGGACTCCCCCGGGCCGAAATCCGCATCGCGGACGTCACCGATGATGCCGCGCTCGTCCGCGCCTTCACCGGTGCCGACGTGGTGATCAGCAGCCTGCCCGCCTATGTCGATCTGGGTGAGCCGGTACTGGCCGCTGCCATCGAGGCCGGGGCACATTACACCGATATGGCCGGTGAGCAGTTGTTCCTGAAGAAGGTTTTCGACGCCTACGGCACGCGGGCCGAATCGGCCGGTGTCACGGTGGTTTCCGGTATCACCGACAGCAATCTGCCGGGCGACCTGCTCGGATACCTGACCGCGCGCCGGGTGAACCGACCTGCCGAGATGGTCATCAGCCACCTGAGCCGCAGCGGCGGTAACGGTTCCAGGGGCAGCGCCAAAACCGTACTTGCGAGCCTGGATTGGTTCAGCTCCGGTGGCTGGCACTACGAGCACGGAGAGTTCCGCACCGGTCCGGGACGCACCACCGAAATGACCTTCCCCGGCGACCCGGCCCCCACCGAGGTGGCGAAATTCCCGCAGCCACCGGTGCTGACCATCCCCCGGCACTCCGAGGTGTCCTATGTCGCCGGAGCCCTGGACACCGGCATTCTGTCGCTGCTGAGCGGATTCACCTACGAGGCATTGGATTCCATGCCGGATGAGCCCAGTTCGGATCTGCGCTACGACCTGGTGGTGGATGCGATCGGCGCGGACGGCGAGGGCGTCCGCGGCGTGGTCAGCGGCGTCGATTCGTACCGGGATTCCGCACTCATGGCGGTCGAGGTGGCCGCTCGGCTCGCGGACGGTGAGGCGAAGTCCGGCGCGCTGGCCGTGGCCGAGGCATTCGACGCCGAAGACATGCTGAATTCGCTGGAGCGGCACGGCATCACCTGGCGCATCGAGACATACTGAACCGGCAGCCCGTCCGGAGTAACCGTCATTCCGGCGCACTTTCGGCCGGAATCCACCTGTGCAGGCCAGTGGCTCCCGGTCAAACCATGCCGGGACGATGGGGTCCGGCGGCTGCGCACGGTTAGATTGGTCTGATGAGCGATGACCGCCCGAAGCTGGCCGCGGAATTGGATCTCCTGCCGCATCCGGAAGGCGGCTGGTTTCGGGAAACCTGGCGCAGCCCGGTGGAATTCACACCAGCGGGCTACGACGGCCCCCGCGCCAGCGCGACCGCGATCTACTTCCTGCTGCTGCCCGGCGAGAAGTCCGCACCCCATACCGTGACGTCGGACGAGATCTGGATGTGGCACCGGGGCGGCCCGCTGCTGCTGAATATCGGCGGGGAGGAGATCGTCCTGGGTCCCGATGTCGAACAGGGCCAGCGGCCGCAGGCGGTGGTGCCCGGTGGGGTTTCCCAATCCGCCCGCCCGGTGGGCGACGACTACGCCCTGGTGAGCTGCGTCGTCGCCCCGGGCTTCGATTTCGCCGACTTCCGACTGGATTGACCCACTCTGGGATCTCTCACAACCCGCTGCTGACGCAGCGGGTTGCGGAAAGTGGAGAGGGAGGCCGGGGGTTCTCGCTCCCCGCAGCCGACGGTGAGGGCGGGCGGGGGTTTAGTCGTCGATCTGGAGGATGCCCTCGGCCACGGCGTGGTCGAGGGTTTTCTCCAGGTTCGGGCAGGAATCGGGTTTGCCGAAAACCGGTCCGGCTGCGGCGAGTTGGCGGAAGACCGGGCAGTGGTCGGCGGGGTTCACCGTCCACTGCACCGTCTTCTGCTGAGTGCTGTGCTTGCGTGCCAGCACCTCGGTGCCGCAGGTCTGGCACGCGATCGGAGTGAGACCCGACTCCATGTAGTGCTGTTTGTCGGCGACCGTCTGGGCGCGCACCAGTGCCTGCTGTTCCGGACGGTCCGCGAAGTCCGGTGCTTTCGCCCAGCTGGTCATCAGACGTTCGCCTCCTGCGATGCGGCTTCGGCGGCCGCTTCATCGGCTTCCCGCTTCTTACGTAGGTTCTCGGCGACCTCCAGCTCCCAGGCCTCATTGGCCTTGGAGGTGTCGACCTCGAACTCGAAGCGCTGGGTGGACTTGGGATCGATATCGGCGACGTCCTGGTAGAACTGGTCGTACCAGCGACGCAGCTGGTAGACCGGGCCGTCCTCCTCGGTCAACAGCGGATTGTCGATCTTGGACTTGTGCTTCCAGATCTCGACATCCTGCAGGAAGCCGACACTGACGCCCTCGGTCATCTTCTCGGCGAATACCGCGGCCTGCTCCTCGGGGAAGCCCTTCGGCTTCTCCAGCGTGACGCCCCACTGCAGCATGAACGAATTCTGCGTGACCGGGTAGTGGCAGTTGATCAGAACCGTCTTGACCTGGAACCCGCTGTAGATATTCAGCAGCGGATTGATCATGTACGACGGCCCGAAGTACGACGCCTCCGACTCGAGCAGCACATCGACGCCCTGTTCGGCGGCGGCGCCGATATCGGGCCGCCCCTTGGTCTCCAGGTACTGCGTCGCCACATGGCCCTCGAAGACGTTCTTGAAGTACGTCGGGAAGGCGTAGTGGATATAGAAGAAGTGCGCCATATCCACGACATTGTCGATGATCTCGCGGCAGTTGGAGCCCTCGATCAGCATCGAGTGCCAGGTCCACGGGGTCCAGTTGTCATTGCGCGTCTCGAGGGTGTTGCCCTCGGCATCGGTGAACATGCCATCGATGTAGGGAATGGTCACGTCGTCCGGCGGCGGATTGCCCTCGTGGTCGTGCCAGACGAACAGCTGGTCGTTGCGCACCAGCGTCGTCCAGGACCGGGTGCGGGCCAGCGGGGGCACCCGGCGCGCATACGGAATACCCGTGCACTTGCCATTGCCGCCCCAACGCCAGTCGTGGAACGGGCAGGCGATGGAATCGCCCTTGACCTCGCCCATCGACAGATCGCCGCCGAGGTGGCGGCAGTAGCCGTCGAGTACCTTGAGATCGCCGTGGCTGTCCGCCCAGACGACCAGTTTGGTCCCGAACGCGTTGACCGAGTGTGGCTTGCCGTCCCGGAAGGTTTCGGCCAGGCCAAGGCAATGCCAGCCCCGGGCATACCGGGTGGGCATGCTGCCCACGTCGATCTCACGGACCTTTCCGCGGGGCCCCTGGGGGGTTGTTGCCATGAGTCCATCCTCCTCTGGAAGTACTAGAACACGTTACAAAATAGAGTGGGCTATGCGCCACCCGGAGCTTCGATAACCAGGCATGGGCCTGTATCAACCCGGGTAGGACCTCTGTTCTCGACAGGGAATAGGAACGTGTTCTAGTCTCAAAGCCAGACGAACACGTTTCCGAAGCAGGCAGGAGCAACTGGCGAGATGACGCAAGAAGTAGTTGAGCGGGTCGAGGCGCTGCTGCCCACGCTGCGCGATCGCGCGCAAGAGGCGGAAGATCTGCGCCGTCTGCCGGAAGAGTCCGTGAAGGATCTGCAGGAGACCGGTTTCTTCAAACTGCTGCAGCCGCGCCAGTGGGGTGGCTACGCCGCGGATCCGGTCGTGTTCTACGACACCGTGCGCAAGATAGCCAGCGCCTGCGGGTCCACCGGCTGGGTTTCCGGCATTATCGGCGTCCACAACTGGCACCTGGCGCTGTTCGATCAGCGTGCGCAGGAAGAGGTCTGGGGCGAAGACACCGACGTCCGCATCTCCTCGTCCTATGCCCCGATGGGCGCCGGTCTGGTGACCGAGGACGGCAGCGGCTACACCGTGAACGGCAAGTGGGCCTGGTCTTCCGGCTCCGATCACGCCGACTGGGTGGTCGTCGGCGGCCCGGTGATCAAGAACGGCAAGCCGGTCGATTTCGGCTCGTTCCTCATCCCGCGCAGCGAATACCGCATCGATGACGTGTGGCACGTGGTCGGCTTGCGCGGTACCGGGTCCAACACGGTCGTCGTCGAGAACGTGTTCGTACCCAGGCACCGTTTCCTCAGCTTCCGCGCCATGAGCGAAGTGAAATCTCCTGGCCTGGAGCAGAATACCGACCCGGTCTACAAGATGCCGTGGGGAACCATTCACCCCACCACCATCTCCACCCCGATCGTGGGTATGGCCTACGGCGCGTACGAGGCGCATGTGGAGCATCAGGGCAAGCGGGTGCGCGCCGCCTACGCGGGCGAGAACGCCAAGGATGACCCCTTCGGCAAGGTGCGAATCGCCGAGGCCGCCAGCGATATCGACGCCGCTTGGCGTCAGCTGTCCGGCAATGTCGCCGATGAGTACGCGTATCTGGTTGCGGGCCAAGAAATCCCGTTTGACGTGCGGGCCCGCGCTCGCCGCGACCAGGTTCGCGCCACCGGCCGGGCCGTCGCCTCCATCGATAAGCTGTTCGAGGCATCGGGTGCGACCGCCCTCGCCAACGGCACTCCGCTACAGCGATTCTGGCGGGACGCGCATGCCGGCCGCGTACACGCGGCCAACGACGCCGAGCGCGCGTACGTCATGTACGGCTCGCACGCGTTCGGGCTGCCGATCACGGATACGATGGTGTAGCCCATGACCACAGTGGGAGAAATCACCTTCGAATCCACCTCGCGCTACGCACAGGTGCGCGAGGACCTGAAGCTGCACTATCACGAGGCGGGCGTCGGCAACGGCCCCACCATCGTGCTGCTGCACGGCGGCGGACCGGGAGCTTCCTCCTGGTCCAACTTCGCCAAGAACATTCCGGTGCTGGCGCGCGAATTCCATGTGATCGCAGTCGATCAGCCCGGCTTCGGGCAGTCCGATAAGCCGATCGATCACCCGCAGTACTTCGTGCACGCGTCATCGGCGCTGAAGGATCTCCTGGACACCCTCGGCATTACCGAACGTGTTCATCTGCTGGGCAATTCGCTCGGCGGCGGCACCGCCACCCGGTTCGCGCTGGACTATCCGGATCGCGCCGGAAAGCTGGTGCTCATGGGGCCCGGCGGGTTGAGCGTGAATATGTTCGCGCCCGATCCCACCGAGGGTGTGAAGCTGCTCAGCAAGTTCAATTACGAACCCACGAAGGAAAACCTCGAGGCGTTCCTGCGGATCATGGTCTTCGATCAGAAGCTGATCACACCGGAACTGGTCGAGGAGCGATTCGCCTCGGCATCGACCCCGGAAGCCCTGGCCGCCACCCGCGCCATGGGAAAGTCCTTCGCCGGAGCCGATTTCCAGAAGGGCATGATCTGGCGCGACGCCTTCAAACTGCGTCAGCCGGTCCTGATGATCTGGGGCCGCGAGGATCGGGTGAACCCCGTCGATGGCGCGCTCGTAGCACTGAAGATGGTGCCGCGGGTGCAGCTGCATGTGTTCGGTGGCTGCGGCCACTGGGCGCAGCTGGAGAAGTTCGACGAATTCAACCGGCTGGCAACTGACTTCCTGCTCGGTATCAAGGAGAAGTGAGCATGAGTATTCGAGCACTCGGATACATGCGCATCGAGGCCACCGATGTGGCGGCCTGGCGTGAGTACGGCCTCAAGGTGCTCGGCATGATGGAGGCTCCGGGTCCCGGCCCGGACACCCTCTACCTGCGCATGGACGACTTCCCGGCCCGGCTGGTCATCGTCCCCGGCGACCAGGACCGGTTGCAGGTTTCCGGCTGGGAGGTCACCGACGCCCCCGCGCTGCAGGGTCTTCGGGAGACACTGTCGAATGCCGGGGTGCCCTTCAAAGAGGCCACCAAGGAAGAGCTCGCCGATCGCCGCGTCGAGAATATGATCCGGTTCGAGGATCCGGCCGGTAATCAGCTGGAGGCCTTCCACGGGTCGCAATACCTCGCGCGTCGATTCATCAGCCCCTACGGGCACAAGTTCGTCACCGCCGAGCAGGGTCTGGGCCATGTGGTGCTGACCTGCACCGACGATGCCGCGGCGCAGGCGTTCTACCAGGATGTGCTCGGCTTCCGGCTGCGCGACTCCATGCGGCTGCCCCCGCAGATGGTCGGCCGTCCCGCCGATGGCGATCCGGCCTGGCTGCGGTTCTACGGCTGCAACCCGCGCCATCACTCGCTGGCGTTCCTGCCGCTGCCGAACCCGACCGGGATCGTGCACCTCATGGTCGAGGTGGAGAACTCCGACGATGTCGGGCTCTGTCTGGATCGCGCGCTGCGCAAGAAGGTGAAGATGTCGGCTACCCTCGGACGGCATATCAACGACAAGATGCTGTCGTTCTATATGAAGACGCCAGGCGGTTTCGATATCGAATTCGGTTGCGAGGGTCTGGAAGTCGAGGACCATTCGTGGATAGCCCGGGAATCCACCGCCGTGAGCCTCTGGGGTCACGACTTCACGGTGGGAATGCGGCAGCAATGAGCGATGGGGCGGAGATGACCACCGAGGAATATCCGGCGATCGACGGACGCGGGTTCCGAAATGTGCTGGGGCAGTTCTGCACCGGCATCACCATCATCACCACCTTCGATGAGGTGGAAGGTGAGAAGAACCCGATCGGCTTCGCCTGCCAATCGTTCGCCGCCCTATCCCTGGATCCGCCACTGGTGCTGTTCTGCCCCACCAAGACCTCGCGGTCCTGGGCGGCGATCGAACGCTCCGGCAAGTTCTGCGTGAATATCCTCGCCGAGGAACAGCAGGAGGTGTGCGCCCGCTTCGGTTCCCGCGAACCGGACAAGTTCGCCGGAACCGACTGGCACACTTCCGATCTGGACCTCCCGGTGCTGGACGGCACGCTGGCCACGCTCCAGTGCACTGTGGCCGATGTGCGCGACGGCGGCGATCACTTCATTGTGATCGGACGTGTCCTGGCCCTGTCGGAATCCACGGATTCCGACAGGCCGCTGTTGTTCTACCGAGGTCAGTACACCGCCATCGAACCGAAGAAGAGCAAGCCCGCACCCTGGCGTGCGGATCTCGAGCACTTCCTCACCACGACGACGTTGGACACCTGGTTGTAGGAGACCCAACTCTCGGGACTCTCAGGGGCTGTGCCCCTGAAATCCCGGCGTCGGGTCGCGATCGGCGGCTGCCAGGCCCCTGCGGATTCCCTGCGGGGGCCTGCTACGTCAGTACTTCGTGCCCACTGGGCTTCCCGATGCCGAGCCGAGCTCCGTCGGTGCTGTTAGGCCGCGGTGCGGGCTTGGCGGCGGTGGTGAGCGCCCGCACCGCGCGCTCCGGATATGTCGAGCGTGATCATGCGCCCGGGCCGCGCCCGGCCGAACTCGACCACGCCGTCCATCCTCGCGTGAGCGCGTAACAGGCGATCAGAACCGCCGTCAGCACCCC
Organism: Nocardia uniformis NBRC 13702; assembly: GCF_001613345.1. Lineage (GTDB taxonomy): Bacteria > Actinomycetota > Actinomycetes > Mycobacteriales > Mycobacteriaceae > Nocardia > Nocardia uniformis. The sequence continues at coordinate 70,370 of NZ_BDCE01000013.1, read as the reverse complement.
GTCGGCGGCGGCCATGGCGCCCGCGCCGTCGACCTCGCCGACCGTCCAGAACGCGCCCGTCACGGCGAGGGCGAGCTTGTTCAGTATCGTGAGTTCCCATAGGCCGGGTGTCGACCGCGGACGCCACGCCAGTAGGACGAAGAGTCCGGCGAATGTCACCAATCCATACGCTCGCCACACCTTCGTGGTTTTGGCGTCACCAGCGGCGTCGATCACCTCGGGAATGAGGCTCGCCGCACCGGCCACCGCCGCCACCGCGATCAGTCCGAGCAACAGCCGGGCTATCCGGTCACGCCAGAACGCGACCGGGTACGACGATTCGGGGATCAATGCCATCCGCTGCCCTCTCCTCGGCCCACGATCGACTGTAACCGAGGTCGTCGCCCACCGCGCCCGACGAAAACCCCTGCGCCCCTGCCGGACCGACGGCTACCGTACGGGCTTGGCGGCGGTATTGGCCTGGGGCGAGGCCGTATTCGCGTTTGAAGGCCTTGCCGAAGGCGAATTCGGAGCCGTAGCCGGTGCGGGACGCGACCTGGCTGACGGGGATGTCGTCCTCGCGGAGTAGGCGGGCGGCGGTAGTCAGACGCCAGCGGGTGAGGTAAGCGAGTGGGGGTTCGCCGACCATGGCGGCGAAGCGTTTGGCGAAGGCGGCGCGGGACAGGCCCGCGCGGTCGGCCAGCGATTGCACGGTCCAGGCGGCGGACGGGTCCTCGTGCATGGCGGACAGGGCCGGGGCTACCGCTGGATCACGCAGTGCCGCGGCCCATCCCACCGATTCCGATTCGGGTTGCTCCTCGATCCAGGCGCGCAGGATGTAGAGCAGTAGCGAATCGATGAGGGCCGGGACTATGCCGTGCGAACCCATTCGTGGGTTGTCCAGCTCCGCACCGAGCAGCTGGACGGCGGCGGTCAGCTCCGGGCGGCGACCGTGCTGGGCCGGGAGATGGATGAATTCCGGCAGCTGCCGAAGCAGCGGATGCGGACGTGCGCCATCCAGGTGATAGTTGCCGCACAGCAGACTGGTGAGTGGGCCATCGCCGCCGATCGTCACCGCACCCACCGGCGGTAGGGCCGTGTAATGCTCGGGCCCGGGCACTTCCGCCGGGGTGGAGGGGTGGTCGGCGAGGATATGGCCCGCGCCGTCGCGCAGGAAGATCACATCGCCGGGCCCCAGGGCAATCGCCTCGGCTGACTGCTCGGACGGGACGATCCAGCATGTCCCGTGCAGGACGACATGGAAGCCCGCCCCGAGCACCTCCGGCAGCCGCATCCCCCACGGCGCGCGGCCGTCGGTGCGCACCGAACTCGGCGACCCCGTCCGCATCGACGCCAGCGCCTCGCTCAGGACGTCCATCCCGCTCTCCTTCACTCGGCCCGCACTTCTCACCTGCGGTCCACTCATTGTGGACCGAGCCCCGACCGCTGCCGATCGAGGCTGCGGATAATCGCACACCAGCATGACGAACCGGTGCTGAGCTGCGGACAGCTCAGCACCCGCAGGGGTCAGCGCACTGCCAGGACAACCTTGCCCACAGTCTGCCCCGAGCCCACCAGCTCGTGTGCCTTGCCCGCGTCCTCCAGACGGAGGGTCTCCGACACGTGCGGGCGAATCTTGCCCGCGTCGACCAATTCCGCGATGGCCTCCAGCGCGGCGTAGTCCGGTTCGACCGATACCCCGGCGAAACGGCGGCCCGCGGCCTCCACCTGCGCCGCGCGCTCCGGATTCGCGTGCTCCATGATGCTCACCAGCACGCCGCCCGGCTTCAGCACCCGCGCCGAGCGCTCACCGTCGGCATTGGAGTCGAAGACCACGTCCAGGTCGTGCAGCACCTCGGTGTAATCGGTTGTGCGGTAGTCGATCACCTCGTCCGCGCCGAGGCCGCGCACGAAATCGTGCTTGGCGGCGCTGGCCAGCGCGATGACGTAAGCCCCGCGCGCCTTGGCGATCTGGACGGCGAAGTGCCCCACGCCACCGGCCGCGCGGTGGATGAGCACCCGGTCCCCCGCCTTGATATCGGCCTTGTCGACCAGCCCCTGCCAGGCGGTCAGCGCGGCCAGCGGCAGCGCCGCCGCCTCGATGTGGTTGAGCGACTTCGGCTTACGCGCCAGCTGACGCGAGGGTGCGGCCACATATTCCGCGTAGCCGGTGGCGGCGCGGGGGAAGAACGGCATGCCGTAGACCTCCTCGCCGACCGCGTACCGCGCCCCCGGCCCGGCGACCTCGACCACGCCGGAGATATCCCAGCCGACACCGAAGGGCGGCTGGCCCAACAGTGGGAGGTAACCGGCCCGCACCACCACGTCGACCGGATTCACCGAACTCGCGTGCACCCGCACCAGCACCTCGCCCGACAGCGGCTGCGGCTGCTCGATCTCCGCGACCTCCAGGACCTCGGGCCCACCGAACGACTTCTGAATCACCGCACGCATTTCCGCTCCTGCACTGTTGTTCCGTTTGAACCGATACGACAACAGTACGAAGTTCACGCGAGACGTTGAATAGCTCAGAATCTTGCTTTTTGGTCCCATCGTCTTCAAAGGAAGACGTCAGCGCCCCAGCGCGGCGGCGAGTTCGGCGTTGGTCGGCTCCACCAGCACCGTGCCGTCGAGCAGCACGATCACCGGAATGTTCTTCCGCCCGGCAATCTCGATGGCCCGCTCCCGCGCCGCCTCATCGTGTTCGACATCGACCTCGGTGAACGCCACCCGGTTCTCCCGCAACCACGTCTTCGCGCGGCGACAGTCGCCACACCACTGGGCTCCGTACAGCACGATCTCCTCCATTGGACCGACCCTAGGGCACGGGATCAGTCAGACCACAGAGCGCGGTCACCCACCAGGGGTCGGTTCCAACGCCCGATGGTTTCCCCGGCTTTTTCGTGCACTTTCCGGCCCGTCGGTGCACGAAACTGCCCATCAGCTCGCGAAGTGCGCGAATAGGCCGAGCTGAGGATCAGGCGGCCCTTGTGAGCGCATCGAATCGAAGCCGGAAGCGTTCGACGTCATCACCTCGGGCATTGGCGACAGCGCTGCGGACGGGGCGGAGTTCGGCCACGAGGCGTGGGGAGCTAACCGGGCCTTCCAGGAGTGAGAGGGCGGTGTGGGCTTCGGCTACGGCCGACCGGATCTCACCGAGACCGGCGAGAGAAGCCGCGAAGTATGCGTGGTAAGAGGCGCGGTCGCGCGGCAGGACGTCGTCTCTCGCAACGCTTTCGCGATACAGGTCGACGGCTCGGTGGTGACGGCCGAGCATTTTGTTTCCCTTTGCCTCGTGCACTCGAAGTTCGGGTTCGGTGACGAAGCTGAGCCAGACCGGGTCGTTGGGGTCGTCTATGCCCCGGTCCATTTCACGCCGAACTCGGGTTGTGGCGCGGTCGAATTCACGGCCGTCACCTATCGCCGCGTGGGCGATCGACTCGCGGGCGGCGCGTAGAGCGTTGAGGCGAGAGGACGGGACCGTGCTGGCGAGTTCGGAGACTCGCAGTGCGAGGCGCACCGGCTCATGACTCTTTGTCGGTTGTTCTGTGGCGATGATGCTCAGGCCGCCGAGCGCTGCGGCGAGCATCTCTGTGTCGCTGGTTTGTTCGGCGAGCAGGACGGCTTCGGTGTAGCACCACCGCGCCAGATCGGGTTGGCCATTGTCATAGGCGAGCCAACCGGCGCAGCTGCACAGTCGACCGGTCTCGGCAACCAGTTGGACTCCGGCCCGGTTTCCGTAGTCGCCGTAGTCGAGCAGCGTCCGAGCCCGACGGTATTGCCGCAGAGCGAAATCGGCGATGCTTCCGCCGCCGAGCCGATTGTCGTGGTCCCACAGTTGTCGCGTCAGCGTGCGCAGGTAGGTGATGTGGTCATCACCTACCTGCAAAGTTTCAGTTGTCATCGGTCCCGGCATCGCGGAGCCCGCGATCGCCAGGCTCGCTGCTAGTCCGAATTGTCTGCGGTCCACGTCATCGACTCCTTCGCCGACCCCGCTTTCGATGGTGCCCGCGCCGGTAGTGCCTAGCAAGGCCGGTGCCAGAGCTGAGCGCGGAATGCCGAGAGCAGTCGCCACCCGAATGAGTTGACGGATGTCGAACAGGGTGTCGACATCGCCACGTTCCACGCGCCCGACATGAGCACGATCCCAGTGCAGGAGGGCACCGAAGTCAGCTTGGGAGAGACCCCGGGCTCTGCGCACCAACGCGAGTGCCTGCCCCGGCTGCCCCTGTGCCAGAAACATTCGGAATTCGCTGGATTCCCACTCGCGGCTGGCCCGCTCTTCGACCACTCCCGGTCCTTCCCAAATCGGTATCCGGTCAGGAAAACGGTAGCCCGCCGAGTTCGTGACGGCGCACAAAACAGATTGGGACGTAATTGTCAACGGCAGATCATGCACACGGCCGTGCAGACTGTGCCGTCGCTTCCAACGGTCAGTTCTCCGACGCTGATTGGACACAACCTTGCGATCGAGGAGGCCCGCGATGACCCGCCCGTACATGGCACCGGAACCATTCCGCCTGTGCCCGCCGCAGCCGAAGGCTGTCGGCTACCTGTCCGAATCCCTCTCCGGAAGCGCCTGCGAACGAGACGAACTGGCGATTTCGGCTCTCGCGCGGAGTCTGGGCTACGACCTGGTCCGCACCTTGTGCTTCGGCCCCGAGGTCGCCGATCCGATGCCTCGCCTGCTGCGCGTCGTCGGTCGGACCGGTGCGGTAGCGGTGGTCACACCGACTATCGAGCATCTGCCGGATCCGCCTCTCATTCGCCGGGAATGCGATCTGATCACCGTCTCACCCGAGCGGATCTCGGTTCGTACCAGCAGGTTCGGCGAGGGAGGGTGAGCGGCGATGGCGCAGTGGCAGATCTTTCTCATTACCCTGGCTGTTCAATTCGCGCTCGTGGCGGCGATTGTCGCCGTCGGTATCTGGCGGTTGCCCGTCGAACCGCATGGGCCGACCGTGGCCGAGATCCGCAATCGCATCGCGTACGAGAATCGCCGTGCGATGGCTGGTCGGCACCGGACTGCGCAACGCACCTACCGGGGTGCGCACCGGGCGACGGGCGTTCGAGAGGTGGCGGCGTGAAGTGCGGGTGAAACAGAACTGGGCCGCCACCGAAGACGGCAGCGGCCCAGCCCGTGTCACCGGAAAGCTGGTTGTCCCTCCGAGCTCACGCGGTGACGGTTTGCTGTTCCCGCTGGAGTTCCAGGGCGATATCGATCAGCTGGTCTTCCTGACCGCCGACCAGTTTGCGCTGGCCCGCACGGACCAGCATTTCGGCGGCGGAGACGCCGTAACGCTCGGCCTGACGCTCCGCGTGACGCAGGAACGACGAGTAAACGCCAGCGTAACCCATCATCAGGGCCTGTCGGTCGAGTAGGCATTCCGTGGGCATGGCCGGGCGGACCACGTCTTCGGCGGCGTCGGTGACGGCGAAGAAATCGACACCGGTCTTGATGCCGAGCTTGTCGCAGACACCGATGAAGGCCTCAACGGGAAGGTTGCCGGCGCCCGCCCCGAAGCGGCGCGCGGAACCGTCGATCTGGGTGGCACCGGCGCGCACCGCGTATACGGAGTTGGCGACGGCCAGGCCCAGGTTCTCGTGGCCGTGGAAGCCGACCTGCGCGTCATTGCCGAGTTCGGCGACGAGCGCGGAAACGCGGTCGGAGACCTGTTCCAGCACCAGGGCACCGGCGGAGTCGACCACGTAGACGCACTGGCAGCCCGCATCGGCCATGATGCGCGCCTGCTTGGCGAGCAGCTCCGGGGTGGTGCTGTGCGCCATCATCAGGAAGCCGACGGTTTCCAAACCCAGGTCACGCGCCATATTGAAGTGCTGGATGGAGACATCGGCCTCGGTGCAGTGGGTGGCGATGCGGCAGATGGACGCGCCATTGTCCTGCGAGATCTTGATGTCTTCCTTCACTCCCACACCGGGCAGCATGAGGAAGGCGATCTTGGCCTGCTTGGCGGTTTCCGCAGCGGCCTTGATCAGTTCCTGCTCAGGGGTTTTGGAGAATCCGTAGTTGAAGGAGGAACCACCCAGGCCGTCGCCGTGGGTCACCTCGATTACGGGAACACCCGAGTTATCTAGGGCGGCAACGATATCGCGCACCTCGGTGACGGTGAACTGGTGACGCTTGTGATGCGAGCCGTCACGCAGCGAGGTGTCGGTGACGCGCACATCGAGTTCGCCCGAGAAGGGCTTCAGCACATTGCTCATCGTGGATCTCCTTACACCCGTGCCGAGATGATCTGGTCCGCAAGTACATCGCCGACGCGAGTGGCAGCGGCGGTCATGATGTCCAGGTTGCCCGCGTACGGCGGCAGGAAGTCGCCCGCGCCCTCGACCTCGACGAAGATCGACACCTTCGCCATCCCACCGGAAACCATCGACGGATCGTCGTACTGCGGCTCATTGAGCAGGCGATAACCGGGCACGTACTCCTGAATGGACTTCTCCATCCGATGAATCGACTCGGTGATCGCGTCGCGGTCGGCATCTTCGGGAATGGCGCAGAAGATGGTGTCGCGCATGATCATCGGCGGTTCAGCCGGGTTCAGAATGATGATGGCCTTGCCGCGCTTGGCACCGCCGATCGTCTCCACACCCGCGGAGGTGGTCTTGGTGAACTCGTCGATATTGGCGCGGGTACCGGGACCGGCGGACACCGAGGACACCGATGCCACGATTTCGGCGTAGGCCACCTCGACGACGCGAGAAACGGCCGCCACCATGGGAATTGTCGCCTGACCACCGCAGGTGATCATGTTGACATTCGGGGCGTCACGCAGCGAATCGAGATTGACCGGCGGAATAACGGCCGGGCCGACGGCGGCGGGGGTGAGGTCCACGGCGCGGATACCCGCCTCGGCGTACTTCGGCGCGTACGCGCGATGCACGTAGGCGGAGGTGGCTTCGAACAGCAGATCCGGCTTATCCGGAAGTGCCAGCAGCCAATCCGCACCTTCCGCGGAGGTCTCCAGGCCCAGTCCGCGAGCGCGCTTGAGCCCCTCGGAATCCGGGTCGATACCGATCATCCAGCGCGGCTCGATCTTCTCCGAACGCAGCAATTTGTACAGCAGGTCGGTGCTGATATTGCCGGAGCCGACGATCGCGGCGGTGACTTTCTTCTCAGTCACGGCTTTCTCCTACTTCGGTGATGTCAGCTGAAACGCAGACGGACGGAAATGACGCAGCCGGTGAACTCGGCAGTTCCTAGGCGGCATCAGCTGAAACGCAGACGGACGGAACCGAGCCCGGCGAACTCGGCGAGGAAGTCGTCGCCCGGGCGGGCGTCGATGGCGCGGGTGCAGGAACCGGGCAGCACGATGTCACCCTTCTTCAACCGCACGCCGAACGAGGCGACCTTGCGGGCCAGCCACGCGACACCGATGGTGGGATCGCCGAGCACGGCATCGCTGCGGCCCTCGGCCACCACCTCACCATTGCGGGTGAGGACGGCGTCGATGTTCTTGATATCCAACTGATCCGGGGCGATCCGCTCGGGACCCAGCACCCAACCGGCCGAGGAGGCGTTATCGGCGATGGTGTCGCACAGTCCGATCTTCCAGTCCTTGATCCGGGTGTCGATCAGTTCGATGGCGGGTGCGTAGGCGACCGTGGCCTTCAGCACGTCCTCCTCGGTGCAGTCCGCGCCGGGCAGGTCCGCGCCGAGCACGAAGCCGACCTCGACCTCGACCCGCGGGTAGAGGAACTTCGAGGTATCCACGGGGACGTCCTCGAACACCTCCATCTCACCGAGCAGGTGGCCGTAATCGGGTTCGTCGACGCCCATCATCTGCTGCATGGCTTTCGACGACAGACCGACCTTGTGACCGATCACACGTGAGCCGTTTTCGATCCGCTGCCGGATATTGATGAGCTGGATCTCGTAGGCATCGACCACGTCGATGTCCGGATACCGCGCCACCAGCGGATCGAGCGGCACCCGATCCCGCTCGGCGACGGCGAGCTCTTCTGCCAGTTCCTTCCGTACCGCGTCGGACAGCACGCTTATTTCCTTCCCTAGGGGCCAGGCCGGTGGCCGGGGCAGTACCGAGCATAGGAACTGGAACAAGTTTTCGAGAGACGTTTCGTCTCAAGAGTCCCAGCTGCCAGACCAAGATAGACCAAACCAGGTTTGATTCTATAACGTGTTCTACATGAACGAACCGGTATCTAATGTGCGCAGCTACGACGTGGTGGTGGTCGGCAGTGGTGCCGCGGGGATGACCGCCGCCCTCACCGCTGCCCACAACGGGTTGCGTGCGGTGATCATCGAAAAGGCCGCCCATTACGGCGGATCCACGGCTCGCTCCGGCGGTGGCGTGTGGATTCCCGGGAACAAGGCGCTCAAAGCCGCCGGGCGGCCCGATGATCGCGAAGAGGCGCGCACCTACCTGCACAGCATCATCGGTGACGTGGTGCCCAAGGACCGGATCGACACCTACATCGACCGGGGCGCGGAGGCCTTCGACTTCGTGCTCGACCACTCGCCGCTGCAAATGAAGTGGGTGCCGGGCTACTCCGACTACTACCCGGAGGCCCCGGGCGGTAAGCCGGAGGGACGCTCGTGCGAGCCGAAGCCGTTCAATGCCAAGATCCTCGGCGAGGAGCGCTTCAATCTGGAGCCGCCGTACGCCAAGGCCCCGCTCAATGTCGTCGTCATGCAGGCCGACTTCGTGCGGTTGAACCTGATCAAGCGCCACCCCAAGGGCATCATGCGGGCCATGCGCGTCGGTGCGCGCACCTACCTCGCCAAATGGAGCGGCAAGCACATTGTCGGTATGGGACAGGCGATTATCGCCGCCATGCGCAAGGGGCTGCTCGACGCGAATGTGCCTGTGCTGCTCAATACTCCGATGACCAAGCTGATTATCGAGAACGGCGTGGTCACCGGGGTCGAGGCGCTGGTGGACGGTAAGCCCGTCACCTTCACCGCGCGGCAGGGCGTGGTGCTGGGCAGCGGCGGTTTCGAGCAGAACGCCGAAATGCGCACCAAATACCAGCGGCAGCCCATCACCACCGAGTGGACCACCGGTGCGAAGGCCAATACCGGCGACGGCATTGTCGCGGGTATGGAAGCGGGCGGCGACGTCGGCTTCATGGAGGACGCCTGGTGGGGGCCGACCATCTTCAAGGGCGGCCGGCCGTGGTTCGCGCTGGCCGAGCGGAACCTGCCCGGCACCATCATGGTCAACGCCGACGGCAAGCGATTCGGTAATGAGTCCGCTCCTTACGTCGAGGCCGTGCACACCATGTACGGCGGCGAATACGGGCAGGGTGAAGGTCCCGGCGAGAACATCCCCTCCTGGCTGGTGTTCGATCAGCGCTACCGGAACCGCTACATCTTCGCCGGATTGCAGCCTGGTCTGCGGATTCCGTCCCGCTGGATGGAAAACGACCTCATCGTCAAGGCCGACACCCTCGAGGAATTGGCCGCCAAGATCGGCGTGCCGGTGGAGAACCTCACGGCGACCGTGCGGCGGTTCAACACCTTCGCCGAGACCGGTAAGGACGAGGACTACGGCCGCGGCGACAGCCACTACGACCGGTACTACGGCGACCCAACCGTGAAGCCCAACCCGTGCCTGGCCGGACTGGTACAGGGGCCGTTCTACGCGGCCAAGATGGTGCCCGGCGACCTCGGCACCAAGGGCGGACTCGTCGCCGACACCTCCGGACGCGTGCTGCGCGAGGACGGGACCGTGATCGAGGGCCTCTACGCCTCCGGCAATTGCGCCACCCCGGTCATGGGCCACACCTACGCCGGGCCCGGCGCGACCATCGGACCCGCCATCACCTTCGGCTACCTGGCCGTTCTGGATATCGCCGCCAAGGCGAAGAACCGGCCCGCCACCGCCGAGAAAGCGTCCTGAACCGTCCCAACCCGGTTCAGGATCGGGTTGGGCGCGGTCCGGGTCACAGCGAGCCGCCCCAACCCACCCCCGCCCACAGGTGCCTGCACACCTCGGGCGGGACAAATGAATAGCGCACTACATCTGAATCAGCAGCACCGCCGGGGGCATACCGGCCCGGCGGGCGGGCTCGAATCCGGTGCCCGGTCCGCTGAGACCGGGCACCGGACTTGCCCACCGTCGCACGTCCGCGGAACCGCACCACTCGTCATTCCGGCGCGCTTTCGGCTGGAATCCACGACGATCGGGTGCCGTCCCACCGGGTGTGGATCCCGGCCGAAAGCCCGACGGGAGGGCGGAGCCGCAGTCCGGATGACGGGCAGGCCCAGCCGCGGGATGACGGATTGCGGCGGACCGAGGTGACGGGTCGGCCCGACCCGCTGTCCCGGCGACCGGGATGCGGTACTTGCGCGGATGCTGCTGCGGCAACAGGATCGGACCCGGATGGATTCGCCCGACGGGCGGCCACGTCTGCTTCCCGCCCCGACTCGAACCGCCCCGGCGTCGCGAACGCTGCCCGGCGGCCGGTCGATACGGCGGCGCGGCGCACGGACGCCCGCGGGTACGCACCCATGGACCTTGACGAGGAGACGTAATGCCCATCGACCTGAACAGCGCACTCGGCGCGGAGATCCCCGGCCGGGAGTTCGCCTGGTCACCCACCGATGTGCAGCACTACAACCTGGCCCTCGGCGCGGGCGGCCGCTGGACCGATCCGGCCGAACTGCGCTACCTCGACGACCGCGACCCGCAGGTGCTGCCCTCCTTCGCCACCGTCGCCCCCTCCTTCCACGAGACCGAACCGCCGAAGGTGAAGTTCACCGGAATCGAGATCGACCTCGCCAAGGTGGTGCACGGCAGCCAGGAAATCGTGGTGCACAAGCCGATTCCCGCCGCGGGCAAGGCCACCACCGTCGGCCGCGTCACCGATATCTGGGACAAGGGCTCCGCCGCGGTGGTCTGGCGTGAGGACACCGTCACCGGCTCCGACGGCGAACCCCTGTGGACCGCCCGCTCCTCCATCTTCGCCAAGGGCGAGGGCGGCTTCGGTGGCGACCGCGGCCCGTCGACCAAGACCGAGTTGCCCGATCGCGCACCCGATTTCGACGTCCTGACCCCCACACTGCCGCAGCAGGCGCTGCTGTACCGCATGTGCGGCGACCGCAACCCCCTGCACTCGAACCCCGAATTCGCCCGCAACGCAGGCTTCCCCAACCCCATCCTGCACGGCCTCTGCACCTACGGCTTGGTCCTGAAAACCGCCACCGACACCGCGCTCGACTCGGATGCGGCCCGCGTCAAGGGTTTCCGAGCCCGCTTCGCCGGAGTCCTCTACCCGGGTGAAACCATCCGCAGCCGAATCTGGCGCTCCGACAACGAACTCACCATCGTCGCCACGGTCGTCGAACGCGAAGACGCCCCCGTCCTCAACGACGTGGTCCTCACCTTCACCTGATCCTGGGGAAATCGGTCTCGACCGTGACAAAGACTGGGCCGCGACCGTTTTCGGTCACGGTCCAGTTCTGTTTCCGCACAGTTCAGCGGCGACGCTCATCTGTCCGCCGAGGATGAGCGGTCCCGGCCTGGGTTATCCACAGCGTTTGTTGCGTGTCATCGATCGCGTACCAGATCCGGCCGCCACCGGTGACCTCGAATTGCCACTGGTCCAGCGCGACACCGTCGACCTCGACGCGACCCAGATCCAGCCTGAGCGGGTGTTGGCGCGCCGGATTCTCACGGCATCGCGGATCGGCGGTGATCGCCACCCAGGCCCGATCGAGATTGTCGGGAACCTGCGAAAGTAGCTCAGCCCACCCTTTGGCCGACTGACGATCGACCAACCGGACGATCCAACCCGTCGGTCTGCGTACTTCATCGCCTCGCCCGAGTTTGTCAGCCATCCGCCCTACCCGGTCGCTCGACATCAACAGCGTCGGCTGTGTCGAACGGACCGCGTAGGCGGCGAGTCAGCTCAGGATCGGAATAGACCTCGGCGGTCGATTGCCATTCCCGCAATGCGCGCGAGAACGGCAGCAGTAGACCGGTTTCCGCTCCTGCGAGCAGGTGATCCAGTAGTTCCTTGACGCATTCACGGCGAGCGTCGACGGGAAGCCAGACCAGCCACGGCAGTTCTTCGGCGAAGACCTCTTCGGCCAGGCCCCGATTCCCCTTCGCGACGATCGCGAGCGAACGAGCCGCGAGACCGAGCCCCTTGACCATCGCATCGAAGCGTTCCGAGCGCATGAGCACCAGGTTCTCCGCATCCCGCCGCTCGAGGATGACGTCGGCGTCGTCCAGAGCGGGGAACACGCTGGTCTGCTTGTTGATCAGCGTGGAAAACGGAAAGGTGCGAGTCGCCATGACCTCATCATACGCCAGAGTTCGAAACTAGTTCAGCAGTCGAGCGCACCTGGCCTTCGCGTCGGACAGAGTAAGAACTACCGCACCGGGCTGTACTCCGGGCGGCGGTCGGCCAGGCCGTGGACGAGCCAGGCGTAGAGGACGATGACGACGATGGGGGCGGCTATGGGGGCCCAGGCCAGGGTGACGGGGAGGACCGAGGCCGCGCCCGCCGCGATGGTGAAGACGAGGGCGCCCGCTACCGAGGGGATGGTGGTGGGGACCACGCCGAGGGGGGCCGAGACGGTGGCGGCGTTGAGGAGGTAGGTGGTGGCTACCAAACCTGTCGCACCGGCGATCAGGGCGGTGGTGTCGAGCCAGGCCAGGACGCCGAGGGCGGTGAGGACGGCGGCTACCGCGCAGATTCGCCAGCGCCAGCCCGCGATGACGAAGATCAGGACGGGGATGGTCATCCAGGGCTCGATGAGGGCCACCGCGGCGGCGAGGAGCAGGCCGGAGAGGGTCGCCAGGAATTTGGTCATCGGCGGACTCGCACTGTTCGGCGGTGGTCGGGAATCAGGCGCATGACCTGGTCCAGGCGGGTGTCCTGGTGCCAGGAGACGATATCCACGCCCACCGTGCCCATATCCCGGTACATGGAGGCGCGTTCGAGTTGCCACATGCGGGCCAGCGTGGGGTCCAGTCCGTGGGCGAAGGGCGCACCGCGCAGTACGTCCACCACCACTACGACGTGGCCGCGTTTACGGAGATCGATGAGCGCCAAGGCGAATTGGGTGTCCAGCAGGGTCGAGAACGCGACCACGATCGCACCGATGGGGACGGCGGTATGCGGTGCGAGGGTGCCCTGGTGGGGAATGTGCTCGTCGCCGACGTCGAGGACGGTATCGACAATGCGGTAGAACTGGCGACGGCCGATATCGGGACGCAGCCAGCGCGGCGACTGGCCGAGACAGACGACGGCGGTGCGGTCACCGGCCTGTAGGGCGGACTGGGCCACCTGGGCCGCCCCGCGTACGGACAGCTCCAGCGAATCCGACGCCGGGCCGGGAGCCTGCATCGAAGTATCCACCAGCACAACCACATCGGCGGCGCGATTGGTGAAGCGCTCGGTCACGAAGAGCCGACCGCGCCGGGCACTCACCGACCAGTTCACCGTCCGCAGCTGATCACCGGGGGCATACGCGCGGACATCGGCGAATTCCACGCCGGGACCGTGGCGGCGGGTCAGGTGGGTACCGATACGTTCGGGAAGTTCGGTGCGGGGCAGCCGCATTCGCTGCGGATCGGCGATCGGATAGACGAAGACCTGACCGGCGGGCAGCGCCACCGACGCCACCGCCAACCCGGCCGGACTCAGCGCCGACACCCGCATCGGCACCCGATAGCGCCCCCATCGCGGCGACGACAGCGATAACCGCAGCCCAGCGGGGGCGGTCCCGGAATCGACCGCCTCCTCGACCCGCAGTTCCATCCCGGGCACCGGTTCGGGATGCAGGCGCAGCAGTGCGTGTCCCGACTCGACGAAGGTGGACACCGATAGCGTCACCTCCTCGGTTTCGAAGCAGCGCAGCGTATCCGCGCCATCGACCTGAATGCGGGTGCGGGTCTGCTGCAGCGGTGCGGTCGCGAGTACCCCGAGCATGGGCGCGGCGAATACCACCAGCTGCCATTTGCCCAGCACGATCGCCAGCACCAGGGCGGGCGCGGAGACGACGGCCAGCATGTAGACCAGCGGCGCTGGCCGCCACCGTAATTCGGCCTCGGTGGCAGTGCTGGTGTCGCGATGCCTCATGCCGGGGTGGCGCGCGGAACCGGGAGCCGCCGCAATAGTTCGGCGATGACATCCTCACCGCGAATACGGCGCACCCACATTTCCGGACGCAGCGTAATGCGGTGGGCCATGGTCGGTATGGCCAGTGCCTTCACATCCTCCGGGACGACGAAGTCACGACCATTCAACAGTGCCCGGGCCCGCGACATCTGAACCAGATCGAGTTCCGCGCGCGGGCTGGCACCGACCTCCACCTGCGGATGGCCGCGCGTCGCCGAGGCCAGCGACACCACATAGCCGACCACATCCGGATGTACGCTCACGAATTCGACCGTCTGCCGCATCTCCATCAGACCCTCGGCATCCACCACCTGCCCGAGCTGCGCCGGTGCCGAACCACGCTCCAGGCGACGCCGGATCATTTGCGTCTCATCACGTTCCGACAGGTACCCGAGCCGCAGCATCATGGCGAAGCGATCCAACTGCGCCTCCGGCAGCGGGTAGGTGCCCTCGTACTCGATCGGGTTATCGGTGGCCATTACGACGAAAGGCTGTGGCAGCGGGAAGGTTTCCCCATCGATGGAGACCTGCCCCTCGGCCATGGCCTCCAACAGCGCGGCCTGGGTCTTGGGCGGCGTCCGGTTGATCTCGTCGGCGAGCAGCATATTGGTGAACACCGGACCGCGCCGGAAGCTGAAACGGCCCGAATGCATGTCGTAGATGGTGGAGCCGATCAGGTCCGCGGGCAGCAGATCCGGCGTGAACTGCACGCGGGTGAAGTTCAGTCCGAGGGCCGTCGCGAATGAGCGGCAGATCAATGTCTTGCCCAGACCGGGCAGATCCTCGATGAGGACGTGGCCGCCGGACAGCACCGCGATCATGATCAGCTGCAGTTCTTCCTGCTTGCCGACCACTACCCGGGACAATTCCCGCAGCACCGCCTCGGTGCGCTTGATGGTGATGTCCAACGGTGAAGTCATATCGTGTCTCGCACTCTCGTTTTCACATGTTCTGAAGGCGGCGCAGGATTTCGTCGAGCGCCGCGCGGCCCGGCGCGCGCGTGGTCTGATCGCGCAGCGCCGAATTCGCCGGATCCACCCACCGCCACAGTTCCGGTCCGAACTGCAGCACTCCGGCCTGTTCGGCGGCGCGGCGGTTCTTGGCGTGCCGGTGGCCGCTGGATAGTTCGAACTCCTTGGCCAGTAGTGGTCGCAGGTGGCGGTCCCAGTCGGCGCGGGTGCCCTCGGCACGGTCGGCCAGCATTTGCGCCCGCGCCTGCCAGCGAGTGAGCATTTCGGCCGGGCCATTGTCGACCTCGTTGTCGGCGAGTTCGGCCGGTCCGTTGCGGCGAGCCCGCTGCACCAGTGACCAGATGAGCAGCGCCAGCGCCCCGGCCACGGGTATCGCGGCGAGCATGAGCAGGATTTCGCGCTGGTTCCCGTATGCGAGTGCTTCGAATACGAGGACCAGCACCAGGGCCCCGATGACAATGGTCGTACGGTTCATCGCGCGACCCCCGTGTGACGGTGTGCGGCGGCAATAACTCTCATACCGGCTGCCCCTGAAGGTCCTGCAATACGATACGCAGCAGTTGCTCGGCCCGCATCCGCTGCCACGCCAGCATGGAATGCGGGCTGAAGCGGGCCTCCTCGAACAGCGCGACCAGCTCGCGTGCCGAGGCATCGTGCAGCACACCGCGTTCGAAGGCGCGAGCCAAAACCTCGGACGGGGTGTCCGAGATCAGCGGCGCGACTTCGCGGGCCTGCGCCAGCCCACTTTCCATGGCCACGTAGCAGGCGATAATGGCGGTGCGCGGATCCTGGCCGGGCGCGATCATGGCCGCCAGACCCATTTCGGCCACCTTGGCCAGTGACACCGGCTCCGGGCCGGCGACGGGAGTGGGCGGGGTGTTGTGCGCCATCGGCCGTCGGCGTGAGTTCACCGCGACCACGACCAGTCCGATCATGGCCACGGCGACCAGTACGAATGCCGCGATCATCACCAGCAGTAGCGCGGCGCCCTGCAGCGGGGGCGCCGATACCGAATCCGGCGGTTGAGACCCGAATTCCGTTGGTGTCGCGTCCAGAGCCGGGGTCGGTGCCGCTGTCCCGGTATCGGCGGCCTTTTGCCGGGCGGGGCCGGCCAGGTATACCGATAGCGCCACGGTGAGCAGCATGGCGATGGCCGCCACGCCGATAACCAGCAGCAGGCCGATCCGGCTCAGCCGCAGCCCGTATCTATTGGAATCGCGATCGTTCTCCGGCATGGACAGCGGCAATCGGTGCCGACTATTGAGCACGCCAGCCCACAGAATCACCACCGACACCAGCAAGAGCACCGGCATCAGGGCGACGGTCACCACCGAGGGCGGCTGCGGCGCCGACGGTCCGCCGGTGCCGGGAATGTGGCCGCGCAAGGCGATGACGGCGAGCATGACGAGCGCGATCAGTCCGACCGCTCGGGATGCCACCGTTCTCACCCCAGTCACACGCACCCCCAGCCAACCAGAGTCCTGCACAAACAGGGTCATAGTTACATGCCAAGCGGTTCGTCGGGCCGGAATTCGCTAACACGGGTTACATGCGAATCCCGCATAGGTCACCGAGTTTCGCAACATCCACAGCTCGCCACGGATTCGCTTGTGAACTCGCACAATGCCTTTGGAATTCGTAGCTGGCCGCCGAGGGCGCTTATCGCGAAGTCCGAATAGTTGCCTTGGCTACCGGCATGGTCGATGGAGCGGATTCGGGCCGATTCGAGTAGTGGTCGACCCGGCTGGAATCGACCTCCCGTGCGACCAGACGGCCCAGCGCCCGGAAGTCCCATCCGGCCGCCAGCCAGGGCTCCGGATCGAGGACATTGCGGGCGTCGATGAACACCCGGCCGCGGGCCACCGAGCGCAACAGCACCGGGTCGAGGTCGCGGAATTCGCGCCATTCGGTCAGATGCAAGACGATATCGGCGCCCAGCACGGCGGCGGTGGCGGTGGGCGCGTACCGCAGATCCGGTGCGATGAGACTCGCCGACCGGTTCGCTTCCGGATCGAAAACGGTGACATCGACGCCCATAGCGTGCAGTCGCACGGCCACCTCGAGCGCCGGGGAATCGCGCACATCATCGGAGAGCGGTTTGAAGGCCGCGCCGAGAATGGCGACCCGGCCTGGGGACCCGGTCTCGCGCAACAGCCCCAGGGTTTCCCGAACGACCCGCTCACGGCGACGGCGATTGATCGCGTCGACGCTGTCGAGAAAGCTGACCGACTCCGCGACGCCGAGTTCACCGGCCCGGGCAATGAGCGCCCGCACATCCTTGGGCAGGCAGCCGCCGCCGTACCCCAAACCCGCACCGAGGAATTTCCGGCCGATGCGATCGTCGTGCCCGAGGGCGTCGGCCAGCAGGGTCACATCCGCACCGGTGATCTCGCACAGTTCGGCCATGGCATTGATGAATGAGATCTTGGTGGCCAGAAAGGCATTCGCCGAGACCTTCACCAGCTCGGCGGTGGGGAGGTTGGTGACCACCACCGGCGATCCGGCGGTGATGGCTTCCGAATAGACCTGGCGCAGCGCCCATTCCGCGTCGGGTGTGGTGACACCGAAGACGAGGCGGTTCGGGTGCAGGGTGTCGTAGACGGCGTGACCTTCGCGCAGAAACTCGGGATTCCAGGCCAGGTCCACGGAAATACCCTCGGGTGCAAGGCCGTTGATGCGCTCGACCAGGGCCTCGGCCGTACCGACCGGCACCGTCGATTTGCCGACTATCAGGCAGTTCCGGGTCAGATGCGGCACCAGCCCGTCGATGGCCGAGTACAGCTGGGAGATATCGGCGGCGCCGGTCGGCCCCTCCGGTGTTCCGACACAGAGGAAATGGATGTCGGCGAAGCGAGCGGCCTCGATCAGCGAGGTGCCGAAGCGGAGCCGTCCCTGCTCGACCTGCTCCCGCAACAGGTCGGGTAGTCCCGGCTCGTGAAAGGGCACCCGCCCCGCCGCCAGTGCGGCCGCCTTGGCCGGATTGTTGTCCACGCCGAGCACGTCGAATCCGAGTTCGGCCATGCCCGCCGCATGGGTCGCGCCGAGATAACCGGTGCCGATGACGGATATCTGCAACATCAGCAGGCCTCCTTGGTGAGCTGCGCGTCGCCTCGACGCTGGATCTTCGAAGTGCGCTCCGCGATGACCTCGCGGTAGTAGCGGATCAGCAGGTCGTTGACCGCCGACCAGGAACGGTGCTGCACGCTGCGCTGGGCGGCGGTGGCGATGCGACTCCGCAGTAGTGGGTCGTCCACCAGGCGTTCGACGTAATCGACCAGGGCGGCGGCATCACCCGGCGGGTAGAGGTATCCGGTGCCGGGTTCCACCACGTCTATCGGCCCGCCCGCCGCCGGGGCGACCACGGGGACGCCGGAGGCCAGGGCCTCCTGGGCTGCCTGGCAATAGGTTTCGTGTCGCCCGGTATGGACGAATACGTCGAGGGAGGTATAGGCGGCCGCCAGCTCTTCGCCGTGCAGCACGCCGAGAAAGGCGGCGTCGGGCAGCAGTTTGCGCAGCCGTGCTTCCTCGGGGCCGCCGCCGACCATGACCAGCCGGATACCCGGGAGCCGGCGCAGGTGTGCGAGCAGTTCCAATTCCTTCTCCGGGGCGAGACGACCGATATAGCCGACCAGCGTTTCGCCATTGGGCGCGAGGCGTGCTCGCAGTTCCGCCGAGCGGTGGGCGGGGTCGAATTGCTCCAGATCCACGCCGCGCGGCCAGCGCGCCAGCCCGGGGACGCCCATGAGTTCCAGTTGCCGCAGGCTCGCGGTGGAGGGGGCGAGGGTGCGGTCCACGCGCAGGTGGATCCGTCGGGTCAGGGCGTTCATGGCACGCACTCCGCCGGGTAGGTCGTAGCGCTGCGCGAAGCCCACCAGATCCGTCTGATAGATGGCGACCGTGGGGATATCGCGTTCGGCGGCGACCACGGCGGCCTGATAGCCGAGGGTGGCCGGGGAAGCGATATGCACGATATCGGGCTGGAACGAATCCATGATCTTGCGCAGTCGCCGCCGCGTCTCGAGCCCGATCCGAAAGTCCCGATAGAACGGCAGGCGCGCCCCGCGAGCCACATGCACCGGGAATCCAGCATAGGTTTTCGGTCCGGTGGGTGCGAGCAGTTCGGCCTGATGGCCTTCGGCGGCGAGGTGGTCGAGTACCCGCCGCACCGAGTTGGTGACGCCATTCACCTGTGGCAGGAAGGATTCCGCCACCACCAGTACCCGCAGCCGATCACCGCGCCGGTCGGCCAACACAATCGGGGCTTCCGGCGCGACCCCCTGGGCCTGCTTCAGGATTCGCATCGGTTCCCCTCCGGTTCGGTGCTGCCTCCTGCCTTGCACGGTAGGAAACGGCCCGCAACGGCGGCCCCCGTAGGCATTGACGGCACATGAACCCCGAACGTCGGTCCGGTCGGCGTGTTCACCGAGGCGTCAGCACCCCTTCGCGGACACGATCAGTGCTGGTCGCGGGCCGGAAACTCGAGGGTGCTAAGTCGGCTGAGGGTGCGGAAGAGATCCGGGAGGCCCCGCACGTCGGCACCGAGCTCGGCGAAAGGCACTCGGGCATAGAGCGATAGCTCGAGATCGGCGTCGTAGAGCACATCGATCAGATTGATGAAGCGCATGGCCCAATCGGGTTCGACGGTCCGCAGAGCGGGGACCTCGCACAGGGTCCAACGGCTGAAGTCTCCGGTCAGTTCCAGAAAGTCCCCCGCCGACACCGGAATTCCGCACAGTTCAGCGAAATCGACAGTCAGCGAGCCGGATCCGGCTGCCCGAGCGCGCAACCGCCGATGCGCGATCAGAGTCTCGACAGATCCCGTGAGCGCACAGTCACCGACGATGTACCGCCCAGCCGCGAATCCGCCACGGCTGCCGCCGAGCAACCGATAATCCTGCGATCCGTTCATGCTCACCACATCGAGCAGCGCGCGAATACGCTCGATGGTCGGCACGAAGACGGGATGGAACAGCGGATTCGGCAGCAGCCGTTCCGGCGGATAGTTCGAGGTCACCACCAGCACGATCTGCCGCGCGAAGAGGGCATCGAGCAGTCGAGCGATGAGAGTGGCGTCCCCGGCATCGTGCACATGGAACTCGTCGAAGCACACCACCGCCGAGTCCCCGAGCAGTGCGTCCACCGCACCATCGATCGACCCGAATTCATGCACACCCCTGTGCAATTGTGCAAAGAAGCTGTGGAAATGAAAGCGCCGCTTCCGATTCGAGGACAGCTCCGCGAAGAACCGATCCATCAGCATGGTCTTACCCCGCCCCGGTCCCCCGTGCAGATACACCCCACGCGGCCGCCGCCAGCGCCGTCCGAGCCACCCCTTCCCCAGTTGTTCCGCCACGGCGTGCAGTCGAACCGTCGCAGCCAGTTGATCGGAGTCCAGGGTCGTCACACCGGTGGTCATCACACTCCCCTCTGCTCTACATCCGTAGAGCCTCCTCTATAGTTGTAGAGGGAATTGCGCGAGACCGCCGGAAAGGTGACCATGTCCACACCGACCGACCGCCGCACCCGCATCGTGGACAGTGCCATCGATCTGATTGCCACCCAGGGCATTCGAGCCCTCACCCACCGCGCCCTGGATACCGCGCTGGAACTCCCGGCGGGCTCGACGTCCTACTACTTCCGCACCAAACGGGCGCTGGTCGAAGCCATTGTGGACCGGATTCAGCACCGCTCCCGCGACGACTTCGCCGCGGCCCGGCACGAAGAGCCCGAATCCTCGAGCCCCGAGGCAATCGCCCACGGCGTAGCCCACTGGCTCGACCAGCTACTGACCCACCGCCGCACTCACCTGATCACCCGCCACGCCCTGATCATCGACCTACTCGGTGACCCGGAACTCCATGCGCGGCTGACGAAATCCCTCTTCTCCCACGAGCAGGCCCAACTACTCTTCCAAGCCCTCGGCAGCCATGATCCCGACATCGCCGCCGCCGACTTCCTCGCCATCCTCGAGGGCTTGGTCTTCGACCGCTTCGCCGGAGCCCGCACCCACCTCGCCCCCGGCACCCCCGAGAGCGTCACCCAGCTCGCAGCGGTCCTGACGACTCACCTCGAGGCCGCCGCGAATCACGCGGCGAGCTGAAGCACCAGGGTGGCAATGGCCGGAGCCATGTAGAGCAGTGGGAACGGGGTCGTCTTGTACGAGCCGACGCGCAGCGTCGCGCCGACCGCGCCCGCGAAGTACAGGATGAGGCCGATGGCGGCGGCGATGCCGATGGCCGGGATGACGAAGCCGACGATCAGGCCCAGTGCGCCCGCGCCCTTGGCGATGCCGAGCAAGTTCCACCATGCCTGCGGGACGCCGTACTCGATCAGTGGCTCCACGACGAACGACTTACGGCTGAGCAATGAGAAGGACGAGAAGCCGATCCAGAGGGCCGCGATGACTCCGACAATGTAGTAGGCGGTTTCCATGGGAATCCGTTCCCTTCATGAGGTTCGTATGTGGTTCTGCCTAGGTGACGACAGACGAGCCGAAGGTGTGACATCGCCTCGAGTGAGCCCGACCGCAGAGCCAGGGAGACGACGAACCCCCGACAGCCGCGTGGGCTCTCGGGGGTTCGTTGTCCGGGTGGGTGGATCAGTTGGCGCTCAGTACCAAACCCGAGGTGGGGACGCCGGTTCCGGCAGTGACCACGATGTTCTCCAGGCTGTCTACCTGGTTCACGGAGGTGCCGCGGATTTGGCGGACGCCCTCGGCTATGCCGTTCATGCCGTGGATGTAGGCCTCGCCCAGCTGGCCGCCGTGGGTGTTCAGCGGGAGGCGGCCGCCGAGTTCGATGGCACCGTCGGCAATGAAGTCCTTGGCTTCGCCGCGACCGCAGAAGCCGAGTTCCTCGAGCTGCATGAGGACGAAGGGGGTGAAGTGGTCGTAGAGGATGGCCGCCTGCATATCCTGCGGGCGGAGACCGCTCTGGGCCCAGAGCTGGTCGCCGACCAGGCCCATTTCCGGCAGGCCCGTCATGGCGTCACGGTAGTAGCTGGTCATGACGTACTGGTCCGCGCCGGAACCCTGTGCCGCGCCGAGGATTACGGCGGGCTTATTGGGGAGGTCCCTGGCGCGTTCGGCGCTGGTGACCACGATGGCCACGCCGCCGTCGGTCTCCTGACAGCAGTCCAGCAGGTGGAGCGGTTCGGCGATCCAGCGGGACGCCTGGTGCTCCTCCAGGGTGATGGGTTTGCCGTAGAAGTGGGCGGCGGGATTCACGGCGGCATGCTTGCGGTCGGCGACCGCGACGCGGCCGAAATCGGCACTGGTAGCGCCGTATACGTGCATGTAGCGGCGGGCCACCATGGCCACCTGGGCGGCCGGAGTACCCAGGCCGTGGGTGTAGGAGAAGGCGTTGTCCACACCGGAGGAGGTGGCATTCCCGGCCAGATGTGTTGCGAACTGCCCGAATCGGTTACCGGAGCGCTCATTGAAGGCCCGGTAGGCGACCACCACATCGGCGACGCCGGTGGCCACGGCCATGGCCGCCTGCTGCACGGTGGCAGCCGCCGCCCCACCGCCGAACGGGATATTGCTGAAGAACTTCAGGCTCGGAATCCCCGCGGCCCGGGCCACGGCGGCCTGGGTATTGGTATCCATGGTGAAGGTCGTCAGGCCGTCCACATCGGCGGGTGTGAGGCCCGCGTCGGCCAGCGCCGCCGTCACCGCCTCCGCGGCCAAACGCAATTCACTGCGCCCGGAATCCTTGGAGAAATCCGTCGCGCCGATACCGACAATGGCGGCGCGCCCGCTCAGGCCCGTCACGGCTTTGCCTCGATTCCAGTCTTATCCTCCAGCGCGATAACAGCTTTCGCCGTGATGTGGTCGCCGAGACTGTCGCGGCCGACCACCTCGATGGTGATGTCGTCGCCCTCGATGGCGGTGACCGTGCCGGACAGGGTGAGGGTGTCACCCGCGTACAGCGGCACACCCAGCCGCAATGCGATGGACTTCACGATGGCGCGCGGACCCGCCCAGTCGGTGACGAACCGCTGCACCAGACCGGTATCGGTGAGGATATTGACGAAAATGTCCTTGGACCCGCGCTGAACCGCCTTATCGCGGTCGTGGTGCACGTCCTGGAAATCCCGGGTGGCCAGCGCCGAACTGATCACGAAGGTCGGATCGGCGTGAATCACCAACTCGGGCAGGTTGGTTCCGACCTGCACAGCCGCAGGCTCCATGGGCCCACCCGTCGCCCGACCGCCGCTCCTCACGGAATCGCTTCGCGATGCTGTAGTCATCGAACTGCCTTCCAGAAGGGAACGGTGTTGTCATCGTCGAGAGCCTCGAAGCCGACCTCGACCGGCAGGCCCACCTCGACCTCGGCCGGGTCGATACCGCGCAGCTCACCGAGCATGCGCACCCCCTCGTCGAGTTCGATCAACGCGACGACGAACGGCAGCGCGCGACCCGGCACCTTGGGCGCGTGATGCACCACGAAGCTGAAGACGGTGCCCCGACCGGAGGCGACCACATAGTCGGTCTGCTCCGACCTGTCCTGCCAGATGGCGGGGACCGGCGGGTGCTGCAGCGTCCCATCCGGCTTCTTCTGAACGCGGAGTTCGCCGAGCTTGGTTCCCGCCCAGAAGAATTCGGTGTCCTGGGAGACGGTCGGCCGCACCCGCTTGCTGAGATCCTCGGTGGGAGCGGCTTTCGGTGCCCCCGGCGCGAATTTCAGGATACGGAAGAGCATTTCGGTCACGAGTTCTTCACCCACGTACCAGCAGGTGCGGTAGGTGGCGAACCAGCCCTCACCGAGTCCGGTGCGCTTGGGGCCGACCAGCGTATCCAGCGAGCTGCGGACGGTCACCTCCTCGCCGACCTGGAGGTAGCGGTGGTAGATCTGCTCGCAGTTGGTGCCGAGTACCGAGGTGTACCCGGCGGCATCGAGCAGCTCATTGGTGGCATTCATGGGATCGTCGGCCGGACGAACACCACCCAGCCCCAGCATGGTCCACACCTGCGCCATGGCAGGCGGGGCGACCACACCGGGATGACCGGCGGCACGCGCCGCCTCGGCGTCGGTGTAGATCGGATTGGTATCCCCGATCGCCTCCACCCAGTTGTTGATCATCGGCTGATTCACCGGATCACGGGCCACCCGCGGAGCTGATGCCCCCGCGGCCTTGATCTTTTCTCCGGCCGCGACAATATCGTCGGCCGTGAAGGACTGCGTCACAGTGGAACTCCTATCGGGGGACGCGCGGCAACCGCAGGCCCGCGGTGGCAATGAGCTCGCGCATGATCTCGTTCACGCCGCCGCCGAAGGTCACTACCAGGTTCTGCTTGGTGCGCCGATCCAGCCAGGTCAACAGGTCGGCCGTGGCCGAATCCGCGGGGTCGCCGAACCGGCCCACGATCTCCTCGGCGAGGCGGCCCGCCTCTTGCACCGCCTCGGTGGAGAACACCTTGGTCGCGGAGGCGTCCGCAATGACATCGCGCGGATCAGCATCGGGCCGTTCCGAATTGGAGGCGACCTGCCAGTTCAGCAGTTCATTGAGCCGCACCATGGCATGCAGGCGGCCCAGCGGCCGCGCCACATCGATCTCCCCCAGCACGCCCTGTTTGATCGCCCAGTCCCGTACCCGGTCGTAGAGCTGCTCGATCTTGCCGGACGGCCCCAGGCTCACCCGCTCGTGATTGAGCTGGGTGGTGATGAGCTTCCAGCCCCGATCCACCTCGCCCACAATCATGTTCGCGGGGACACGCACATTGTCGAAGTAGGTGGCATTGGTGTGGTGCGCGCCGTCGCAGGTGATGATCGGCGTCCACGAGTAGCCGGGATCGGTGGTATCCACGATCAGGATGGTGATGCCGCGGTGCCGCGACTCCACCGAACCGGTGCGCACGGCCAGCCAGATGTAATCGGCCTCGTGCGCACCGGTGGTGAAGATCTTCTGCCCGTTGACGATCCAGTCGCCATTGGCATCCCGCACGGCGCTGGTGCGGAGGGCGGCGAGGTCGGTGCCCGCCTCCGGCTCCGAGTAGCCGATCGCGAAATGAATGTCACCGGACAGGATTCCGGGCAGGAACTTCTGCTTCTGCTCATCGGTGCCGAAGCTCTGCAGTGCCGGGCCGACGGTCAGCAGGGTGACCAGCGGCACCGGCACATCGGCACGCACCGCCTCGTTGTAGAAGATCTGCTGCTCGAGCGGCCCGAAACCGTGGCCGCCGTACTCCTTCGGCCAGCCCACACCGAGCCAGCCGTCGGAACCCATTCGACGCACCACCGCGCGGTAGGCGTCGCCGTGCCGGTTCACCAGCATCTCGGCCTCCTCCTCAGGAGTGACGAGACCGGTGAAGTACGAACGAAGGTCGTCGCGCAACCGCCGCTGTTCGACGGTCAGTTCGATGAACATCTGGCCCCCAATCGATCCAGCCGCAGCGATTCGCCGCCGAGCCAGCGGGCGATGTCCTTGGCCTGTGAGTAGTAGCGGTGCAGTGGATGGGTCATATCGACGCCGAGGCCGCCGTGCAGGTGATGGCACTTCTGCATGGCCGCGGGTAGTTCCGAGGCCACCGTGTAGGCCAGCACGTCGAGATCGTCGTCGGTGCGTTCGCGATGTTCGGCGGTATCGAACGATCCAGGGTTGTCGCCACCCTGCGCGAGCGCCCAGTTGGCCGAGGCGGCGGCCGCGTGCAGGGTGCGCGAGACCACGTAGACGTCGGCGATCTGCTGTGCGACAGCCTGGAATTCGGCCAGCGGACGACCGAACTGCTCACGGGTGCGCAAATGTTCGGCCGTCAGCACCAGCACCCCCTTCAGCAGACCATCGGCCACCGAGCCGATACCGGCAACCGCGAAGCGGTGCAGCTCGGCGAGACCGCCGGGCAGCAGCCGCTCGGCCGGGATCTCCACCTTGTCGAGCGCTAGCGAAAACTCCGGCACACCATCGGAAGTGGGGTTGGCGGTTCGGGTCAGACCCGCCGCGTCACCGTCCACGACCGCGATGCCGTAATCGGTGGGCACCAGAATCCAGCGCGCGGTATCGGCATAGGGCACCGCCACCTTGCGGCCGGAGATGCGCACCGTATCGCCGTCGGCCACCGCGGTGGTCTCCGGGCGCACCGTGAATGGCGCGCCCGGCTCATTGAGCGCGGCGGTAATGATCGCGCCAGCGGCAACGGCGGGAAATACCTGCTCCCCCACCGCATCCGGAGTTCCGGCGGCAATGAGGGGCAGGACGCCGAAGCCCAGCGTGGTCAGCGCCGGGACCTGAACGGCATCGGTGGCCAACTCGGTGAGCAGGGCCGATACCTCCAGCAATCCCATACCGTCACCGCCGAATTCCTCCGGCAGTGCGACGGCCAGCAACCCGCTGTCGACCAACTTCGGCCATAGCCCAATATCGCGTTCGCTTTCACGCTCCAGCAAACTTACGACAACCTCGGCGACAGCGTCCTGGCTCTCGTCCCTGGTGAAGTCCAATGCAATGCTCCCGGTTAGTTTGGGCTGGCTAGTGCGATTCGCGCGGCAACCCGAGAATCCGTTCACCGGCAACGGTCAACAGAATCTGTTCGGTCCCTCCCGCGATGGACAAACAGCGCGTGAGCAGGAATTCTTTCACCACGTCGGTGTCCAGTGCCCCCGGCACGCCAGCCAGTTCGACGGCAAATTCAGCCACCGCCTGCCGATGGCGGACACCGACCAATTTGCGAACGCTCGATTGCGCGCTCGGATCGCCTCCACTGAGCAGTTTTTGGGCCGCACGAGCTTCTAGCAATGTTCCAGCTACCGATTCTGAAATGAGGCTTCCCAGACGATCCGCCACCACTTCGGCACCCGGCCCGGAGGTCGGTGCCGCAGCGATCAGGTTCTCCAGTTCGTCGCCGATGCCCTTGCCACCCATGGCGACCCGCTCGGCGGACAGCGTCGAGCGAGCGATCTTCCAGCCATTGCCCAGCTGACCGACCAAGCACTCGTCCGGGACGAAGACATCGTCGAGGAATACCTCACTGAATCTCGCCTCGCCGGTGATCTGAACAAGCGGCCGAATTTCCAGACCCGGGCTCTTCATATCGACCAGGAAATAGCTGATGCCCTTGTGCTTCGGCGCGGTCGCATCGGTGCGGGCCAGGCAGATACCCCAGGTGGACTCCTTGGCGAGAGAGGTCCACACCTTCTGCCCGCGCAGGTTCCAGCCGCCCTCTACCCGCTCGGCCACGGTGCGCAGCGCCGCCAGATCCGACCCGGCACCCGGCTCACTGAACAGCTGGCACCACACCACGTCACCACGCAGGGTGGGCACGGCGAAGCGCTCGATCTGCTCGGGCGTGCCGAATTGCAGCAGGGTCGGTATCGCCCAGTTGGCAATGGCGATATCCGGCAGTTCGATTCCGGCCTTGCGGATTTGGTCCTCGATCAGCGACCGCAGGATCGGCCCCGCTCCGCGCCCATAGGGTGCGGGCCAGTGCGAAGCGAGAAGTCCGGTCTCCGCCAAGGCGTTTCGCTGCTCCGCCGTTGGCAGGGCGGCGATCCGCGCGAGTTCGGCGGCCAGTACCGCGGCCTGCGCCGAGTCCAGGCCGACGGCCTCCCAGTCGGGCTCGCCCGACATGGCGGGGTCGGCACCCAGATCTAGGCCGACGGTGCGTCGCTGACCCGCGAGGGTCAGTTCGGTGACGCGAGCCCGCCAATACGCCGAACCACCCAGTAGTTGTCGCAGGGCAACGGCCCGGCGCAAATACAGATGGGCGTCGTGTTCCCAGGTGAAACCGATTCCACCCAGCACCTGAACGCAATCCTTGGCGGTCTCCACCACGGCGTCCAGCGAGACGGCCAGGGAGATGGCGGCGGCCAACTGAAGTTCCGAACTACCAGTATCGACCGCGTTCGCGGCATCGGCGGCCACGGCGCGAATCTGTTCGGCCCGGCACAGCATCCAGGCGCAAATGTGTTTGACCGCTTGGAATTCGCCGATCTTCTTACCGAATTGCTCACGCACCTTGGCGTATTCGGTCGCGGTTTCCAGACACCATCCGGCGATTCCGGCGGCCTCGGCGGCAACCAGGACCGCCGCCAGATCATGAACGGATTCGCGTGGTTCGAAGATCTTCTCCGAAGGCACAACGACTTCCGAACAGGTGACATTCGCGAGCGGTGTGCTGAGGTCCAGCGGAGCCAGCGGCTCCACCCGTAGTCCCGCCGTATCGGCGTCGATGAGACACCACAGTTTCCGGTCACCGTCACGTACCGGGACCAGCACCGCGGTACCCGGTGCGGCCCCGATCACAGAGTCCCACTCACCAGACAGCGTGAGACCCGATTCATCTACGGATATTGCGATTTCGCCCCCCAGGGCAACACCGCACGGCGTATTCTCGTCGAGCATCTCCCCGGCAATGAGTCCAGCCAATGCCGTGGAGAGAACGGGTCCGCCGACTAGATCATGCGCAGCCTGCTCCACCAGGACCGCGAGATCACCGACTGTTCCGCCCGCGCCGCCGGCCTCCTCCGGCACCGCGACACGGAATATTCCGAGATCGGCGAGGCGCGACCAGTATTCGCGCCAATAATCCGGCTTACCGGTCCGCATTGTTGCAATTGGGCTCACCGCAGCGGCCCATCCGCGCATCGACTCCTGGACGGCTTTATGCTCGTCAGTGGTGGCGATGGTCACACTCCGTACCGCCTTTCCGGCGTGACTCCCACACCTAGAACATGTTCTAATATCACTCTCGGGCGTAAGTCAAGGCGTCGCCTGGGTGCGGTACGAACTCGTAGCCCAAAGGCAACGCTGGGCTAGCCGAACCGAAACGATTCGTGCAGGAAAGGACTTTCAACCGATGGCCAGTCCCTCCCGATCGCAGGCCGCCGACTCGGCGGCCGCCACGCGCACCGCACCGGTGACCACGCTCAGTGAAGACGACCTGAGTTCGGCCGCCCAGCGCGATCGGCGCAAGCGCATCCTCGATGCGACCATGGCGCTGGCCTCCAAGGGCGGTTACGACGCGGTCCAGATGCGGGCGGTGGCCGAACGCGCCGATGTCGCAGTCGGCACGCTGTACCGCTACTTCCCCTCCAAGGTGCATCTGCTGGTCTCCGCGCTGGCGCGGGAATTCGAGCAGTTCGAGAGCCGCCGCAAGCCGCTGCCGGGCGAGACCCCGCAGGAGCGCATGCACCTCATGCTCCAGCAGGTGACCCGCGCCATGCAACGCGATCCACTGCTCACCGAGGCCATGACGCGAGCGTTCATGTTCGCCGATGCCTCCGCGGCCGCCGAGGTCGACCGGGTCGGCAAGGTGATGGACCGCTTCTTCGCCCGCGCGCTCGCCGAGGACACCCCCACCGAGCGCGAGTTGGCCATCGCCCGTGTGATTTCCGATGTGTGGATGTCCAATCTGGTGGCGTGGCTCACCCGTCGCGCCTCCGCGACCGATGTCACCGAGCGACTGGAGCTCACCGTCGACCTACTCATCGGCAACGGCGGGCGCTGAGTTCCCCGACCGCCGCACCCGAAGCAGCAGCACTCGAAGCGCGGACCGGGTTCGCGGTTGCCATCACGGCTCGCGTACCCGGACGTTTCGGACATCGAGGGCCCGACAGTCGCAAAAGTCTCGAGTCTCACAGTGGTTTTTTCGGTAGCCGTTCCGGCTATCCGGAAGGTGTATCCGGCACCCCGGAATCCTTGCGCTCCAAGATCATCGGCCGACCGAGCGCACCTCGACCCCTGCGGCATCTGACCGGGTTTCCGCAGGTGAGGGTGGTATCAATCGGGCAAACCGGCCGTAACCGGCCAGTGTTCACACCGCGAACGCCACCAAGTTCGCCCGAATGTAAACGCCATGTATCACGCCCCCAACATGGGGGCAATCCACTACCAGTAAAGTCTCCCGCGCCCTGAAAATTCTCCTCCGATCACTAGGTTGGATGCGTGAGCGCACAGGATTTGCCACTGGAACTTCGCCGGGCACTCTCGGCCGTCGCCCGAGTGCCGCGACTGTTGGTCGCGTCGGACTACGACGGAACGATCGCACCGATCGTGTCCGACCCCGCGAAGGCGTATCCCCATCGGGAGTCGGTGAACGCCTTGCGCGCGCTCGCCGGACTGACCGGCACCACCGCCGCTGTGATCTCGGGCCGTGCGCTTCGCGATCTCGCGGCCCTGTCCCGGCTGCCCGTCGAAGTGCAGCTGATCGGAAGTCACGGCTCGGAATTCGATGTGGGCTTCGTGCACGCCATCGATAACGACGCCAAACAGCTACTGCAGGAAGTGCAGACGACGCTGACCCAGATCGCCCAGGACAATCCGGGCGTCTCCGTCGAGATCAAACCGGCCAGCGTGGCCCTCCACGTCCGCAACGCGAGCCCGGAAATCGGGCGCCGGGCCCTCGTGCAGGTGCGGCAGGGGCCCGCCAGCTGGGTCGGCGTACAGGTCACCGAGGGCAAAGAGGTCATCGAACTCGCGGTCGTCGAGACCGATAAGGGCGCGGCCCTCGATATCGTCCGACATCAGCAGGGCGCCTCGGCGGCGGTGTTCATCGGCGATGACGTGACCGACGAGAAGGCCTTCACACGACTGTCGGGCCCGGATGTCGGCATCAAGGTCGGCGGCGGCGAGAGCCTCGCGAAATACCATGTGGAGAACACCGAAACGGTATCCAAGGCGCTGGCCTTCCTGCTGGAAGAGCGCCGCACCTGGTTGGCCGGTGCCAGCGCCCCCCGCATCGAGCGGCTGACCATGCTGGCCAGTCCGCGTTCCAAGGCCCTCGTCACCCCGGACGGCACCATTACCTGGCTGTGCCATCCCGAACCCGATTCCGCCGCGGTATTCGCACACCTGCTGGGCGGACCGGACGCGGGGCACTTCACCATCACACCGGAACGCGGTGGACTGCCACTGTCGCAGCGCTATATCGACGGCACCATGACCGTCGAAACCCGCTGGGCCAGTTTGCAGCTCGTCGACTATCTGCCACACGACGTGGTACCCGAGCGCACCGACCTGACCCGCGTCATCACCGGCGACGCCAAGGCCGTGGTCGTCTTCGCGCCGCGCCCCGAATTCGGCCAGGTGCCGGTCCGGATCATTCGCCAGGCCGGCGGCTTGCAGGTGCAGGGCACCAACGATCCGATCGTACTGCGCTCCCCCGGAGTCGACTGGGAGATCATCGACGACGGCAACCACCACACCGCCCGCGCGGTCGTGGATCCGAGGCAGGGCCCGGTCATGCTGGAAATGCGCTGCGGCACCTCCGATCTCGCACCCGCCATGACGGCCGAGACCGACCGCCGACGGGAAGCCGAGCGGTACTGGGCCCAATGGGCCTCGAAACTCGAACTGCCGCCGCTGAAGCCGGATCTCATGAAGCGGTCCGCGCTCACCCTGCGCGGACTCGTGCACGCGCCGTCCGGGTCGATTCTGGCCGCGGCCACCACCTCGCTGCCGGAAGACATAGGCGGCGTGCGCAACTGGGACTATCGGTACTGCTGGCTGCGCGACGCCTCGCTGACCGCGTCGGCACTCGTCTCGCTCGGATCACTGCACGAGGCAGAGGAATTGCTCGCCTGGGTGCACCGGGTCCTGGAAACGCTGCCCGGACCCGAACGCCTGCACCCGCTGTACACCTTGTACGGCGAAACCCTGCCGCCGGAAGCCGTTATCGATCAGCTGCCCGGATACGCCGGTTCGCGGCCGGTGCGTATCGGCAACGCCGCGAATATGCAGGTGCAGCTGGATGTGTTCGGGCCCATCGTGGACCTCATCGCGCAGCTCGCGCACGCTCGGGAACGCAAGGGCATCACCGATCCGAGTCAGGCGCTGCCGGACGCGGATTGGGAACTCGTGAGCGCCATGGTGTCCGCGGTACAGCGGCGCTGGCGCGAACCCGACCACGGCATCTGGGAGATTCGCGGCAATCCGCGCCACCACGTGTACTCGAAGGTCATGGGCTGGTTGACCATCGACCGGGCGGTGACCGTGGCCCAGCAGTTCGGGCGACCCGTCGACCCGGATTGGGAGAAGCTGCGCGACACCATCTCCGACGAGGTGAAGGTCGAGGGCTGGAACGACGAGGTCCAGTCCTACACGGCGGCTTACGACGGCACCGATCTCGACGCGGCGACCCTGCACATCGGGCTCAGCGGGCTCATCGACCCGTCCGATCCGCGCTTCCGCGCCACCGTGGTGGCGACCGAGGCGGAATTGCGCAGCGGATCCACCGTGTACCGCTACCACCACGACGACGGGCTGCCCGGCGGCGAGGGTGGATTCCATCTGTGCGCGGCGTGGCTGGTGGAGGCATACCTGCTCATCGGCAAGCGGGAGGACGCCGAGGCATTGTTCGCGCAGCTGGTGGATGTGGCCGGGCCGACCGGACTGCTCAGCGAGGAGTACGACCCCGTCGCCGAGCGGTCCCTGGGCAACCATCCGCAGGCGTACAGCCATCTCGGTCTGCTGCGCTGCGCCCAACTGCTCAGCCAGCCGGTGGCGGCGCTGACGACGTAATAGGCATCCGATATTCCGGAGAGCGAGCCCGCGTGTGCCACGCGGGCTCGCTCTCGTTCTCTCGTGTTACTGAACACAGATGTCGTTTGCGATGCTGGCGTCTCCGGGCGTGTGAGCTACATTTAAATGGAAATCGTTTCCGTTTGAGCTAGTGCATG
This sequence comes from Nocardia uniformis NBRC 13702, assembly GCF_001613345.1. Lineage (GTDB taxonomy): Bacteria > Actinomycetota > Actinomycetes > Mycobacteriales > Mycobacteriaceae > Nocardia > Nocardia uniformis. The sequence goes on along the minus strand of NZ_BDCE01000013.1, from coordinate 37,693 downwards.
TGGAGTACCCCAGCGTGACCAGTAAATTTGCTCGACTCGCAGGCATTGCCGTGGGTGTTGCCACCATTGCCGCTCTGACCGCCTGCGGAACCGCGAAGAACGACTCGGACCAGCTCACCATCGTCGCGTCGACGAATGTCTGGGGCGATATCGCCAAGACCGTCGCCGGATCCGACGCCGAGGTCGAGTCGCTGATCTCCGATCCCAGCGCCGACCCGCACTCCTACGAGGTGACCCCCGTCGAGGCCGCCAAGATCAGTGACGCCGACCTGATCGTCTACAACGGCGGCGGCTACGACGAGTTCATCGACAAGGCCATCGCGGGCAAGGACAAGAAGGCCATCAATGCCTTCGAGATCGCCGGAGAGGACGCGCACGAGGCTCCGACGACCCCTGCCGCCCCCACCACCGCCGAGGGCGCGCACACGCACGACCACGAGACCAATGAGCACGTCTGGTACGACGTACACATTGTCGGTGAGGTCGCCGAACACATCGCCGAGGTGCTGGGCGATATCGATCCGGACAACAAGCAGGCCTACGCCGACCGCGCCGCCGCCTTCAATGACAAGCTCGCCGGAATCGACGCCATTATCGAGAAGATCGCCGCCGAGCACCCGAACACCCCCGTACTGCAGACCGAGCCACTGGCCTACTACCTGCTGCTCGAGGCCAAGGCCGACGACCGCACCCCGCACGAGTTCCAGGAAGCCGTCGAACAGGGCACCGACCCGTCCCCGGCCTCCGTCGCGACCGTGCGCGACCTGCTCACCAATAAGCAGGTCCGCGCCCTCATCTACAACAGCCAGACCGAGGACAAGACCACCAAGGACCTCAAGGCGATCGCCGAGGCCGCCGGAATTCCGGTGGTCGAGGTGACCGAAACCCTGCCCGAGGGCCTCGATTACATTCAGTGGCAGACCCAGAACGCTCAGGCCCTGGCCCAGGCCCTGAGCTAGGCCGCAGTCACCGCATGACCATCACCGTCCACGACAAGGGAGTCGCGCTGACCGAGCCGACCGAGGGGGTACCGCAGTCGCCGCGCGCACGTACCGCGCCCGGTGCGGACGCCGCGCGACCCTCGACCGGTGCGGCCCGGTCCCCCGCGACCACCGATGCGCCCGACTCCTGCGCCACCGCCGATAACGGTTGCCCGGTAACGGGAGCGCCGCCGAGTGGCGAGCGGATAATGGACACTTCCATGCCGCCTTCCCGCGCTCACGAGGTAGCGGGAATCAATGGACGGGGCGATGACATGAATACGCCTGTGAACAATGCGGTTTCGACGGGCTCCGCCACCGCCCCATCACACGACGGCCTCCGCACCGAAACACCTGGCATGAACGGCATGGACAATCGGGTACCCGAGTCGAACGACGGCGCACCCGGTGACGTGCGGGTACTGTCCGGCTCCGGGGCCGCCGCGGTGACGAGCGGCAACGGCACGCCCGCTGTGCGACTGTCGAACGCGCGATTGGCGTTCGGGGAACGCACGCTGTGGGACGGGCTCGATCTGGACATCGCGCCCGGCGAGTTCGTTGCCGTACTGGGGCCCAACGGGTCCGGTAAGACCTCGCTGTTGAAGGTGCTGCTGGGACAACTCGGGCTGTCGGCGGGTACGGCCGAGATCGCGGGGGCGCCCACCCGGGCCGGAAATCGGCATATCGGCTATGTGCCACAGCAGAAGACGATCGATGGCGGGGCGCAATTGCGCGGCGTGGATCTGGTCGGACTGGGTGTGGACGGGCATCAGTGGGGACTGGGACTGGGCGGGCGCAAGGAGCGCAGGCGCAAGGTGACGGCCGCGATTACCGATGTGGGCGCGGAGGAATTCGCGAACGCGCCGCTGGATGTGCTCTCCGGTGGTGAGCAGCAGCGGCTGCGGGTGGCGCAGGCACTGGTCGGCGATCCGCGCGTACTGCTGTGCGACGAACCGCTGCTCAGCCTCGATCTGGCCAACCAGCGCCTGGTTTCCACACTCATCGACAAGCGGCGCCGCACCCACGACACCGCCGTGCTGTTCGTGACCCACGAGATCAATCCGATTCTGCCGCTGGTGGATCGGGTGCTGTACCTGGTCGACGGAAAATTCCGGATCGGCCCGCCCGATGAGGTGATGACCTCGGAGGTGCTCTCGGAGCTCTACCGCACCGAGGTGGATGTGCTGCGGGTACGCGGCCGCCTGGTGGTGGTCGGTACCGGCGACACCATGGATGCGCTCGGCGCGGCCGGAGCCCAGCACTGCCACGGCGATGCCGCCGGTGAGGTGCGGGGATGAACGACAAACTGACCGGCGTCCTCAGCAAGATGTTCGACTTCTCCACCACCGCGAACCTGCTGTCCTACGACTTCGTCCAGCAGGCGGTGCTGGCGGCCGCGCTGCTGGGATTGCTGGCGGGTGCGATCGGCCCGCTCATTGTCAGCCGCCAGATGTCCTTCGCGGTGCACGGCACCAGCGAACTGTCACTCACCGGAGCCGCGGCGGCGCTGCTGTTCGGTATCGGTGTCGGATTCGGAGCCATTGCCGGATCGGTGGTCGCGGCCGTCCTGTTCGGGCTGCTGGGTTCGCGTGCGCGCGAACGGGATTCGGTCATCGCGGTGGTGCTGTCCTTCGGTCTCGGCCTCTCGGTGCTGTTCCTCTGGTTGGGTCCCGAACGCGCGGGCTCGAAATTCTCCCTGCTCACCGGTCAGGTGGTCAGCGTCGGCGATACCGGCCTCGGCCTCCTCGCCGCCTGCACCGTCGGTGTCCTGGTAGTACTCGCATTCATCTACCGCCCACTGCTTTTCGCCAGCACCGATCCCGAAGTAGCTGTCGCGCGTGGAGTCCCGGTGCGCGCCCTGGCCGTGGTCTTCGCCATCCTGGTGGGTATTACCGCCGCCTTCGGCGTCCAGATCGTCGGCGCACTCCTGGTGCTCGCCCTGCTCATCACCCCGGCGGCAGCGGCGGCGCAACTCACCGCCAACCCGATGCACTCGGCAATCCTGTCGATCATCTTCGCCGAAACCGCGGCGGTGGGCGGCATCCTCCTGTCGCTGGCCCCCGGCGTCCCCATCTCCACCTTCGTCACCGCCATCTCCTTCGCGATCTACGTGATCTGCCGAATTATCGGTACCCGCACCAGAACCCGCCGCCGAGAACTGGTGGCGGCCTAACCACACCGCCCACCACCTCGCGCCCCAGGGTGCGCGAAATGGCTGAGACGCGCGCCAAGCCCGGCAGCAATGCCCTTGGCGCGCCCCAGAACCCGCGATCTGCCGCATGAGGGGCAGCAGATTGCGCCCACCACGCACCCTCCTGCGCCGACGCCCCCTCGTCCAGGCGTGGGAGGGGCGTGCGTGTGCACCGCCCGGCAAATCACGTGCTCCCCTGCTACCCCACCGCGCCACAGGAACACGCCGCCCCGGCATCCGGCATCCGGCAGGGGTCGTGCCGCCCTCCTCACCCTGGCATGCCTTGCCCTCACCTCCCCGGCATACGTCGTCTCGTCATCCCGGCGTGCTTTTGGCCGGGATCCACTACCGCGCGGCAGATTCGCCCTACGGTCCGATGCGTGCCGCTTTTCCAGGGTGTGGTGGATTCCGGCCAAGTGCGCGCCGGAATGACCGGTGACCGGTGACGGGCAACCGGCAACCGGCGACGGGCGGGCGACCAGCAATCCAGCGACCCGTGACCCGTGACGGGCGACCCGCAACCAGCGACGGGTGGCCGAGCGCGGATCGCCAGCAACAGCTGTGAGTCAGGCGTTGCCTTCGCCTGCGAGGGCGAACAGGCCGTCGGAGGTTTGCTCGACCAGGCCGTCCACCAGCAGCGAGTCCAGTGCGCGGTCGCGTTGGCCCGGGTCGCGGGTCCAGGCCAGGTCCAGGCGGATTCGTTCGACGGGGCCGTGGGCGGCGCGGAGGACGTCCATGAGGCGGCCGCGGGCTTGGCGGTCGGTGCCCTCGTATTTCTGGGTGCGGCGGACCACGTCGGAGGCAGGGCGACCGGCGGTGATCCAGGCGCAGGTGGGGAGGGGGCAGCGGGTGCAGTCGGGGTTGCGGGCGGTGCAGATGACCGCGCCGAGTTCCATCAGGGCGGCGGAGAAGACGGCCGCGCGGGGGATGCTGGGTGGAAGCAGGGCTTCGGTTTCGGCGAGGTCGCGGGCGGCGGGGTTGCCCGCTTCGGCGCGGCCGTGCACGGCGCGGGCCACCACCCGGCGGACATTGGTGTCCACCACCGGAACTCGTTGGCCGTAGGCGAAACAGGCGACGGCGCGGGCGGTGTACGCGCCGATACCGGGGAGACTCAGCAGGATGTCCACATCGGTGGGCACCTCGTCACCATGGTCGCGAGCCAGCACCTGAGCGCACTCGTGCAGCCGCAGCGCCCGCCGCGGATAGCCGAGCTTGCCCCACGCGCGCAGCACCTCCCCCTGCGATTCGGCGGCCATCGCGGATGGCACCGGCCACCGCGCCACCCATTCCCGCCAGATCGGCTCCACCCGCACCACCGGCGTCTGCTGCAGCATGATCTCGCTCATCAGAATCTGCCACGCCGTCACCCCGGGCCGCCGCCACGGCAGATCCCGCGCCGTCTCCTGATACCAGTCCACGAGTACATCGGTATCCATCTCGCCCCTCCTCCCGGCCCGTCGGAGCCGGAAAATCCCCCGACACCACGCGCGATCGTAGTCACCACCCACGACCAACTTCCCGCGCGCCCCGCACGCCGATTCCCAGCCCGCACCAGTGTCCGCACGCCACTTCCCGGGCGGACTACCGCAAGTCGGTCGAGCAGCCACCCGCACCGCCATCGGCTGGACTCGACAACAGAACGCCACACCGACAGTGCGCCGCCCCGACGACACCACCCACGACCGTAGCCACCACCCACGACCCACGTCCCGCATACCGACTACGCCACCAGTGTCCGCACGCCACTTCCCGGGCGGACTACCGCAAGTCGGTCGAGCAGCCACCCGCACCGCCATCGGGCGGGCTCGACAACAGAATTCCGCGCGGACAGTGCGTCGCCCCGCCGCACGGCCCGTCGGAGCCGGACCCGGCCCCTTTCCGCGCGCCCACAGGTCGGCCGAGCCATCCGCTACGCCCGACCAGTCCGCAACACAGCTCATTCGCCACTTCCCGAGCTCGTCCCGGTGGCGGATTCCGCACATCGGACCGTGAGTGCCGCGCAGATGTGGACTGCCGGGCCAGGCCCGCCGGGGCCACGTGTCGGCGGGCACCCGTCTCGGGCGCGGCAAGCCCAGTACGGTCCACCGTGTCCACGCCCTGAGCGCGAACGTCGTCGAGGGCGGCCGGGAGTACCGCCACGTCACCCGTTCCCGTCGGCGAATCGTCCGTGGATGGCGGACCGGGGTGCGCGCCGGACTCGGCCGTTGGTACTCAGAGGCAGGGTGCGAGGATCGAGTTCTTCGCCATCCTCGGGCGTGGCGTGGCGGCGGCGGTTCCCGTGGCGACGCACCGGGGTTTCCGCGCGTCAGCGGGGGGTGCTCACCGGTCTCGCCGCGCCCGAGCAAGGGCATATTTGCCATGCCGTAACGTCACGGACTCGCCGGTAACAGCTCGACTGTGGAAAATGGGACGCATGCCGCATTCGAACCCGATCAGCGCATGGAAGTCCCTTCGCGAGGGCAATGAACGCTTCGTCAATGGGACGCTGCTTCACCCAAGCCAGGGGGCAGCGGACCGGGCCAAACTTGTCGGAGGGCAGCAACCACAGGCGATTCTGTTCGGTTGCGGTGACTCGCGGGTAGCTGCCGAGATCATCTTCGATCAGGGCCTGGGCGAGATGTTTGTGGTGCGTACCGCGGGACATGTCATCGACAGTTCGGTACTGGGCTCCATCGAATACGGGGTGCACGTACTCAATGTGCCGCTGATCGTGGTGCTCGGGCACGACAGCTGCGGCGCGGTACACGCCACCATCGACGCTCTCGACAATGGCAATGTCCCGGGCGGATTCATCCGCAGCGTGGTCGAGCGGGTCACCCCGTCCATCCTGCTCGGTCGCCGCGAGGGACTGAACTCGATCGACGAACTGGAAGCCCGGCACGTCGAGGAGACCGCCCGCCTGCTCATGCAGCGCTCGATGATCATCTCCCAGCGCGTGGCCACCGGCGAATGCGCCATCGCCTGTGTGACCTACAACCTCGAAGAGGGCGAGATCAAATTGCAGCGTGTGATCGGCAATATCGGCGAGGTCGTCTGATCCGGGTCCGCAATGATTCGCACTGGTCAGGGGCTCGCGCACGACGCCGGAGCCGAGGGCGCTGAAATGTACCCGGCGCCACCGCTGTTTCCCACCCGACACGCCGAGACCCTGAGCGGTATGGGCGCAAGCGTGCCCTTACCGTAGTTGCCGTGCTGGAACCGAATGGACCTCTGCCGCCGGAAATCTACTGGCGCCGCCGTTTGCTCGCGATCGGAGCGGTGGTGGTCGCCCTCGCACTCGTGCTCTGGCTCGCCTTCGCGCTGCTGCGCGGCGACGGAAGCGACAGCCCCGGTGCCAATCCCTCGACCACGGCGGCCAGCAATAAGGCCGCCGGAAGCTCGAGCGGCGCATCGGAGTCCGCGTCCGGGAGCTCCTCGGCTTCGGCGACGGCGGCCTCCGGCGCCGAGGCCGCGCCAGCGGGCCAACCGTGCCCGGACCAATCCCTGGCGGTGAAGGTGAACGTCGGCCAGCCCACCTACAAAACCGGTGAGCAACCGGTCTTCGGCATTGTCATCACCAATATCTCCAGCGACGCGTGTGAGCGCGATATGGGCTCGGGGCTGCAGCAGATCTCGGTGCAGTCCCTGGACGGCCAACGCCGGATGTGGGCCAGCACCGACTGCTATCCGGACGGCACCCCGGACGTGCGGATCCTGAATCCCGGTCAGCAGGCGGCCTTCACGGTCACCTGGTCCGGCTCCAGCTCCCAGCCCAGCTGCGCGGGCGAACGCGTCCAGGTCCCGCCGGGCGCGTACACCGTTGTGGCCCAACTGGGTTCGGTCCGCAGCTCCCCGGAACCGTTCAATATCGCCTGATCTGACGACTCGTCATTCCAGCATGCTGTTCGCTGGAATCCACCGCACCTCGGGGCCAGCACGCCGAGGTTGGTAGGACGAACCTGTCATGCGGGCAGTGGATCCCGGCCAAAAGCACGCCGGGATGACGAGCCGCGGCACCCGCCGCCGATAACGAGCAGCCGCAACCCCCACCACCCGAAGACGAGCAGCCGCAACCCCCGCAGCCGCGCCAACTGAGGGTGGTGTCGCGATGTCGCCTGCCCGCCTTCGGCATTCCGGCGTGCGTTTGGCCGGAATCCACACTTCCGGGTAGTGGATCCCGGCCAAAAAGCATGCCGGGATGACGGGGCTGCACCGACAACACGCCTTCAACCTCGGCAACACCGAAGGCCAGCAGCCGCACCTGCCGCGACGGTCAGAAACCACCATTGGCGGCGAGGCGCGACAGTCCCTCGCGAATGCGGCGGGCCGTGGCCGGGCTGATGCCGTGCACTGCCTCCAACTCGGTCTGAGTGGCGTCCAATAGCGCACGGAGCGTGCCGAATACATCCACGAGCGGTTCTACGCGGCGGAACGGCACCCTGGGAATCTCGGCCAGGAGCCGGTAGCCACGCGGGTCCACGGGGGTATCGAGGGCCTCGATGGTCGCCGGATAGCCCAGGGGCGGAGCCAGATCCGCCAACTCGAGCAGATCGGGCTCCGCGAGTGCGTCCAGGCGCGCCAGCGCACGATCGACCTGCGGTGCACCGACCTGCTCGGCCACCAGGTAGTCGCGAATCAGCAGCCGACGCAGGTTCTCGGTATCGGCGACCAGCTCGGCCAGCTGCAGGGCGAGCTGGCGGCCGTCCACACCGAGTTCCAGTACGGCCTGGTCGATCTCGCCCGCGGTGCGCCGCATCAGCTCCAGACAGTGCACCACGACGAGCACGTCACGCAGGGTGGCGGAATCGTCGATCTCCAGCGCCGACAGTCGCCGCGTCACCTCGTCGAGGCGGGCGCGGTAGCGCTGCAGGGTGGCCATGGCCTGATTGGCGCCGGTCAGAATGGTCGGCGACTCCTGCACCAGGTACCGGGTTCCATTGGCGTACACGGTGATAATGCCGGTGGAGCGGCTCACCGACACCACCGGATATCCGGTATGGGCGGCGGTGCGCTCGGCCGCCTTGTGCCGGGTACCCGACTCCACCGTCGGCAGCGCCGGATCGGGTACCAAATGCACATTCGCCCGAACGATTCGCGCACCATCGGTGCAAAGCACCACCGCCCCATCCATTTTCGACAATTCCCGCAATCGCGTCGGCGCGAATTCGATATCCAATTCGAACCCGCCATCGCAGATGTTCTCGACGCGATCGTCATAGCCGAGCACGATCAATCCACCGGTGCGCCCGCGCAGAATGCGATCGATCCCATCACGCAATTGCGTACCCGGAACGAGTCGCGCGAGCACATCCCACCGGGCGTCATCGGAATTGTCCGACACCGCGGGATTATCCGTGCTTTCGACCGTATCAGCGGCCGCGCGAACCGGACCCGCCAGTCCGAGTAGACCAGTCACCCACCGCCGCGCCATTACTCGACACCTTCCCCGCACTCCATCACGGCACACACTACGAAATACCCTGTGAACAGCCGAAACCCGATACCGTCAGCGCTGAATTGTCAGTGCTGTCCACCGCATTCGCGGCACCGCGAACCGGGCCGGTCAACCCGAGCAGGCCACTCATCCACCGTCCGCCCATCACTCGATACCTTCCTCGCGCACCATGGGAGCGCGCACCACGAAACCCCCTTGAACAGACCGAATCCCACGTTCACCGATGCGAAACCCGGTGCGGCCGAACCGAACGCGGTGCCGCCTGGCCACCCTCGTCATCCCGGCATGCATTTGGCCGGAATCCCCACTCCCGCAGTGGTGGCTCCCGGCCGAACGCCTGCCGTGCCGCCGGGGACGTGCCGACATCACGCCAGCGATCTCGACAATCACCCGGCAGCTTCGACGGCGGCCGCCTTGGCCGCCCGCCGCCGACGCACACCGATCAGCCCCAGCGCCCCACGCAGGTCCGTGACCTCGTGCAATCGCATCTTGCGCCCGGCGCGCTCCACTCCCGGCGGCACCACCGCCTCGGTGAATCCGAGCCGCTCCGCCTCGGCCAGCCGCTGGTTCAACCCCTGCACCCGGCGCACCTCCCCCGCCAGCCCGACCTCACCGAGAATCACCATCCCGGGCGAGAGCGCCTGATCCGCGTCGGCGCTGGCAATGGCCAGCGCGACGGCCAGATCCGCCGCGGGTTCCGAGAGCCGCATACCGCCCACCGTTGCCGCGTACACATCATGTTTTCCCAGGTAGAGGCCGCAACGGCTCTGCAGCACCGCCAGCACCATGGAGACCCGGTTGTAGTCCAACCCGCTCACCGCGCGCCGCGGCGCCGGCGCCTGGGTGGTGACCGTCAGCCCCTGCACCTCACCGAGCATGGGCCGCTTCCCGTCCATGGCCACCGTGATCGCGGTACCCGGCACCGAGGTGCCCCGATGATGCAGGAACAGCCCGGAAGGGTCGTCCACGCAGGCGATGCCGTCCTCACGCATCTCGAAGCAGCCCACCTCGTCGGTACTGCCGAAACGGTTCTTGAGGCCGCGCACCATGCGCAGCGTGGAGTGCTTATCGCCCTCGAAGTGCAACACCACGTCCACCAGGTGTTCGAGGGTGCGCGGCCCGGCCACCGCCCCGTCCTTGGTGACGTGTCCGACCAGCAGCACCACGATGCCGCTGGATTTGGCCAGCGCCGTGAGCGCGGAGGCCACCGCCTTCACCTGGGTGACACCGCCCATCACCCCGTCGGCGTCGGCGGCCAACATGGTCTGCACCGAATCGACCACCAGCAGTGTGGGTTTCACCTGGTCGACATGGCCGAAGATGGTGGCCAGATCCGATTCCGCCGCCAGGTACACCTTCTCGTGCACCGCCCCGGTCCGGTCGGCCCGCAATCGCACCTGTCCGGCCGACTCCTCCGCGGTCACATACAGCGACCGCTCTTCATGCTGTCGCGCCCAGCGGTGCGCCACCTCGAGTAGCAGGGTCGACTTACCCACGCCCGGCTCGCCGGATAGCAGCACCACCGACCCGGCCACAATGCCGCCGCCCAGTACCCGGTCCAGTTCCGACACTCCGGTCGAACGCGCCTGGGTGGTCTTGGAATCGATGCTGGACAACGGCGCGGCCGCGGTACTGGGCAGCATCGCCCGGCGTCCCACGGCCACGGTCGCCGTTGCCGCCGCGACCTCGTCGACGGTGCCCCAGCTATTGCAGTCGGGGCATCGGCCCACCCACTTGGCGACCTCGTGCTGACAGGAGGAGCAGCGGTACAGCGTTTTCACCTTGGCCACGCGCGCAGCCTAGTGACGGGCTCCGACATGCCCGGGGTCCGCCGCACCGGTGACAGCCCCGAAATCACGCCCGCACCCGTTCCAGCAGACTGGAAACGGGTGCGGGGGGTAGGTAAGTGGTGCGACAGCGGGTCAGTGACCGCCGGTGCTGGCGCCCTTTTCCTCGCTTTTCGACTTATCGGTGACGGCGCGCTCGAGGTCGTGCCCGGCATCGACCGGAACGTTCACGAGCACGGTGCCGTTCTCCTTGAAGTTGAATCGCACCGGGTAGGTGAGGCCCGCGGTGACGTCGTTCTGCAGCCCGGTGATCTCGATCTTCAGCGGCTCGGCGGCCGGGTCGGCGGTCTCATCGCCGGGCGCCTGTGTGGGAGTGGCGGGCGCGTCGTCGGTGGTCGGCGCCGGGGTGCCGTGATCGTCGTGCCCGGCGGCCTCGGCCGCCTCGGGCGCACCGGCCACGATGGTCCCCTGCGGCTTGATCTCGGCCTTGCCGTCGATCTGCACCGAACCCAGCTCGGGGGCCTCGACGCTGACGAGGGTGTCGCTCTTGAACTCACCGCTGTTGATGGCGCTGAACGCCAGCAGGGCCTTGCCGCCCTTGGCGTTGTTGTACTCCTCCGACTGCGGCAGCAGAATGCGCACGTCCCGGAGCGCGACCTTGCCGACGTCGGCGTTATTGCCATTGACGGCCGCAACCTGCGCCGCCGTCTGCGAAACCTGACCGGTACCGCAACCCGACAACGCGAGCGCCGCGCCGGCGGCGAGTGCAACTACTGTCGCGGCACGCCGCGCCTTCGACGCTGTGGTGGCTTTCTGGGCAGTCACGGGTTGTCCTCCATGTCGACCGGGCTCACTCCACTATGGAGAGTAGTAGTCAAAGAGAGTAGTGGTTGACTTCTCCGCCTTCGCGTCGGGGCGGTGTCGCACTCGATGCCGACTCGGGTATCGCAATTGCGTGATGCGCCAACGGATGAACGTGTTGGACCGCGCGACGGTATCCCCTTATGACACAAGGGAGATGCACACTCCCTGGGTTATGTCAACCCCCGCCGCCGCCTCGTTGTGGCCCTGACCTGCGTCGTTGATCGCGCCGTTACCGAGTCGCATGTTAAACTGTGAACATCGAAAGGGGCACGGGACACATGATTTTTAAGGTCGGAGACACCGTCGTTTACCCCCACCACGGAGCGGCGCTGATCGAAGCTATCGAAACTCGCACCATCAAAGGTGTGCAGAAGGAGTATCTGGTCCTGAAGGTCGCCCAAGGCGACCTCACCGTTCGGGTTCCCGCCGAGAACGCTGAATATGTCGGTGTTCGCGACGTGGTCGGTCAGGAAGGTCTCGATAAAGTCTTCCAGGTACTGCGCGCGCCGCACACCGAAGAGCCGACCAACTGGTCCCGCCGCTACAAGGCCAACCTCGAGAAGCTCGCCTCCGGCGATGTGAACAAGGTGGCCGAGGTCGTTCGCGATCTGTGGCGTCGTGAGCAGGACCGTGGCCTCTCCGCTGGCGAGAAGCGGATGCTGGCCAAGGCCCGTCAGATCCTGGTCGGTGAACTCGCCCTTGCCGAGGGCACCGACGACAATCGGGCAGCCATCATGCTCGACGAGGTTCTCGCGGCGGCTTCCTGACCGTGAATACATCACGCGACGACATCCGTGTCGTGGCGTTGGTGCCTGCCGCTGGCATGGGCGTCCGTCTAGGGGAATCACTCCCCAAGGCTTTCGTTCCTGTCGGCGGCAGTCCCATGCTCCGACTCGCTGTACACGGTCTGATCGCCTCCGCGGCGGTGGACCATGTCGTGGTGATGGTCCCGGCCGAATTGGTCGACGACGCCCGCGCACTGCTGCCTTCCGGGCCGGTGCCGGTGAGCGTGGTCGTCGGCGGGGCCGAACGTACCGATTCCGTTCGGGCCGGTCTCGCGGCCGCCCCGGACGCCACCCATGTGCTCGTACACGACGCGGCCCGTGCCCTGACGCCGCCGTCGTTGATCGCCCAGGTGGTCGCCGAGCTGCGCGCGGGACGTCGGGCCGTGGTGCCCGCACTGCCGGTGGCCGACACCATCAAGTCCGTGGATGCCGCGGGGGATGTGACCGGTACGCCGGATCGTTCCGCCTTGCGCGCCATTCAGACTCCGCAGGGCTTCGAGGCGACAATTCTGCGCGACGCCTATGCGAGCGATACGCGGGCGACCGATGACGCGGGTCTGGTGGAACTGCTCGGCGCGACCGTACACACGGTGCCCGGCAACCCGCTGGCATTCAAGATCACCACCCCACTGGACCTGATGCTCGCCAATACCCTTGTCGCACAGGGCGGCCATGGGCTTGGCCACAAAAGCCCCCTTGACACGCCCGCCAGCCCGCTTGACACATCGAGCGACTCCCGTGACATACCGAGCGATTCCCGTAATACGGCGGGCGACACTCCCGAGGTTCCGGGCAATCGATTCGATAATCCACGTGCGGCGGTGGGCACGCCGTGATCGACCCGACCGCGCTGCGCGTGGGCATCGGCTCCGATGTGCACCCGATCGAACCCGGCCGGCCCTGCTGGATCGCCGGACTGCTGTTCGACGGCGACAGCGGCTGCGCCGGACACTCCGACGGCGATGTGGCGGCGCACGCGCTGTGCGACGCACTGCTGTCGGCGGCGGGGCTCGGCGATGTGGGCGCGATATTCGGCGTCGGGCGCCCCGAGTGGGCGGGCGTCACCGGTGCGGCCATGTTGAAAGAAGTTCGGCGGCTGCTCAACGAAGCGGGCTACACGATCGTCAACGCGGCTGTACAGGTCATCGGCAATCGGCCCAAGATCGGGCCGCGCCGCACCGAAGCTCAAGAAGTGCTGGGTGAGTTACTCGGCGCTCCGGTGTCGGTCTCCGGCACCACCACGGATGGCCTGGGGCTGACCGGTCGCGGCGAGGGCATCGCGGCAGTCGCCAACGCCCTGCTCTGTTGTCGCTCCTGAATCTCGTCGTTCCGGCGTGCTCGCGGCCGGAATCCACCGCGATCAGTTGAAGCAGTGCGGCGGGTGGATCCCGGCCGCGAGCACGCCGGGATGACGGAAGAGACTCGCACCGAACCCGTTACCCGCTCCGCCCGTAATACGCAACATCTCAACAGCTAGGATGCCTTGTCGTGACTCTGCGCCTGTTCGACACCGAGACGCGGACCCTGCGTGACTTCACGCCGCTGGTCCCCGGCCATGCCTCGGTGTACCTGTGTGGCGCGACCGTGCAGGGTGAACCCCACATCGGCCATCTGCGCAGCAATATCGCCTTCGATGTATTGCGGCGCTGGTTGTCCGCTAACGGATTCGATGTGGCCTTCATTCGCAATGTCACCGATATCGACGACAAGATTCTGCACAAGGCCGCCGAGGCCGGACGGCCGTGGTGGGAATGGGCCGCGACCTATGAGCGCGCCTTCGACCGGGCCTACCACACGCTCGGCGTCCTGCCGCCGTCCGCCGAACCGCGGGCCACCGGGCACATCACGCAGATGGTGCGGATGATGCAGCGGCTCATCGAACGCGGGCACGCCTACGCGTCGGACGGCAATGTCTACTTCGACGTGGTGAGCTTCCCCGACTACGGCAAGCTGTCCGGGCTCAAGCTCGATGAAGTGCAGCAGGGCGAGAGCGCGGGGACCGGTAAGAAAGACGCGCGCGACTTCACGCTGTGGAAGGCCGCCAAACCGGGTGAACCGAGTTGGCCGTCGCCGTGGGGTCCGGGACGACCGGGCTGGCACCTGGAATGCTCCGCCATGGCCGAGTACTACCTCGGGCCGGAATTCGATATCCACTGCGGTGGAAAGGATCTCGTCTTTCCGCACCACGAGAACGAGATCGCCCAGTCGCGCGCGGCGGGCGATAGGTTCGCCCGCTACTGGCTGCACAACCACTGGGTGACGCTGTCGGGTGCGAAAATGGCGAAATCGCTGGGCAATACGCTGTCGGTCCCCAATGTGCTGGAGCGGGTGGGGGTTCGGCCCGTCGAGTTGCGGTACTACCTGGGCAGCGCGCAGTACCGCTCGGTCCTGGAGTACTCCGATCAGGCGCTGAGCGAGGCCGCTCTCGGCTACCAGCGCATCGAGGCGGTCATTCGCCGGGTCGTCGAACGCACCGGCGAGGTTCCGATCGGCACCTGGACCCAGAATTTCGCCGACGCGTTGAATGAGGACCTCGGTGTACCCAGGGCGCTGGCCGAGATCCATCACCTCGTACACGAGGGCAATAAGGCCCTGGAGTCCGGCGACCTCGAGGGTGCGCGCACCCTCGCCGGACAGCTGCGGGCCATGCTGAGTGTGCTGGGGGTGGATCCCCTCGACGCGCAGTGGGACGCGCCCGCCGACAACTCCGCGGCACTGGCGGCCCTCGATGTGCTCATCGGCGCGGAGTTGGAGCGACGGCAGACCGCCCGCGCCACCAAGGACTGGGCCACCGCCGACGCGGTGCGCGATCGACTGAAGGCGGCGGGTGTCGAGATCACCGATACCGCCGAAGGCCCGGAATGGGCGCTGTCCAAGGAGTCACGATGAGTGCTCGGACCATGGCGAGCGCGGTCGGGAGCAATACGGAATTTCATCAGGGCGCAGCCGCACGCTGCGCCGACCGGGTGCGGGTCGCCCGCATGACACGGAAGGCGAAGTGATGGCAGGCAATTCGGCACGCCGCGGCGCAGTACGCAAGGACGGCACCAAGAAGGGGCAGGTAGTCGGCTCCGGCGGTAAGCGACGCCGGGGGTTGGAGGGTCGCGGCGCGACCCCGCCCGCCGAGGCGCGCACCAAGCATCCGGCCGCCAAGCGGGCAGCTCTGGCGGCGAAGGCCAAAGCCAAGGAGGCGCAGGGCCGTGGCCGCGCGCCCGGCCGCGGCGCCAAGGGCGACGACGGCCCGGAGCTGGTGCTGGGCCGCAACCCCGTGGTGGAGTGCCTGCGCGCCGGGGTTCCGGCCACGGCGCTGTATGTCGCGGTCGGCACCGAGGCCGATGACCGGCTCAGCGAGGCCGTGCAGATCGCGGCCGATACCGGTATCTCCATCCTCGAGGTGCCGCGCACCGACCTGGACCGCATGAGTAACAACGGTTTGCACCAGGGCGTTGGCCTGCAGGTGCCGCCGTATCGCTACGCGCATCCGGACGATCTGATTCACCGCGTCAACGATTCCGGTGAATCGGCCCTGCTGGTGGCCCTGGACAACATCACCGATCCGCGCAACCTGGGTGCCGTGGTGCGCTCGGTGGCCGCGTTCGGTGGGCACGGCGTGGTCATTCCGCAGCGTCGCAGTGCCAGTATCACCGCCGTCGCCTGGCGCACCAGCGCCGGTGCGGCCGCTCGGCTGCCCGTCGCCCGGGCTACCAATCTCACTCGTACGCTGAAGGATTGGGCCAGCCAGGGCTACCAGATCGTCGGGCTCGACGCCGACGGCGATACCACCCTCGATGATTTCGACGGCACCGCGCCGACGGTCGTCGTGGTCGGTTCCGAGGGTAAGGGCCTGTCTCGACTGGTTCGCGAAACCTGCGACTCCATCCTGAGCATCCCCATGGCCGGACCGGTGGAATCGCTGAACGCCTCCGTCGCCGCGGGCGTGGTGCTCGCCGATATGGCGCGCCAGCGCCGTCGCTGAGCTCTAGCTGCCTGAATAACTTGGGCCGCACCATGATTCGCCCTCGTCTGGGACCGGAAAGGTTGCAGCCGGGGGCGAAGTTCGTCGGCGCGCCGCGCCCGACACCGCGCGTAAGGCAGCGGTTCCGGGGGTTGAAACCGTAAAATCAGCCCGGTGTCCATTGAGCATCAGCCCATCGGTACGCCGATCGAGCATCCGCATGCGACCACGGTGCTGCTGCTCGGAACATTGAGCGTGTTCTGTTGTGGCGCACTGGGTCCGGTGGCGTGGGCGCTGGGACGGCGGGCGATGAACGAAATCGACGCGTCCGGGGGTGCGTTCGGCGGACGGATCCAGGTAATGGTGGGTTACATCCTGGGGATCGTCGGGACGATCCTGATGATCTTCGTGGCGTTCCTGTTCCTGATGATGCTCATCGGCGGCGGAGCCTGAGAGCTCAGTCCAGGCGGGGCTGGTCGCGGTCGGTCAGCTGATTCTCGGTATCCCAGGCGGGCCATTCTTCGCTGACGCTGCCGGACCATTTGGGCGGTCGGCGATCACGCAGGGCGGCCAGGCCCTCACCGCCGTCGGCGCTCTGGGCGACCAGGCCATTGAGGTCGGATTCCAGGCGGCCCACGGTCTCCGGGGTCATCCCGAGGCTCTCCCACAGCAGCCGCTTGGACAGCGCGGCCGGCAGCGGGGCGGAGCCATTGGCAATGTCGTGGGCGACGGACAGGGCGGTCGGCAGCACCTCACCGCCGGACAGGCTGTTATTGCAGAGACCGAGCGCCGCCGCTTCCTCACCGTCGAAGGTGCGGCCGGTGAGCAGGATGTCGGCGGCATTGGCCATCCCGATGAGACGGGGCAGGGTCCAGTGCGCGTAGCCGTCGGCGATCGCGCCGCGGCGCACCTGGTTCAGGCCGTACACGGCATCGCGGGCGAAGTACCGCAGATCGCACTGCAACGCGATCTCCAGACCGATACCGACGGCATGACCGTTCACCGCCGCGATCACCGGTTTGCGAATACGGAAGGGCGCGGGGTCGATGAGGCCACTGACCTCACCGACCTTCGCGGACAGATCCGCACCGGCGCAGAACGCGGGCGGCGTGCCCGTGATGACCACCGCGCCAATGGCGTCCTCGGTATCGCAGCGGCGTAGCGCCGCACCCAATTCCGCCGCCATCGCGGGGGTCAACGCATTCTGCTGTGCGGGCCGATTGAGCGTGAGGACCGCAACCCCACCGGACACATCAACTTGCAGATCCGAACCCATGGCAGGCATCCTACGTGCCGTTCAGCTACCTCCGTGCCGACAATTCACAGCCGGAGCGACACGGAGGCAGCGGATTCAGCGCAGGATTTTGCGGCCGATGGCGTACTTGTGGACCTCGGTGGGGCCGTCGTAGAGGCGGAAGGCGCGCATATCGCGGAAGATCATCTCGACCACGGTCTCATCGCTGATGCCGATGCCGCCGAGTACCTGGACGCAGCGGTCGGTGACCTTGAACAGTTCCTCGGAGACAAAGGACTTGGCGATCGACGATTCGTGCCGCGCCTTCTCGCCCTGATCCATCAGCCAGCAGGCGTGCCAGATGGTGAGGCGGCACTGGTGCAGCGCGATCTCATTGTCCGCCAACATGAACGACACACCCTGGTGCTCGCCGATGGTCTTGCCGAAGGCGGTGCGGGTCTTGGCGTAGTCGATGGCGATGGCCTGGGTACGCTCGGCCGCGCCCAGCCAGCGCATGCAGTGGGTGAGGCGGGCCGGAGCCAGCCGCAGCTGGGCATAGCGCAGCGCCTGACCGGTCTCGCCGAGAACGGAGTCCTTGGGCAGCACCAGATTGTCGAACCGCACCACCGCGTGACCGCCGACGTAATTGCGGTCCATGGTGTTCATGACCCGCTCGATGACGATGCCGGGGTTGTCGCCGTCGCACATGAACAGCGTCGGGCCCTCGGGCAGGTGCGGGTTGGCGGCCAAGCGCGCCATGATGATCCAGGTCTTGGCACCGTCGGCACCGGTGATCAGCCATTTGAGGCCGTTGATGGTGAAGTTCTCGCCGTCGAAGGTGGCCTCGGTGGCCAGCTGATTCGGATCGGAGCCCGCGCCGTTCGGTTCGGTCATGGCGAATACCGAACGCTGATGGCCGTCGATGACCGGCCGCAGGTAGCGCTCGACCTGCTCGGCATTGGCGACCTTGGAGAGCAGGAACATATTGCCCTCGTCGGGGGCGGCGCAGTTCATGGCGACCGGGCCGAGGGTGGACCAACCGGCGGCCTCGTAGAGCACGGCCTGCTCGATATGCGACAGACCGCGACCGCCGAGTTCGACGGGCGCCTGGATGGTCAGCAGCTTCTCGGCGCGAGCCAGTTCGACCAGCTCCTGGCGCAGCTCATCGGTGGGGCCGTGCGCGGTCAGCCGCGGATCACGCTCGTACGGCACGATCTTGTCGATGACGAACTGCCGTACCCGATCGCGTTCGGCGGCGAGCTCGGCAGGAATCGCGAAGTCGATCATCGTTGGTCACCATTCATTCCGGGATGCGTGAGCTGAGCATACGACGGGCCGCACCACAGACTGAAGGCACCCGCCCGCAGAAGCTCGCCGATACCGGGTCGCAGCCGCGCGCACCACGCTGAACAGCACGTCAGCGAGCCGCGTCGTGGGCCGCCCCCAGCGCGATTCCGAGGCACATCCCCACACCCATGCCGAGCGCGAGGTTGTCGAAGACGAGCAGGCCCAGGACGACGCCGAGACTCATACCGATAGCCAGCCCGGTGGTCAGCCCATTGTTCCCAGTGCCATTCGCCGCGCCCGCGGGGTCATTGTCACCCTTGTTCTCACCCACGGGGCCGTCATTCTCGTTCTCGCCCATGGGCCGATTGTCCCCTCTCGGCGGGCGCGCGACAGCTCGGGTCAGGGCGCGAGGACGCGGCGCAGAAAGCGTTCGACCTCGGCACGGTAGGTGGCGGGCTGGTCATCGTGGACCAGGTGACCGGCGTCGGGGACGACGATATGCCGGGCGTCGGGATGGACCTCGGCCATCTCGCGCATCTGTCCCGGCGGGGTGATGGTGTGTTCGCCCTCGATGAGAAGGGCCGGAACGGTGATCGACCTCCATTGGGTCCAGAAGTCGCGGGTGCCCCATTCCTCGGAGATATCGCGGAAGGTGGCGACCTCGCCGTGCAGGCGGTAGCCGTCGGGGCCGTGGCTGAATGAATCCAGGAAGTAGCGACCCGCGACCGGGCCGAAGAATTCCAGCATGGCGGGCTCGTCCGGGAACGGCTGCGGCCAGGCCGCGATCATGGCGGCCCAGTCGTCGGCGGTGCGGCCCCGGAAATCCGGGGCAATGTCCTCCACCACCAGCGCCCGCACCCGGTCCGGGTACGCGGCAGTGAACATCCAGCCGTGCAGCGCGCCCATCGAATGTCCGATCACCACCATGGGTTCGGCAATGGCGGCGGTGCCCGCGGCGAGGTCGGCCACGAAGGCCTCGGTGGTCAGTTCGGGCGGTGTGGGCCGTCCGTGCCCGGCCGCGTCGAAGGTGTACACGTGCCCGAATTCGCGCAACCAGTCCACCTGCGTGCGCCAGGTGCGCGCACTTCCCATCAATCCGTGCAGCAGCAGGATCGGGGTGCCGCTGCCGCCTTCGTCGTACAACACGATTCCCACTATGGCAGCGGCGGTAGCCTCGACCCCATGGCAGTCGTCAAGATCAATGCAATCGAAGTTCCCGAGGGTGCGGGCCCCGAGCTGGAGAAGCGCTTCGCCGCCCGCGCGCACGCCGTGGAGAACTCCCCGGGTTTCCTGGGCTTCCAGCTGCTGCGCCCGACCGCCGGTGAGAGCCGGTACTTCGTTGTCACGCAGTGGGATTCGGAAGCGTCCTTCGAGGCGTGGCGGGACGGTCCGGCCCGGGCGGCGCACGCCGGTGAGGCTCGCAAGCCCGTCTCCACCGGTGCTTCGCTGCTGGAATTCGAGGTCGTCCTCGACGTTGCGGCCAAGAACTCCTGATCACATGGTGTGTTGACGCCGAGTCTGCGGGGATGCGACAGTTCTGAGTGAACAAGCGATGGTGACGTGGTAACCCGGTGCAAGTCCGGGGCGGTCGCGCCACTGTATTCCACGCACTTCAGCCGTCGGGTCGGGTGCCGGAGAGCCAGACACCGGCACCGTCGCACCCAACTCTCGGGGACGCGAAATCCCCCTAGGAGGATTCGATGGCCATCGTCCACTCCCCCAGCCGGACCAGCGATGCGCTCAATGCGTGGCTCGTCACGGCAGGCGTCGTTCTGCTTGCACTGCTCACCCTGTACCTGGTCGGCTTCGATCAGGGTGCCATCTCGCGCAGCGGGATGTACATGCATGAGCTGATGCACGACGGTCGACACCTGCTGGGCGTCCCGTGCCACTGAGCGATTCCCGAGAACCACTGAGCCGTTCACAGACAGCACTGAGCGGTTCACTGAAAACACTTTTGCTGCGTGGCCTGCTGGCCGGTCTCATCGCGGGCCTGCTGGCGGGCACCGTCGGATTCATTGTCGGGGAACCGAAGGTGGACGCGGCCATTGCCATCGAGGAAGCCCAATCCACCGGCGACGGTGGGCATTCGCACGGTGACGAAGAAGAACCGCTGGTCAGTCGCGAAGGTCAGAAGTTCGGCGAATTCCTGGCACTGGGATTGACCGGGCTCGCACTGGGCGCGATCCTCGCCGCCGCCGCCAATGTGGCGCGGCGGCATACGAATCTGCCGGGACCGAAGTTGGCGCTGGGCCTGGCGGCCGGTGGCTGGCTGGCGATCACGGCGGTGCCGTTCTTCAAGTACCCGGCCAATCCGCCGGCGGTGGGTGATCCCGAGACCATCAACGACCGCACCTGGTTGTGGGTCGCGGTGGTACTGCTCGGATTCGCGGCCGTCGGAATCGGTGTGTACGTATACAAGCTGCTGCGGGGTCAGCTCGAGACGGTACGGCTGATCGGTGCGGTCGCGGCCTTCGTGGCCATCGTCGCGGTCGGTTATATCGCGCTGCCCGGCGTGAACGAGGTGACGGCGGACTTCCCGGCCACGCTGCTGTGGGAGTTCCGGGTGTCGTCACTGACCGTCACCACCACGCTGTGGGTAGCGCTGGGACTGGCGTTCGCGGCGCTGACCGAATTCGCGGGGCGGAAGCAGGCCGTGGAAATCAATGGGGGCGCACGGTAATACGACGAGAGGGCAGTGCCACCACCGGCACTGCCCTCTTCGTATTCGGCGCTCCGAATGATTCCGCCTGCGATCAGGACTCGAAAGTGGCGTCCAGTTCGATATTGTCGACGCCCGCGAGTGCCTTGCTCACCGGGCAGCCCGCCTTGGCGGCATTCGCGGCGGCGAGGAAGCCGTCCGCATCGATACCCGCCGCCTGGCCGACCACGGTCAGCTTGATGGTCGAAATGCGGAAACCGCCCGCCGGATCCGGACCCAACGACACATCGGCGGTGACATCCAGGCTCCGCGGGGTGGCACCGGCCTTGCCGAGCTCGGCCGACAGCGCCATGGCGAAGCAGGACGAATGCGCGGCGGCGATCAGCTCTTCCGGGCTGGTGGTGCCCTCGGCATTGTCGGCCGAACGCTTCGGGAACGACACGTCGTACTTGCCGGCACTGGAGCTGCTCAGCTCGACCTGACCCGAGCCGTCCTGCAGCCCGCCGGTCCAAGCGGTGCGCGCGGTACGTGTAGGCATCACTGTCCTTTCGTGAGATGAAAGCCGTACGCGTCGAACCTACCCCGGTTGTGACGAGAGATTGGGCGGTCCCGCTCATTCCGGATTCGTCACCCTCGCAAGCACTATTCCGCCGACTATCAGAGCCAAGGCCAGCGCACGTCCCGCACTCAGCGGATCCTTGTGAATCACTGTGCCGAGCGCGCTGGCACCGACCGCGCCCATACCGGTGAAGACCGCGTAGGCGGGGGCGGCGAGCGGAAATTCCAGCGCGGCCGCGAGGGCGGCGTCGTGCTGGGTCACGCAGGTGCGCGAGCGCCGGGTCCTCCCTGGCATTGGCGAGCTCGGCATTGATGAAAAAACCGTGTCCTCGACGGCGAGTGGCCCGCGAAGAAGTCGCGTAGGAAGCGCTCCTGGTGGTCGAACCTCGCCTTGGGCGCGCCCGGCGAGTAGGACCCGCCGCGCGCGGTGGAGACCACGAAGCGGGTGGGGGCCAATGACATTCGGGGGAAGGTGATCTGGTCCTGCCAGGCTTTGAGGGTCGCCGGGATCGAGTAGTTGTACATCGACGTTCCGATGAGGACGACATCGGGCCGCACTGTCGTGAAATCGGTGGATCCCGGCGCACACCGGGAGGACGGAGGACGAGCCGAGGTCCGTCGCGGTATTCGCCCCGCCGTGTCGCCGCGTTGCGCTCGAGCGCTGGCGGAATGTCGTTCAGGCGTCGGGGTTGGCGGCGCTGCGCTCCTCGTCGGTGAAACCCGCATCCGGAGTACCGCCCGGGGTCTGTAGGCGGGCGGTGTACTGCGAGGCGGCGCGGAAGACGCCCGAAACGCCCTGGGGTGCAGCGGCATAGGTAATGGATTGGTTGGCCGAGAAGCCCATTCCCGTGCCGATGGCGACCGCGTCCATATTCGCGCCGAGGAACAGAAAGTTCCACCGGTAGGTGTCCTGCTGCTGGGTGATGAGTGACTTCACCGCGGTGTGGCTCCACTCCCTGCTGGAGTTCTCGTGACCATCGGTGAGGACGACCACGATGACGGTGCCGGGGCGCTCGTGCTCGGGACGCTTGGCCAGTTCTGTCCCGATATCGGTAATGAGGCGGCCCGTCGCGTCGTACAGGGCCGTCATGCCCCGCGGTTGCAGATTCAGCGGCGGCACCTCGGCGAGTGGCCTGTTGGCGTAGACCAGCTCGTACTCGGTATCGAACTGCGCCAGCGTCACTTCGATGCGCCTGGGCACCTCACGCTGCTGGTCCATATAGGCGGCGAAACCGCCTTCGGTGTCGGATTTGATGGACTGCATCGATCCCGAACGGTCGAGCAGTACCGCTATGAGTGTGAGATCAGGATTGGTCATGGCAAACCCCCGAGACGATTCTTCCGAACCGCACCAACCGTACGCCGGGCACCCGACACCGGCTTGCAGTTTCCCGGCGCCCACGGTCAGGTACCGATGCCACTCCTGGCTACCGCCTCGATGCCGTGGTCCGACGCCTCCAGAGCAGTAGACCGCTGACGATCATGCCCACCACGACGACCCCACTCGCCACGATGGTCACCATGCCGGTCGTGGAGATCCCATCGCTGTTCTCTTCAGCGGCCGCGGACGTCTCACTCGTCTTCGGTGTGGCGTTCTCGCCGGAGACTCCGCCCGTCGAGATCTCCTCGTAGCGCGGACCCGGTTCGGCGTCGCCCGCCACCGTGACGTCCATGCGGATCGGCACCGCATCTGTCGTCTCGGCCGGACCGACCTTCACGGCAATGTAGTACCAGCCGGCGACGCTCTGATTATGGTCCGCGAGCTCTTCGGAGGTGCGGTTGTTGTAGCGCACCGGCAGCGTCGCGAGTGCGGGGTCGGAGGTCGGCAGCACCCTGGCATCGCCACCGTAGGACGAGAATGCGTGCTGGATCTCGTCGCGGAACGGCGAGTACAGCGTGGTGGTGATGTTCGAGAGACCGTCGCGCCCGTGCGTGCTGGTCGCCTCGTAGTTCACGCGGTAGGCCAGGCCTTGACCCCAGTCGAGCCGCACCCGATAGAAGACGAACTCACCACGCTGGATGGTGTCGGTGTAGCTGCCGGAGCCGCTCAACGCGCCCGCCACATTGAAAGAGCCGCCGCCGACCGCCGACACGGCGTCGCCGGTGGGTTCGACGAAGGTCGTTTTCGCGGTGGCCGCCGCTGGCCCGGCATCGGTGACCCCGGGTTCGATGCCGAAGAGGAGCTCGATCGGCATCCGTTCGGGCATATTGTCGGCGATACCGCTCCACTCGGTCGCGAAGTAGTAGCGACCGCCACCACGGCAATGATCAGAGCTGCCACCGGTTTTCGGCTTGGTCGCACCGTCCCACGGTGTGGAGACGGTCAGAGCCACGCCGTGACTGGAATTGACGACCGACTCGAATTCGAACTCGTTGCAGTCCTTGCCGTCGGCACCGAAGACACGGACCGCGAGCGAGCTGGTGTCGCCATTCGGTGCGTCGTGGGGTATCCGGGGAAAGGACAGGGTGCCGCTGAAGTAGGCGGTCGCGCCCTCCGGCACATCCAGCGCGTAGTAGCGCTTTTCCTTTTGGCCGATTGTGTCCAGGTACTGACCCGCCGTGGCCACCGGCGCGTCACGATGGGTCGCGGTACCGGTGATGGCCGTTCCGATCGGCTTGTACGTGCGCAATGCCGCCTGGCTCACCCGAGGCAGGACGCGCTGCAGCGACGCGCCATCCACGGCATCGGTGTAGGTGCCGCCGGTTGTCTGTGCGACGCAGGTCAACTGCGCACGGGACGCCGCGTCCACCCCGAATCCGATCGCGTGCACAACGACCTTCGCCCCCTGCTGATTCAATTCCCGCGCCACCTCACACGGATCCGGTGGGGCACAGGTGTCTTCACCATCGGAGACCAATACGATCGACCGCGGACCCGACTGCGGCAACGCCGCCGCGGCCGTGCGCAGGGAGGTGCCGATGGGTGTGTAGCCACTCGCCACGATCCCGTCCACGGCGGAGGTCAATACGCCCTTGTCAATGGTCTGCGCTTCGCGCAGGACCCGCACATCCTGGCACCCGGCAGCCTGCTCCGCATCCGACGAACCGGTACCCGTCCCGTACACGGTCAAACCGACCTTCGACTCGGCCGGTGCCGTACCCACGAAATTCCGCACCGCCGTCTTGGCCGCGTCCATCTTCGATCCGCCGCCGGGATCCGCCGCATTCATCGACCCGGATGCGTCCAACACCAGCATCGTGGGGGCGTACTCCTGCTCCGGCTCTTGCGCCTGTGCGGGGAGTGCGACCGATAGCAGACCGACAAGCCCGGCGGTGAGCAACAGCGACTTCGCGAATCTCGACATACTCTCCAGCGCCCATGGTCGAACAAGGTCAACCGAACCTACCCCGGTCGGGCGGACAGGGTCGAACTCACATGTGGCCGGTGCTGAAGCCGCTTCTCCGCCTGTGGGTGTAGTCCTCGAGTCGGAGGAAATCGGGGTGTGGGTCGGGGGGATTCCCGATACCGCGACCAGCGGCGTTCCGGCAGGGTCGAGGGTGCGCAACTATGCCCCACGAACGGAGAACGGACATGCTCGTCCCCGGTGTGACTGTCACGGTGATCGGACTGGTCGTGGGGATCATGTCCGGGGTGGTCCTGCAGCACGGACCGCTGCTGCGATCGATGATCGGTGGTGTGGTGGGCGCGTGGGCGGGGTTCGCCGCCGGGGCACTGATCGGGTGGCTGGTGGATTCGATACTGCCCGCCGGGTCCTACGGGACGATGTTCGGGCACGCATTGGCGGTGCTGGGCGCCCTCGGATTCGTTACCCGGCCGGTCAGCGCCAGTAGTTTGTCGGTCTTTCGGCCCTGACTCGGCACGGGTTACGTATCCTGTTGGGCGATATCGTATTACGTGAGGAGACCGACATGGTTCGGTCCGAACGGCCCGTGGCCGTCGGTGCGGATGCGCCGATCTTCGAAGTCATGCGGACCATGCGCGCCATTCGACGGTTGCGCCCCGATCCGGTACCCGACGAACTGCTCATACAGCTGATCGAGGCTGCCACCTGGGCCCCCAGTGGCGGCAATGGGCAGGGTTTCCGATTCGTGGTGGTCACCGACCGGGAGCGGATCGCGGCGGTCGCGAAGCTGTGGCGGGAGGTCACCACGTTCTACGCGGAGGCCTTCGGCCGGATTCGCCCGCCCGGTATGACTGCGGAGGCACACGAAAAGCTCGGCGCCGCGATTCTTTTCCAACGCGATCACTTCCACGAGACACCCGCGCTCATTGTCGCCTGCCAGGACACTTCGGAGCAGGCAGCGGGATTCCGCGGCCAAGCCGGACACGTATTGGCCACCATCGCCAGGCTCGGACCTCGACGCGCCCTGACCATCCTGCGCAACACCCCCCGCGCGACCTCACTCGGCAGCGCGGCCAGCACCTATCCCGCCGTCCAGAACCTCCTACTGGCCGCCCGCACACTGGGCCTGGGCGCGACCATCACCACCTGGCACCTACTCCTGGAATCGGAATTCAAAGCAGCACTGGACATTCCGAAATCCGTACAAACCTACGCGATCATCCCGATCGGCTGGCCACGCGGCAAACTCGGCCCCACCTCCCGCCGCCCACCCGCCGAGGTGATCCACCGCGACCACTGGTGATCATCAGCTGACGAACACCTGGCGAAGGGCTGCGCCTGAACAGCCGAAAGCCCCTCTCACACAAGGTGAGAGGGGCTTTCGGCATACTTCTTCTCGCCCGGAGGCGGGGCCCTACTCGGTCGTGGCCGTGGCTTCACCCGCGAGGGCGACGATCGGCTTGTCTTCCTCGGCCGACTTCTTGGTCAGCCTCGCCCGGGAGGCGAAGGTGAACTTGGCCTTATCGCCCTGGCCTTCGCCGTCCCAGTTCTCGACGTCGACCTTCACGATCTGACCGGCACCGAGCTCGCCGAAGAGGATCTTCTCCGACAGCTGGTCCTCGATCTCACGCTGAATGGTGCGACGCAGCGGACGGGCACCGAGCACCGGATCGAAACCGCGCTTGGCGAGCAGGCTCTTGGCCTGGTCGGTCATCTCGATTTCCATATCCTTGTTCTTCAGCTGCTTGGCGACGCGGTTGATCATCAGGTCCACCATCTGGATGATCTGATCCTGGGTGAGCTGGTGGAAGACGATCACGTCGTCGATGCGGTTGAGGAACTCGGGGCGGAAGTGCTTCTTCAGCTCGTCGTTGACCTTGAGCTTCATCCGCTCGTAGTTCGAACCCTCGGCGTTGGACTGGGCGAAGCCCAGGCCGACAGCCTTGGAGATATCCGAGGTACCGAGGTTCGAGGTGAAGATCAGCACCGTGTTCTTGAAGTCGACGGTACGACCCTGGCCGTCGGTGAGACGACCGTCCTCGAGGACCTGCAACAGGGTGTTGTAGATCTCCTGGTGAGCCTTCTCGATCTCGTCGAACAGCACCACCGAGAACGGCTTGCGGCGCACCTTCTCGGTGAGCTGGCCGCCCTCCTCGTAACCGACGTAGCCCGGAGGGGCACCGAAGAGCCGCGAGGCGGTGAAGCGGTCGTGGAACTCGCCCATATCGATCTGGATGAGCGCGTCGTCGTCGCCGAACAGGAAGTTGGCGAGGGCCTTCGACAGCTCGGTCTTACCGACACCGGACGGACCGGCGAAGATGAACGAGCCCGAGGGACGCTTGGGATCCTTCAGACCGGCACGGGTACGGCGGATCGCCTTGGAGACGGCCTTGACGGCATCCTCCTGGCCGATGATCCGCTTATGGATCTCGTCCTCCATGCGGAGCAGACGGGTGGTCTCCTCCTCGGTGAGCTTGAAGACGGGGATACCGGTCCAGTTGGCCAGCACCTCCGCGATCTGCTCATCGTCGACCTCGGCGACCACGTCGAGATCACCGGAGCGCCACTGCTTTTCGCGCTCGGCCCGCTTGGCGACGAGCTGCTTCTCCTTATCGCGCAGCCGCGCGGCCTTCTCGAAGTCCTGCGCGTCGATGGCGCTTTCCTTCTCCCGGCGCGCATCGGCGATCTTGTCGTCGAATTCGCGCAGGTCCGGCGGTGCGGTCATGCGACGGATGCGCATGCGCGCACCGGCCTCGTCGATCAGGTCGATCGCCTTGTCCGGCAGGAACCGGTCATTGATGTAGCGATCGGCGAGGGTCGCGGCCGCGACCAGCGCGGAATCGGTGATCGAGACGCGGTGATGCGCCTCGTACCGGTCACGCAGACCCTTGAGGATATTGATGGTGTGCTCGACGGTCGGCTCGCCGACCTGCACCGGCTGGAACCGGCGCTCGAGCGCGGCATCCTTCTCGATGTACTTGCGGTACTCGTCGAGGGTGGTCGCACCGATGGTCTGCAGCTCACCGCGGGCCAGCTTGGGCTTGAGGATGGAGGCCGCGTCGATAGCGCCCTCGGCCGCGCCCGCACCCACCAGGGTGTGCAGCTCGTCGATGAAGAGGATGATGTCGCCGCGGGTATTGATCTCCTTGAGCACCTTCTTCAGGCGCTCCTCGAAATCACCGCGGTAGCGGCTGCCCGCGACCAGGGAACCCAGGTCGAGCGTGTACAGCTGCTTATCCTTCAGCGTCTCCGGCACTTCACCGTTGACGATGGCCTGTGCCAAACCCTCGACGACGGCGGTCTTACCGACGCCGGGCTCACCGATCAGCACGGGGTTGTTCTTGGTACGGCGGCTCAGCACCTGCATGACGCGCTCGATTTCCTTCGAGCGGCCGATGACCGGGTCGAGCTTGCCCTCGAGGGCGGCCTGGGTCAGGTTGCGACCGAACTGGTCGAGCACCAGCGAGGTGGACGGCGTGCCCGCCTCACCACGGGTGCCGGATTCGACCGGCTCCTTGCCCTGGTAGCCCGACAGCAGCTGAATGACCTGCTGACGGACCCGGTTGAGGTCCGCGCCCAGCTTGACCAGCACCTGCGCCGCGACACCCTCACCCTCGCGGATCAGGCCGAGCAGAATGTGCTCGGTGCCGATGTAGTTGTGGCCGAGCTGCAGCGCCTCGCGCAGGCTCAGCTCCAGCACCTTCTTGGCACGCGGGGTGAAGGGGATGTGACCGGACGGGGCCTGCTGACCCTGACCGATGATCTCCTCTACCTGCGACCGCACACCCTCCAGCGAAATGCCCAGTGACTCCAGCGACTTCGCTGCGACACCCTCACCCTCGTGGATCAGGCCAAGCAGGATGTGCTCGGTGCCGATGTAGTTGTGGTTGAGCATCCGGGCCTCTTCTTGGGCCAGGACAACGACACGCCTCGCGCGGTCGGTAAACCTCTCGAACATCGCTCCCTCACTTCCTGCTCCGCTTACTACGGCGTCCGGCGCTTCAGTGTTCGACTGGCCGCCAGCCTGCCATGAAGCCCTGGGGTTGCATCCCCCGCCTCCACTCTAGTTGGCAGGGATCACACACGTCGCCGGTCCACCCTATTGCGAACCGGCGACAACATGGGTCATTCACTCATAACGCCGCTGCTGCGGACTACGTTTCCCTACCGGCTACGCCCACAGCGAACAGGGGCGCTAGCTCCCGAAGAAGGGCGGAATGAACCCGCACGGGACCGGGCGGGGATGTGCGGGGTCGAGCGCGTTGAGGGCGAAAGCGGCGGTGCGGGAGCTGCCGGCAATGGCCATATGGTCGGAGAAATCCGTCGGGCAGCCGTCCTGGACCAGGATATTCGTGGCATTCGGCCCGGGGGCGAACGCGACCGAGGGGAATACCGCCT
The DNA here is from genome assembly GCF_001613345.1 of Nocardia uniformis NBRC 13702. Classification (GTDB taxonomy): domain Bacteria; phylum Actinomycetota; class Actinomycetes; order Mycobacteriales; family Mycobacteriaceae; genus Nocardia; species Nocardia uniformis. The sequence continues at coordinate 8,253 of NZ_BDCE01000013.1, read as the reverse complement.
CGTCGTAGGTGGTGGCGAGATTGGTGTAGGTGACCGACGGTTCGTAAACGCCGTCGGCATTGAGGGCGTTCACGAACTCCGAACCGCCGAGCATCTGCCCGCAGGCCTGGCATACACCCATGCCGATCATGTCGTCCACGGAGTTCGCCTCCGCGCCCAGTTCTTCGCCGAAAGCCCGGATAACCTTCATACCGTCACCGAAGATGCCCAGCCAGGGCGGCGCGATCCCGACGAACTTGTCGACCTTGCCGACGCCGCCGAGCCGTTTGATGTAGTAGTTGCCGACGGTATTGCCCTGGGAGTGCGCGATGAAATCGACCCGGCCCGCACCCGTCGCGGCCAGCACCCGATCCACGAACACACCGATCTGCGCGGCGCTCGTGGGGATCGGTCGCATACCGCCCATGGCCGATAGCGGCCACGGCACATCCAGGCTGCCGTAGGTCAGCGCGTAGACGCAGTAACCCTCATTGGCCAGCAGCGGTGCGTAGGCACCCCAGTTGGTCTGCGCACCACCCGCGGTGCCGTGCAGCAGCACCACCGGATTCGGGTGCGCGGCCGTCGGCGTGCAGGACCAGTCGTTCGCGCCGGGCAGGGAGCCGCCGGGGTTGGTGAGTTCGTAGGGGATTCCCGCGAAGAAGTTGTAGGTGACCGGATATTCGGCCTGAGCAGGTGCGCTCACAGCGGTCCACAGTGCAGCCAGTACCGCCATGATCAGCAGCGATCCCGGCGAGCGCCGAAGCAGCGCACGTCGCATATCCCCTCCAAAAATAGAACACGTTCCGGAAATGTATCCGCAACGCGCTCCCGCTCGCGGCTTTACCGGTGAGTAACTAGTACAACGTGTTCCTTGTAGTTCCGCCGCCCGTCATCCCGGCCGACCCACCCCGTCATCCGGAATGACGAGGGTGGCACGCCGGAATGACGAGAACCGGGATGCGCGAACCCGGGATACGGGAATGACTGGGCGATCGGTGGGCGAGGATGCGCGTTCGAGCTCAGTTGCCGGAGGCAGCCACGAGCGTTCCGGTGGCCGGCTCCCCCGCCGCCTCCGACCTGCCGTGCTGCATACCCGCGACGAACAGGGCACCGATCAGCACCAGGAAGGCCAGGGTGTGCACCAGCGCCCGAACGATATTCCAACGCACCCAGGAGGATTCGAACTGCGCGCGGACCGCGGCCAGATCGACGATCTGCGACGGGTCCCCCGCCGCCGCCAGCTGGTCATTGAGCGGGACGTTCATTCCGGCGGTCACCGCGAAGGCAATTACGTTGACTACCAACGCGATAACGATCCAGATCAGCGTGGTTCGCACATCCTTGCCGAGGTGCAGGAGCGCGGCCAGCACGGTGAAGCCGACGGTGCCCATGAACGCGATCATGAACCACGGGTTGATGATCACCACATTGATCTTCTGCATGACGTCGACCAGGGTGCGATCGTCGCTGCGACCCAGCGCGAGCATGACCGAATTCGCATAGCCGTAGAACAGGCCCGCGATCAGTCCGGTCGACAGGGTCGCCAGCACCAGAGCGGCTATGCGAAGCGCGAACATGAGAAGTCTCCTGACTGGATCCGATCCCCGTGGGAACCACGGGCGATTACGACTTCCAGTCAACCGGGCGAGCATCTGGGTCTCCATCGCCGAGACACTCGCGCGCATCAGCGAGCGTCCACCAGCCCGTGGGGTGGATTCCGGCCAAAAGCACGCCGGAATGACGGGGGGCAGCACACCGGAACGGGGTGGGACGCCGCATGCGGCCGGGTCAGAGGTCCCGGTCGGAGATGACCCCGCTCTGCATGGCCAAGCCCGCCAAGCGAACTCGCTTCTGATTCTGCGGCAGATCCTCCACCCCGAACTTCGCGAACAGCGCCCGCAGGTGGGTTTTGATGGCGTCCACGCTGAGAAACAGCTCGGCGGCGATCTGCTGATTCGAAGCGGGGGTCGCGAAACCAGCATTGTTCTTGTAAGGGCGGCACAGCGCGACCAGGACGGAGCGCTGGGTGTCGGTGAGCGACCGCGACGTGGGCAGCGAACCGGTGGAGGTCTGCGTGATATCGCCCGAAGCGCCGGAGAAATCGTGGAAGGTGACCCGGGAGGTGCCCATTCGGATCACGTCGCCGGGAGCGAGGCGGTGCCGGCCGACGAGGCGGTCACCGTTGATAAAAGTGCCGTTGCGGGAAAGGCCGTCATCGACGATGGTCCAGTGCGCGCCCAGGTACTCGACCGTCGCGTGCAGCCGGGAAACCTCGACATCCCAGGCCAGCGACAGGTCCGCCTGCGGCGAGCGGCCCAGGGTCACACGCGGTTGCTCCGGGGTCAGCATCAACTCGTGCTGTTGCCCCTGCAGGTCCTTGACCCGCAGGAATGATCCGTGAAATGCGGTCACCGCGCCGATACCTCGTCTCTCGAGCCAGCCAGTGACAACGTTCGCACACAATCAATGGTGCCGTGCCGACTCGGCACGAGCAAGATCGCACATCCGAGATGGGTACACACTACCCATGTCCGGTTATGCGCAAAAGGTATGAAAAAACCAACTGCCGCCCAGGCTCGCACGAACACCCGGACGGCAGTCACGATAGGTCTACTTCGCGGCGGCCTTGTTGTAGGCCTCGGTGATGTCCGCGGAGATACGCCCTCGCGCCGACACCTTGTGCCCATTCCGGCGCGCCCATTCCCGAATCGCGGCACTTTGTTCGCGATCGATGGAGACCCGGCTCTTCGGCCCCGTGGTGGTAGCCCCGGCGGCGGTCTTGGTACGACGACGACCGCTCACACGACGCGCGGCGGAAACCCAGGTCTCCAAACCGTCCCGCAGCTTTGCCGCATTAACCGACGACAAGTCGATCTCGTATGAAACGCCGTCAATAGCGAACTCGATGGTCTCGTCTGCGGTGGACTCACCGTCGACATCATCGATCAGGCTAACGGTGACCTTCTTTGCCATGAGATGAACGTCCTCTCGAAATCGTGCGACCCGCAACTAGGCCGATTACCCGAACTCAGAATACCGCTGAATTCCGATACTCCCGAAGTGGGTATCGGCAATGCAATCCGGCGAACTCAACGACTCGACGGACGCACAATTGGAAAGAGTATCGTTTCCCGGATTCCCAGGCCAGTCAGCGCCATCAGCAACCGGTCGATTCCCATACCGGTACCAGTCGTCGGTGGCATACCGTACTCCATCGCGGCGAGGAAGTCTTCGTCGAGACGCATCGCCTCATCGTCGCCGGCAGCGGCCAACCGCGCCTGGTCGACGAAACGTTCGCGTTGGATCACCGGATCAACGAGTTCCGAATAGCCGGTGGCCAGCTCGAATCCCCGAACATACAGATCCCATTTTTCGGTAACCCCCGGTTTGCTGCGATGCTGTCGCGTCAACGGAGATGTCTCAACCGGGAAGTCACGTACGAAAGTCGGCGCATAGAGCTTGTCGCCGTACACGTGCTCCCACAGTTCCTCGACCAGTTTGCCGTGGCCGTAGCCCTTGCCCTCCGGAATTTCCAGACCGACCCGATCGGCAAGTACCAGCAATTCCTCGACAGTCGTTTCCGGAGTCACCTCGACACCGATCGACTCCGACAGCGAGGGGTACATCTCGACCGTCGTCCACTCGCCCGAGAGGTCGTATTCGGTGCCATCGGACAGCGTCACCACCTGGGTGCCGTAGACCTCCTGCGCGACTTCCTGGATCAATTCCCGGGTCATCTTCGCGGAATCATCGTAGGTGCCGTACGCCTCGTAGGTTTCCAGCATTGCGAACTCCGGAGAATGCGTGGAGTCCGCGCCCTCGTTACGGAAGTTCCGGTTGATCTCGAAGACCTTCTCGATACCGCCGACAACACAGCGCTTCAGGAACAGCTCCGGCGCGATGCGCAGGAAAAGCTCCATATCGAGGGCATTGGAGTGCGTGACGAACGGGCGGGCGGCCGCACCGCCGTGCAGGGTCTGCAGCATGGGGGTCTCGACCTCCAGGAAGCCGCGACGTTCCAGCGCGTTGCGCAGCGCCCGGACCGCCGCGACGCGGGTGCGCGCGTTCTCGCGGGCCTCCGGCCGCACGATCAGATCGACATAGCGCTGCCGGACCCGCGATTCCTCGCTCAATTCCTTGTGCGCCACCGGAAGTGGTCGCAACGACTTGGCCGCCATCTCCCACGCATCGGCCATAACGCTCAATTCGCCGCTGCGCGAAGCGATCACCTCGCCGTGTACGAAAACGAAGTCGCCGAGATCGACATCGGCCTTCCAGGCCGCCAGCGCATCCGCACCGACACCATTGAGGCTGATCATCGCCTGCAGCTTGGTGCCGTCACCCTCCTGCAGCGTGGCAAAGCACAGTTTGCCGGTATTACGCATGAATATGACGCGTCCGGCGACACCCACCTGTAGACCCGTCTGGGTATCCGCGGCCAGATCCGGGTAGGCGGCGCGAATTTCGGCGAGGCTATGCGTGCGCGATACCACCACCGGATACGCTTCCCGGCCCTGCTCCAGCAGGCGCTCCCGCTTCTCCTGGCGAATCCGCATCTGCTCGGGAACGTCGTGCTCGACGGCCGTTCGCGAATCGGAAGCAGCGGCGGACTTCGTTTGCCGAGCGGCAACCGAATCCGCGGCGGAACCGGGGGAAGAGGGATCGGGGGTGCTCACAGAGCACCACCCTATCGTGCGCGGGAAATCGTTTTACGCGCCGCCCAACCGATCGGAAGATATAACGACACGGCCACGATCAGAGTACGAAACAAATAAGGAATCAAAGCCACGCGAGGGTGCGGACCTCGCGTGCGAAGTGCGGCGCGGAAGCCGCGACGGTGAGCAACCCGGCCGCTTTCACGGCCTGATAACCGCCCACCAGATCGGTCGCGCGACGCAATCCCAGCTGCTGTAGCGACGCGGCCGCCAGGCTCGAGGTGTAACCCTCCGAGCAGACGATGATCCATTCCATGTCATGGTCGGTGGCCAGTGCCAAGCGCGCCGCACTGGTGGGGTCCAGCCGCCACTCCAACACATTTCGCTCGATCACCAGGGCACCCGGCAGGGTGCCTTCCTTCAGGCGCTGTGCCTGCGGACGAATGTCGACCAGAATCGCGCCCCGCGCCAAGGCCTGCGGCAGTTCATACGCGTAGATACGCTGCAATCCCTGTCGTGCCTGCGCCAGCATGCCGTCGATGTTCAAGTGGCTCATTCCAGTTCGCCTTCGGGCTGGTCGGTGAGAACGGTTCGGGTGCGTCGCAGCGTGCCGTGTCCGGTGACCTCGTAATAGGACATGGCCGACAGCGGCGGGGAATAGGCGTGCACGCTCAAAGTGGGATTCAACGGGCCGAGATCGCCGGCTTCGACATCATCGGCACGGGTGACGTCGTGCACCCAACCGAGTGGAAAAGAAGCTTGATCCCCGGCTGTCAGGGTGCGGCGGCGCAATTCGCGGCCATTCCAACGTAATTCCGAGAGCCCGCCGGACAAAACCGTGAGCGCGCCCAGCGATCCGGCGTGATCGTGCAGTTCGGTGGACTTGTCGGCCACCCAGCTGATCAGCCACAGATCCACCTCGTCGTCGGCGAGCAGCCTTGCGGCCCAACGGTTTTCGGTGGGCCAGAGACCGCTGTCCGGGAGCACGTGATCGTAGCGGCCGGTGAGTACGTCCTCTGCCGCCTCATCGGTCAGACGCAGCAGATCGGCGGGGCGCAAACGGGTGGGAAGTGCCGACGCGGTCGCCCGCTCGGTGACCTCGGGCAGTAGGCGCGAGACACCGTGGCGCGGGTTATCCGCAGCAGAGTTGAATAGCGAAAGAGAAGAGGAACGCATGAGCGAAACTCCAAGGAATGTGTGGTTGGTCGATGGCTTTTTCAGATGCCTCGACACAGCCGAGGCGAATCAGCCTCGACAACACTCCTGGGTGCTCACACGGAAAGTCACGAGCGTGAGTCTAACAGCGGATTCCCGCGAAGCAACACCCACCTGCGGAGACGACTACGTCACGTTCCGGCCGACCGGTCCGTTATCGGCGGCGCTGCTGATTGCGCTCGTACACCAGACGCAGCCCATCCAGGGTCAAATGCGGTTCATGGTGTTCGATGGTCTCCGATTCGGGGACGATCAGCGGCGCGCTGGCACCGGTCGCCACCACGGCCACATCATCACCGGAAAAGGCGTCGAACTCATCACGAATACGGTCGATGAGCCCGTCCACCAGCCCGGCGAAACCGAAGATCGCGCCCGACTGCATGCACTCCATACTGTTCTTACCCACCACCGAGCGGGGGCGCGCCAGTTCCGCACGGCGCAGGGCACTGCGTTCCACCAGCGCCTCGGTGGAGATCTCCACACCGGGCGCGATGATGCCGCCCAGGAACTCACCCTTGGCCGACACCAGATCCACACAGATGGCGGTGCCGAAATCCACCACGATGGCCGGGGAATTGAACCGGTGGTAGGCGGCCAGACAGTTCACGATGCGGTCCGCGCCCACCTCCTTAGGATTGTCCACCAACAGCGGAATGCCGGTTCGCACACCGGGTTCCACCAAGACATGCGGTAGGTGACCCCAGTAGCGGGTGAGCATTTCACGTAGCTCACGCAGTACCGGCGGCACCGTGGACAGCGCCGATACCCCTGTCACCTGATCGACGTCCGCACCGACCAGCCCACGCACCTGCAGGGCGAACTCATCGGCGGTGAACAGCGGATTGGTATGCATCCGCCAGTGCCGCGCCAATTTCGTATGGTCACCGCTGCCGGAGAACAGGCCCAGCTCGATAGAGGTATTGCGGACGTCGATGGTCAGCAGCATCGCTGTATCTTTCCTTCGCCTGATCGGGGCCCTACGTGGTTACACGGCGCTGCCGCTCCGGGCCTGACCGCTCAGGCGAAGACCCGGCCGCGCTCAGGCGATCGACAGCGAGCGCGGGGAGGTCAGGCCGGAACCCTCCGGCGCGTGCGCCGGATCCGAGCCCAACTCCAGCTGCTGGTTGCGATCGTCGACGAATACCACGCGCGGCTGGTACTCCCGCAGCTCCCGCTCATCCATCATGCCGTAGGCAATGAGGATCACCAGGTCGCCCGGATGCACCAGATGTGCTGCGGCGCCGTTGATTCCGATGACGCCCGAACCGCGTTCGCCCGCGATCACATAGGTCTCCAGGCGAGCGCCGTTATTGATATCGACAATGCAGACCTGCTCGCCCTCGAGCAGATCGGCGGCGTCGAGGAGGTCCTGGTCGACGGTCACCGAGCCGACATAGTGCAGATCGGCGTGAGTCACCTTGGCGCGGTGGATCTTCGACTTCATCATGGTGCGCAACATCGTCGTCGCCCTTCCTAGTGAGATGCCTGGGCAGGCTGGTCGGGGGTGGTCGGGTGGCCGTCGATCGGGGTGCCGAGGGTGACGGAAACATTGTCGATGAGCCGGGTGCCGCCGACCCGGGCGGCGATCAGCAGGCGGGCATTGCCGGTGGGCTGCACCGCACCGAGATCGGAGCCCCGCAACTCCAGATAGTCGAGTTCGATGCCGGGGGACGCGGCCAAGACGAATCGAGCCGCCTCCAGAACCTTGTCCGGGCCCAGGCCCGAGGCGTGCACACCCGCGGCCAGCGCCGCCGAGAGGGCGACCGCCAGTTCGCGCTGCTCCGGTTCGAGGAAACGATTGCGCGAGGACAGGGCCAGACCGTCACGCTCGCGGACGGTGGCGACCGCGACGATCTTCGGATTCATATTCAAGTCGCGGACCATCTGCCGAATGAGGGTCAACTGCTGGTAGTCCTTCTCACCGAAGAACGCCTCATGCGGACGGCAGATATTGAACAGCTTCGCGACCACGGTGAGCATGCCCGCGAAATGGCCTGGGCGGACGGCACCTTCGAGTTCGTCGCCGAGCGGGCCGGGGTGCACGGTGGTGCGCGGGCCGACCGGGTACATATCGTTCGCGCTGGGGGCGAAGACCAGTTCGACGCCCTCGGCCTTCAGCAGTTCCACATCCGCGTCGAGGGTGCGGGGGTACCTGTCGAGATCCGCGGCTTCGTCGAACTGCAAGGGATTGACGAAGATCGAGACGACGACGACCTGATTGGTGCGCTTGGCGCGCCGCACCAATTCCAGGTGGCCCTCGTGCAGCGCACCCATGGTCGGCACCAGGGCGACCCGGCGGCCCACCGAACGCAGCGCGTCGACAACCTTGCTCACCACTGCCGGATCGTGCAGCACGGTGAGTTCACCGCGCCGATAGGTGCCCCGAAGTTTCGGATCCATCAGT
>NZ_BDCE01000012.1 GCF_001613345.1 Nocardia uniformis NBRC 13702 | reverse complement strand
TTCCAACAGGTCGAGCAGAGCGGGGTTGGTGCGGGCGCGCTGCGCGGAACGCAGTGAGAGCGCGCGGTAACCAGCGGTCAGATCGGAGTCCACCGAAGCCAAGGCATTCAGGTGGGCGGCGACCGCGTCCACATCGCCGCGCGCCACCGGACCGGTCAGTGCGGATTGGCCGCGACGCAGCGCATTGTCGAGAGCGGCCGAGGCCAGCGGGGCCAGCATGCGCTCGGCCACACCATTGGGCTGGTCGTCGACGACCTGCTGGCCGAGCAGGCCGGGTCCGGCCAGCGCGGCACGCAGCGCCTGCACCGCATCGACAATCAACGTAACCAAATGATTGCTGCCATGGGCCAGGGCGGCGTGATAGAGCGGGCGGTTCGCCTCCGCCACCCGCACCGGCTCGCCACCCATCTCGATCACCAGCGACTGCGCGATGGCGTCACCGATCTCGTCCGCGGCGGTGACACCGAAGCAGGCGTTCGCCAGCCGAGTGATGTCCTCGTCGTGCCCGGTGAAGGTCATGGCCGGATGAATCGCCAGCGGCAATGCGCCCAGCTGGGTGAGCGGATCCAGAATCGCGACACCGTTCGCGCCCGAGGTATGCACCACAATGGTGCCCGGCCTCACGGCCTTCGCCGCCGCCAAACCCGAAACCAGCCCCGCCAGTTCACTGTCCGGCACCGCGATGATCAACAATTCGCTGCTCGCCGCCACCTCTTCGGCGGGCAGAATGCGGGAGTCCGGCAACCGGGTCCGGGCACGGTGCACCGACGCGTCCGAAATAGCGGATACGCCGAATACGACATGACCGGCACGCTCGAGTGCCGCACCCAATGCGGATCCGACGCGTCCCGCCGAGACGATTCCCACCGTCAACCGTGCAGGCGCCGGGTCGGTTCCGCAGACAGACTCGTCCGAGGTCACCCTTGTCCTCTCGAAGTTTCGTTCCAGTCCCACGACGGGTGGGTACCGGACGTTACGGCACGAGAATAATGGGCCCGATTCGCCGCGGCCACCGACTGTGGGATGTCTTACAGGACTCTTCCTGGAACCTTCTCAGGGGCTTCGCCCCTGACACCCCAAAAGACAGGCCCCGAGTCGGAGCGACCTACCGGACCGCTTCCCGGACCCTCTCGAGGGCTGCGCCCGGAAACCGCGCAGATGCCCTCGAGCCCCGGCCACCGACAGGAACCCTCCTAGGGCCGAGGGAGGTGCGTCAGGACTGCTGACAGGCGCCTTGAACCGTTTCGGGCGCTTCGCCCTGAAAACACCAGGGCCGAGATCCGAGTCGGGAGGGTTACTCGCCGAGCTCGCGTCGCGGGTTACCCGGATCGCGGGTTACTTGCTGCCTTCCGAGCGGAGGTTGGCCATGATTTCGGCTACGGAGAGGCGGCTGCCGGTTTCGGGGTCGTTGTCGTCGTCGGCTCGACGACGGCGGCGGGAGCTGGCTGTGCCGATGGGGGTGGTCGGGCGAGGGGCGGGTGGAGCGGTGGGGCGGGGGCCGGTTGTCGCGGTCGCGGGTGACTGTTTCGGGTCCGGGGTGGGCGGTGCCGTCGGAGTGGGCTTGGCAGCGTCGGCGGGATCGGATTCGAACCAGGCGGCCTGCTGGTGTTGTTCGGGCTTCGGGCCGGTGCTGGCTTCGGTGCGACCGGTGCCGTCGGGGGTGACCCCGTCGGCTACATCGTGGTCGTTGGCGGCTCGGGTGCCGATGTCGTCGACGATGCGGGCCGAGCTCCTGTCTTCGTCGAGGTCGCCGATGGCGGAGAAGTCGTCGTCGCCGAATTCGACGGGGCCTTCCCTCGCGTCGAATTGCTCTCGGGTGGAAGCATATTCGGCGCGGGCGCGGTCGTAGTCGGCCGAGGAGACCACCGAGGTTTCCGCGGTGACCGGCTCGTCGTAGGGGCTCGCGAAGGCGGGGGGGTTCGGGGTGGTCGACGTCGAAGACGGGGGTGAGGGGGCCCGATTCCCACGGATCCCAGGGAGTGGCGTCCGGCCAGTTACCGTTCGCCGTACCTATCGATGTGTTGAGGTTCGAGCTCGGGAGTTCTTGGACGCGGACCGCGTCGGCACGCAGGGCCGGGCGTTCGAAGTCGAGGTCGCCGTCGAATAGACGCTGCAAGGACTCGCGTAGGACTGTGAGTTCGGCCCTGAGACCGGCCAGCTCGGCATTGTCCGCGCCGACTTCTCTGCGGACGCGGGACTCGACGCCGAGCTCGTACTCACGGCGGGCGGCAACCTCGCGTTCCAGCTGGAGTTGGTAGACCTTCTGAAGGTCACCGACTTTCGCCTTGTCTACGGCCGACTCTCTGCGATAACGCGTCGCGGCGAGGGCTCCGATGGCGGCCGCCCAGAGGGCCGCAAGGAGTCCGACACGGACCATTTGTACGTTATCGCTGAAGACCAGGAACACGCTGGCAACCAGGCCCAGAAGGATCAGAATGCCGGTGAAGAACTTTCCCGCGTCATCCCGCCGTCGACGGGAAGCACTGCTCCGGGAGGGTGAAACCATGTCAGCCAGCGTAGCGCGTCCAACACGGTCAGATGCCCAGGTTGCCGGTGATTCCCAGTAAATCGTTTGCTAGGATGTTGCCGCTTCATCGGGCGGTTCACTCGGGGCCTGACAGCAATACTCCAGCCACAGTGCCGCGCCAACCAGTGCCAGTCCGGCGAGCAGTCCCACCACCGCACCGGGCGTATCGTCCGCCGCGGCACGCAACTCCGGACGCTGGGCCAGCACCCAGATCAGGAAGCCCAACCAGACGCCCGCCACCAGCGACCCCACCTGCGCCGAGGCCTTGGCGAGCGCGACCGCCCGCGCCGCCGTAATCGGATGCAGCCGTCCGGCGCCCTCCCCGATCCGGCGATCCCCCACGCGCGCCCGGATCACGAACGCCAACACCACTTCCAATGCCGCCACCGGCACCAGTGACGCCGCCGCGAATACCGAAATGGGCGGGAAGCTCGAATACGCCGCCCTGGTGGCAATCCACGCGACAATCGCCGCCAGCAGCAGATTCGCACACAAATCCAGCACGCGCGTCGGTCTCACAGCAGCCACCCGGGTGGTACGAACGGTAACGGCATTACAGCGCCCCCAAGGACAGCTCGGTACGACGAACGCCGTCGACATCGGCGGAATCCAAGGCGGCCAACCACTCTCGGATCGGATGTGACTCCCCCGCCGCCGTCAGAACCGCGTCCGGTTCCACCTCGAGCCAGGGCACCAGGACGAAGGCGCGGTTGTGGGCCTGCGGATGCGGGAGCGTCAGAGTCGGGTCGGCGCTGACACAGACAATCTCTTCGTCGCCGTGCCGGCGCGCCGCCCACACGATATCGACATCGAGAGTGCGTGGGCCCCAGCGAACTTCACGAACACGATCGGCGGCCTGCTCGAGCTCCTGCCCCCGGCGCAGCCAATCGCCGGGCTCCAGGGTCGGATCCTCCGCCACCACAACGGCATTCAGATAGTCCTGCTGCGCCACCCCACCCCAGGGCGGGGTCGAGTAGACCCCGGAAACGGCCCGCACCCGAGGTCCCAGCGCGGCCACGACGGCGCGCAGGTGGGCGAGCCGGTCGCCCAGATTCGAACCGATCGACAGCACCACCCTCGTCACAATGCCTCCCGACGGCGGCTGGTGACCACCCGAACATCGGTGAAGGCGTGCGTGATCGGCGCGGAAGGCTTGTGCAGCACCACTTCCACGGCCTGAATACGCGGATCGGTCATGACATCGTCGGCGACCTCGGACACCACCGTCTCGATGAGGTCGCGCGGTTTGCCGGACACGATCTCCACCACCCGGTCGGCCAACTCACCGTAGTGAATGGTGTCGGCGATATTGTCGGACTGCGCGGCGGCCGAGAAATCGGTCCACAGCGTGACATCGACCACGAATTCCTGACCATCACGCTTCTCGAAATCGAAGACGCCGTGATGGGCGAAGACACGCAGGCCGCGCAATTCGATGCGATCGGTACTCAACTGCGCTCTCCCCGAGTAGGCCGCTGCGCCGATCCGGTCCGGCCCGACACCTCCACCCCATCTTCCCAGAGTCGCACCGCCGAACCCCCTGCCGCACTTGTCTGTTCACGCTCGACGCGGTACTTCTCGCGCAGGCGGCGGGTGGCCCGGGCGGTGGCGTCGACGACGCTGATCGCATCCAGGGATGCCTGCACGTCATGCACACGCACACCCCAGGCGCCGCGCTCGGCGGCGAGCGCGGAAATAGTGGCGGTCGCGACTTCCCGGCCAGCGGGTGGGCGCGGGCCCGCGGCATCGGCGAGCAGCGAGCCCAGGAACCTCTTACGCGAGGCTCCGATCAAGACGGGCAGCGCGTCCGACATCTCGGTCAACCCGGAGAACAACGCACCCAACAACTCCCAGTTGTGATCGGCGTTCTTGGCGAAGCCCAGGCCGGGGTCGAGGACGAGCCTGTCGTAGTCCACGCCGCCCGCGACCGCCAGCTCCACCTGCGCGTGCAACTCCGCCCAGACATCGCGGACAACATCGTCATAGTGTTCGGCCGCTCCGCTGTGCCGGTAGTCGGCCTCGGCGCGCCAGTGCATGAGAATCCATGGGACCTTTGCCGCGGCAACGACTTTCACCATATTCGAGTCGGCGCGCCCACCGGACACGTCGTTCACCATCGACGCACCCGCCTCGATGGCGGCCTCGGCCACGCCGGCCCGCATGGTGTCCACGCTGGTCGGTACGCCAGCGGCCGCCAGTCCACGAATGACCGGAGCCACGCGGGCCGCTTCGGTCTCGGGATCGATCCGAACCGCGCCGGGCCGGGTCGACTCCCCGCCGACATCGATAATGTCGGCGCCCAGTTCATAGAGCGCGATCCCGTGCGCCACCGCGAGATTCGGGTCCAGATAGCGACCACCATCGGAGAACGAATCATTGGTGACGTTCACGACGCCCATCACCACGCAGGAACGGTCGCCGCGCGGAACCACCAACCCGGTCCCCCGCGTACCGCTTTCGGTCATGGCAGGTGCGCTCACTTCCGCAGAATCAGGTCGAGGGCCTCCGAGCGCGACGCCGCATTGGTTTGCAACAGGCCGCGGACCGCCGATGTGGTGGTGCTGGCACCAGGTTTGCGAATACCGCGCATGGCCATGCAGAGGTGTTCGGCCTCGACCACCACGATCGCACCGCGCGGATCCAGCTTGCGCATGACGGCGTCGGCGATCTGGCTGGTCAATCGCTCCTGCACCTGCGGGCGCTTGGCGTACAGATCCACCACTCGCGCCAGCTTCGACAGACCCGTCACGCGGCCGTGCGGGCCGGGAATGTAGCCGACGTGGGCGACACCGTGGAAGGACACCAGGTGGTGCTCACAGGTCGAGTACATGGGGATGTCGCGTACCAGCACCAATTCCTGATGCCCCTCGTCGAACGTGGTGTTGAGGACCGCGTCCGGCTCGGTGTAGAGGCCCGCGAACATTTCCTTGTAGGCCCGTGCCACTCGCGCGGGCGTATCGATGAGGCCGGGGCGATCCGGATCCTCGCCGACCGCCAGCAACAGCTCCCTGATCGCATTCTCGGCGCGCAGCTGATCGAATGCTCGACCGGTGCCGATCGCGATCGGGCCGGAGACGACACTATTGTTGGCCGACAATCGACACCTCCTTGTTCAAGGTCCGCACCCGACGGCGCGGCCGGTTCGCGGCCCTCGAAGGGGCCGGGTCGACCGTCCCTCCGGGTGTCCCAGTCTCGGCGCTGCCGGTGCTGAGGACACCCTTCGGTCGGTCCAGACCCGTGGGCCGCGAACCAATCGAGCGTAACCAGTGGCCGTCAGCGCCGACCGTTCGGTCCGTCCCAGCCGTTGTCGTCGTCCTCGCGTTGCCCACCGGTTTGCTGCCCCGGCTGCTGATCGGGCTTACCGAAATCCGGCTGCGGATACTCCGGACGCTGGTACCCGTGCTGCGGCTGCCGACCGCCCGCGGGCGCCCAACCACCGACGGCAGGCGTGGGCGGCTGGCCCTGCTCCTCCTGCGGCGGCCAACCCGGTGCGGACCATCCGGCCGGAGCACCGTAATCGGGGCGCGAACCGTGCGTCCCACCCGGACGTCCGCCATAGGCGGGCACCGGCGCGGGCTGCGGGTAACCGTAGGGCGGCTGCTCCGCACCGGGGTATCCGGCAGGCTGCGGATAGCCGTTGCCCGGCTGGGCCGCGGGCCGATCCTCGGCCTCCGGCCACGGCTCACCGCGTTCGGTGGCCAGTTCGCGCGGCGTCTTCACCGGTGGGCGATCCGACGGGACCCGCTCGCCGAAATCGTTGAAAGCCGTGATGCGCGGGCGCTTTTCGATCGTGGTGAGCACGACCTCCAGCTCCTTGCGGTGCAGCGTCTCACGTTCCAGCAGCGCGGTGGCCAGCGAGTCGAGCTCGTCGCGGTACTCATTGAGCACCGACCACGCCTCGGTGTGCGCGGCCTCGATGAGGTTGCGCACCTCCTCGTCGATTTCGCGGGCGACCTCGTGCGAGTAGTCCGGTGCCGTCCCCATGGACCGGCCGACGAACGGGTCGCCCTGTTCCTGGCCGTAGCGGACCGCACCGAGCCGAGCGCTCATGCCGTATTCGGTGACCATGGCGCGAGCGATCTTGGTGGCCTGATCGATATCCGACGAAGCGCCGGTGGTCGGCTCGTGGAACACCAGTTCCTCGGCCGCGCGACCGCCCATGGCCATGACCAGGCGGGCGATCATCTCCGAGCGGGTCATCAGGCCCTTGTCATCCTCGGGCACGGTCATGGCGTGACCGCCGGTGCGACCGCGCGCCAGGATGGTGACCTTGTAGACGGGCTCGATATCGGGCATCGCCCAGGCGGCCAGGGTGTGCCCGGCCTCGTGATAGGCGGTGATCTTCTTCTCGTGCTCGCTGATGATGCGTGACTTGCGGCGCGGGCCGCCGATGACGCGATCCACCGACTCCTCGAGCGCGGCGGACGTGATCTGGGTGCCGTGCTCGCGAGCGGTCAGCAGCGCCGCCTCATTGATGACATTGGCGAGGTCCGCGCCGGACATGCCGACGGTGCGCTTGGCCAGACCTTCCAGATCGGCACCGGGGGCAATCGGCTTGCCCTGCGAATGCACCCGCAGAATCGAGCGCCGTCCCGCGAGATCCGGGTTGCTGACCGGGATCTGACGGTCGAAGCGGCCCGGACGCAGCAGGGCCGGATCGAGAATATCGGGCCGGTTGGTGGCCGCGATAATAATGACGCCGGTGCGCTCACCGAAGCCGTCCATCTCGACGAGCAGCTGGTTCAGGGTCTGCTCACGCTCGTCGTGGCCACCGCCGAGGCCCGCACCGCGCTGGCGGCCGACCGCGTCGATCTCGTCGACGAAAATAATGCAGGGGCTGTTCTGCTTGGCCTGATCGAACAGGTCACGCACGCGGGACGCACCGACACCGACGAACATCTCGACGAAATCCGAACCGGAAATCGTGAAGAAGGGGACACCCGCCTCGCCCGCAACCGCGCGCGCCAGCAGGGTCTTACCGGTTCCGGGGGGACCGAACAGCAGTACGCCCTTGGGGATCTTCGCGCCCAACGCCTGGTAGCGGGTCGGGTTCTGCAGGAAGTCCTTGATCTCGTACAGCTCTTCGACGGCCTCGTCCGCACCCGCGACATCCGCGAAGGTGGTCTTGGGCATGTCCTTGGACAGCTGCTTGGCCTTCGATTTACCGAAGCCCATCATGCCGCCGCGACCGCCGCCCTGCATGCGCGCCATCACGAAGATGAACAGGCCCAGCAGCAAGATCATGGGCAGCATGAACAGCAGGATCTGGCTCAGCCAGCTGTCCTGTTTCACGGAGGTGTTGTACTTCGCGCCGGAGTCCTGGACGTTCTTCAGGATCTGCGCGGAGACATCGCTGCCGCCCGGGTACTTGGCGAGGAGCTGCTTCTCGCCGTCGGTGGCATCATTGCCGTTTTTCAGCGTGATGCGCAGCTGCTGCTCTTTGTCGTCGATCTGAACGAAATCGACGTTGTCCTTGTCTTGAAGCTGGGAGATCGCCACCGACGTATCGACGTTCTTCCAGCCGCGCGTGTCGTTGCTGAAGTAGCTGACCAGGTAGATCACGAGCAGGAAGCCCGCGACTATGGCCAGGTTGCGGAACACAGTCTTGCGGTTCATAGAGCGTCGGCCGGCGGCCAGTCCTTTCCGGTGATTCCGGTTTTGCCTGCGATGCAGTTGTGGTGTCGCGTCACGAGCGCATCCGATTCCCCAGGGAAATGGATGCGGACATGCCACGTTACCGCGTACGGTCTACATCGTTACATCGCGCAGTTCGGCAGCTTGTGCAGTTCAACAGGTAAACGGCCGGAGAACGCGGGTGGTTCCCCGACCATCTGCCGCAACACCCTTCGGGCGAGCATCGTGAGCGTCGGCCCAACTGGCCACAATCATGGCACGTTCGCCCTTTCGTGACCGACAACACAACACGAGCGTAGGGGGTATGGACATCGTCGAGCTACGGACACCCACAGCGATTGTTCGTCATGGCAACGGGCGTTTGACGGTGCTGCGACCCGGGACCGAAGGCGAGCGCGTCCTGGACGTGCCGATCGGCGACCTTTTGAAGGTCAGGTTGAACCGACGCGCCGACGATGCCGTCGTCATCGAGATCTATCTGCGGTACCCCACGCCGGTACTGACGGGTGTCCCGGCGGACCGCACTCCCCTGCCGGTTCTCATCGCCGAACACGACGTACCCGCCGCCACCGTAATCGTGGAACGCATCAACAATCAGATTCTGGCCACCCAGCGCCTCGAGGTCGCCGCCCCCGACCTGACCCCGCCCGCCCCGTCGTGGGGTCGCAGCGGACCGGCCCGCGCCGATGTCGACCGCGCCATGCGCCGAATGGCGCCGCGCAGGGACACCAAGGCGGCCGTGGCAGCGCTGAACCGCTACGTCACCGCCGACGAATTCGTGCTGGAGAGCGCCGTGGTAACCGCGCAGCCACCGGCCGGGCGCGGATCCGGACTGCTGGCCGTGACCACCACCCGCATGATCTTCATCTCCCTCGGCTCCGGTCGCCGCTACGCGCACGAAATGCCGATCGCGGCACTGCTGTGGGCGCGCACCACCGACGATTCGGGCGCCAGCGGCGCCGCGCCGGAATACGGCGTCGATATCCACGACGGCAATCTCACCCTGCATTTCACCGGCAGCGATCGCGCCGATACCGAACGGATTACCGGTGGACTGAATTTCGCCATCCAACGCGAATCCGCCGACGGATCGGCGGGGCCCGCCGATCCGGGAGTGTCGAAGCTGTACGCCGAGTGGGAGCTGCTGGTGGAGCGGCATTCCCTGGGCATGGTCGACGATGCGCAGTTCCAGCGCTACGGGCGCGGAATCCTGCGTTCACTGCCGGATTAGCTCGACGGCCCGATCAGCTCCACCGACCGAGCCGCATACCCGCGAAAACCTCGTGCCCGCCTCGATTTTCGCGGCGGGCACGACGTACCTCAGTCCACGGTGCGTTTCAGTCCGCACTCACATCGTCATCATCCGACTGCGCGACCACGTCCTCCGGCTGGAGGGTGATCCGCCGCCAGGGGCTGGTGGTACGGGTCCAGAGGCGGAGCAGTTCCATCCGGCGGTCGACGCCGCCGTTTTTGAGTTCGGCGAGGTCCTCGCACGCCTGCCAGTAGGTCCAGCCGGTGAGGTAGGCCTCGCCGAATTGCCGCCAATTGCGATATTTGCGCTGCGCCAACGGGAGGGCGCGCAGCAGATAGTCCCAGGCGACATCGGCATCGAGGTAACCCGCGGTGTAGGCCATACGGGCGACAGCGATCACACGAGCCAAATCCCAGGCCTGGATATCGGAGGGCAGCGGGCGAACCAGATGATCGGTGAGGCCGAGTTTGATGGCCTGGGACCAGATGTCGTAATCGCGAACCAGCGCTTCCGGATTCTCCATACCGCGGAAGGCCCCGACCTGACGGAGGAAGGCGCGATGGCGGTCGGCGCGCTCACCGAAGCGGTCGCGCTCGGGGGAATTGATGGCGGCCGTGACCAGCGGATGGACCAGGGCATACAGCGGCGAGTGCATACCCTCGAGCAGCTGTTCCATCGACGCCATGGCCTCGGTGGCGTCGGTAATACCCCACGCACCGGTCAGCGTATCGATGGCCAGTTCGCGCCGATCGCCCAGCGGATGCTCGCGTTCGGGTCCGAGCAGCAGGGCGTCGTGGAAGGCGTCCCAGCGCGCCGAATAGAAGCCACCGAGAGCGAGCGCGCGCAGTTCGTCATCGTTGACCTGCGCACCGGACCAATGGTCGTCCTCACGCTCGTCGAGCTCCGGGTACGGGAAGGTCGTCAGGGTAGGCACGTCGCGGGCGGGCATAGCTCCGATTGTTCCGCATGAATCTGGATGGGGTCGCTATTCCGCCGACAGCGCGTGGCTGGGCTCCCCCGCCTCCCCGAGACTTCAGCGCGCGGCCGGGAGCCGTTGACCGTCGTGCACGCGTGCCGGCGGTTGGGAGCCGAGCCGATTCTGGGCGTACCCGGGAAGTTACCCCGATTCTCGCGAAATCAGTTGTCACGTTGAGATTTATCGGGCCGGAGCGGTTTCTTGCCCTGTCACGCCCCGATCTCCCCGAATCTTCAGCGCCCGGCCGAGAGCCGTCGACAGTCGTGCATGCGTGCCGACGGTTGGGAGCCGAAGCCGAATCTGGGCGTACCCCGGAAGTTACCCCGACTCTTACGAGATCAGCCGTCGTGTTCTCTTCAAATCGGACGGCACGTCGAGTCTTATCGGGCCTGGCAGGATTCTTGGCCTGTCACAGGGTGGACGCGGGCGCTACCCTCTGGGCCATGAGTAGGAATATCACCCTGTTACGCGGCCTGGAGCCTCCGGCTACGGATCAGGAGATCTTCGCGGCGGCACAGGAATACGTGCGCAAGATCGGTGGAGTGTCGGGGTTGACCACGGCTACCAAGCCGGCTGTGGACAAGGCGGTGGCGGCGATCGCGGCGGCGACCACGCAGTTGCTGGCCGAATTGCCCGCGCGCGGGGCGCTGCCGGCGGAACCGGATGAGCCGGTACGCCGATCGGTTGCCGAATAGGACTAACCGCTCACTCCGTACACCGCCACGCAGTCGAGTGCGATTTCGAGGCGGGGACCGGGCTGGTCGACGGGGTGTCCGAGTAGTTCCTCGATGCGCTGCAGGCGGTAGCGCACCGTGTTCTTGTGTACGCCGAGCGTTTTCGCGGCCGCGTCGGGACTGCGCCGAGCGCGTAGATAGGCGTGCAGGGTTTCGCGCAGGCGGGCGGAATGGGTATCGGGGGCCGCGAGTACGCCGAGTTCGCGGGCAATGAGGGCGCGCATGGCGCCCTCATCGAGTCCCGTCAGATAGGCGACTTCCACTTCTCGATAGTCGACTACCCGCGGCAGTGCGGTGTGCGCCCGTTCGGCGACCTGCCGGGCGGCGACCGCCTCCCGATGACTACGACCGAAACCCGGCAGATGCGCTGCCGATATTCCGACGGCCACCCGCACAGGGGCCTCCACCGGCCATTCCTCGGCCGGTAGCGCGACGGTGTCGTCACCGACTGCGAGCCACGCCCACAGCGCCCTGGATCCCGATGGAACGGTGAGCACACTGCTGCTGCCGAGCGCGGTCGCACAGCGGCCGACGACGCGATCGAGCGCATCGGCGATATCGCCGGGGCCGTCGGTGCGCGCGAGGGCGACCGGATCCTCATCGGTCCACAGCACCAGTGCGAGATGCCTTCCGCCGAGCCGATATCCGAGTCGGGTCGAGGCGGATTCGATATCGAGCTCGCTGCCGTCGAGCAGGGCCCGCACGATTTCACTGCGCTGATTGAGTTCGGCGCGCAACCCCCGTTCGCGTTCCGTCATATAGGTGTCGGTGAGCGTTTCGACGCAGGTGCTGACCCAGCGGGTGGAGCGGTCGAAAAGCCTTATCAGCACTGATCTTTCGATATCCTGCGGTAATCTCCGCTGATCGATGACATCGCTCATGTAGTCGATTACCGCTTCTTGCCCGACGTGATAGATGCGCAGCAGCACGCGCAGGTCGTAGCCGCGGTGCGCGATGGTGCGGGCGAAGGCGTGCGCTTCGGCAGGGATCGGGTAGTCGGCATTGTCCTGGGTGAGGGTGCTGAGTACCTCGAAGGCGTGGGCGCGGGTGCTGGCGGCGAGGTCGCGGCGCATATCCCGGTCGGCGAGTTCGGGGATGCGGGCGATGATGGCGTTGTCGAGCCGGGACACCACCTGTTCGAGGGTGTCGGTGCGCAGGGTTTCGGCGACGAAGTCGGCAATCCACTGCCGGATGACCGGGCTGCTGATTGTTTCCGCCACGATTGCCTCCGAATTTGTATCTCGGGTACAAAACCGGCCGAAACAGTTGACCGTTGATGCCAAGAATGTCACCGGAAATTGTGCCACGATCATAGTTCGTGAGCTGTCGCACAGTTCACAGCCGCAACGTAGCGCACGTGGGAGAGCAATCGTGACCAATTCCGAATCAGGGGCCCCTCGTAAGGCCGCGCCCCGCAAATCCACCGGCACCAAGCGCACCACCAAGGCGGCGAGCGCAGCGTCGACGGAGAACGCGAAGTCCGCCGAGGCCGCGAAGGCCAGCGAGGGCGCACCCGAAGCCGCAGCGCCTGCCAAGAACGCAGCGCCTGCCAAGGCCGCCGAGTCCACCAAGACCGCCGGGTCCACCAAGACCGCGACCGCCGTACCCAAACCCACCGAACTCGAAATCCGCAATCCCGCGACCGGAGAGTTGGCGGGCAAGGTGGCGATCGATTCGGCCGACGCGGTGGCCGCCAAGGTGCGGGAACTGCGCCTGTTCCAGCCCGAATGGGAGGCCATCGGTCCCGACGGCCGCAAGGAGTGGCTGCTCAAGCTGCAGGACTGGCTGGTGGACAATACCGATCACCTGGCCGATGTCGTGCAGTCCGAGACCGGTAAGGCGCGTATCGATTCACTCATCGACCCGGCCTTCGCCATCGACCTCACCGGCTACTACGCGCGTCGCGCCGCGAAATTCCTGGCCGACGAACATCCTTCGCCGCACAGCCCGCTGGCCCGGGTGAAAACACTGACCACGGTCTTCCGCCCGTACCCGGTGGTCGGCGTGATCACGCCGTGGAATTTCCCGCTCGCAATGCCCGCCATCGACGTGATTCCGGCGCTGGCCGCCGGTGCGGCGGTCATCCTGAAGCCCTCCGAGGTGACGCCGCTGACCGCGATAGAGCTGGCGCGCGGTTGGGAAGAGATCGGTGCGCCGCCGGTATTCGCGGTCGTCAACGGTACGGGTGAAACCGGTGCCGCCGTCGTCGACAATGTGGATTACGTGCAGTTCACCGGTTCCACGCCGACCGGCCGCAAGATCGCCGCCGCCTGTACCGAACGGATGATTCCGTACAGCCTGGAGCTGGGTGGTAAGGACCCCGCCATTGTGCTGGCGGATGCCGATCTGGATCGCGCCGCGCACGGTATCGCCTTCGGCGGCCTGTTCAATGCCGGACAGGTCTGCATTTCGGTCGAGCGCGTATACGTGGAAGCCCCCGTCTACGACGAGTTCCTGCGCAAGCTCACTGCCGCGGTGAACGAGGTTCGCCAAGGCGTCGACGGTCGCGAACCCAAATTCGATATGGGCGCGCTCGCCAATGAGAGCCAGGCGCAGATTGTGCAGAAGCATGTGGAGCAGGCCATCCAGGCCGGGGCGCGGCTGCTGACCGGCGGTAAGCGCACCGGTGTCGGCACGCTGTTCGAGCCGACCGTCCTGGCCGATGTGGACCACACCATGACGTGCATGACCGACGAGACCTTCGGTCCGACCCTGCCGGTCATGAAGGTGGCCGATGAGGCGGAAGCCGTACGGCTGGCCAATGATTCGATCTACGGGCTGTCGGCATCGGTGTGGAGCGGCGATAAGGGGCGCGCGGAACGTATTGCGCGGCAGCTCAATGCGGGCGCGGTGAATATCAACGACGTCTTCTCGAACATGTTCAGTTTCGCGCTGCCCATGGGCGGATGGGGACAGTCAGGGGTGGGCGCCCGCTGGGGTGGACCCAATGGGGTGCGCAAATACTGCCGCCAGCAGGCGATTACGAAGCCGCTGCTGCCGACGCAGACCAAGGAACTGCTGTGGTTCCCCTACTCGCCCACCAAATTGTCCATCGCGCTGTCGGCCATGCGCGCGGCGGGGACACGCGGTATGCGTCGACTGGGTGTACAGGCCGTATTCAACACCGTTTCCGGGAGTAAGAAGTGACCGATTTCAGTTCCATCGCAGGCAAGGTCGTCGTCATCACCGGTGGTGCCCGGGGTATCGGTCTGGCGACGGCTACCGCATTGCAGGCGCTCGGCGCGAAGATCGCCATCGGCGATATCGATGAGACGACGGTCAAGGAATCCGGTGCCGCACGGGGTTTCGACCTGTACGACCGGCTCGATGTGACCGATCAGGCGTCGTTCGAATCATTCCTGGACGAGGTCGAGCGTCGCCTCGGGCCGATCGACGTGCTGATCAACAATGCCGGGATCATGCCCACCGGCAAACTGGTGGACGAACCGGATCAGGTCACCCGCCGCATTCTCGATATCAATGTGTACGGCGTGATCCTAGGCTCCAAGCTGGCCGTCGCCCGC
This sequence comes from Nocardia uniformis NBRC 13702, assembly GCF_001613345.1. Taxonomy (GTDB): domain Bacteria; phylum Actinomycetota; class Actinomycetes; order Mycobacteriales; family Mycobacteriaceae; genus Nocardia; species Nocardia uniformis. The sequence continues at coordinate 5,978 of NZ_BDCE01000012.1, read as the reverse complement.
ATGCTGCCGCGTGGGCGCGGGCAGGTCATCAATATCGCCTCGCTCGCGGGTGAGACCCATATTCCGGGTCTGGCCACCTATAACGCCAGCAAGCACGCGGTACTCGGGTTCACCGATACGCTGCGTGAGGAGTATCGCGATACCGGGGTGCGGTTCTCCTCGGTACTGCCGACCTTGACCAAAACCGAACTCGGATCGGGTGTTACGGCCCCCAAGCTGCTGCGTCCGGCCGAGCCGGAGGAGATTGCCGACGCGATCGCCAAGCTGATCGTGGCACCAAAATCGAAGGTGCGGGTTACCGCGGTCGCCGGGGCTATCGCACAGGTCGTGGGATTGCTGCCGGAGGCGGTCGGCGACTACATCGGCCGGGCACTGGGCGCGCAGAACGCCTTCCTGGACGAGGTGGATACCCAGGCGCGCAAGGCCTATGAGGCGCGGGTGCGCGGAGATTCCGAGTAGCACAGGCTGATTCGAGACGGGCCGCTCCGGACACTGCCGGGGCGGCCCGTCTCGTGTGGTGGCTCGAGCTCGTACGGCGAGTCAGTGCAGTGTCTGCTGGACGAATCGTTTTCCGGGATCGACCATTTTGCGGACCGTCGCACCATCCGCGTATTCGCCGAGCCCGGTCATATTCCAGAACTGCGCCCCACGGGTGAGCATGCACATGAATACGCCGGTGCGCGGCGGACCCTGGGAGAGTTCGAAACGCACCAGCTCGGTTCCGGTCAGATCGTCGACCAGTCGGCAGAACGCCTGCCCGACCGCGTCGAACTTGTGCCCGGAGAACGAGTTCACCGTGAAGACCAGCGCGTACACATCGGGCGGCAGCCGGGTCAGATCGACCGAGATCACCTCATCGTCGCCCTCGCCCGCGCCGGTGAGATTGTCACCGGAATGGCCGATGGCGCCATTGAACGCCGACAGTTTCAGGAACCAGACATTGGCCAGCTTCTTGGACTTGCGGTCGTAGGCGATCACCGAGGCGTCGAGGTCGATATTGCGGCCCTGGACCGCCGGATCCCAGCCGAGCGCCATGCGCACCCTGGTGAGCGACGGCGCACCCTGTTTGGTCAGCGAAACGGTTTCGTTCTTGCGCAACGAAACCCGGCCCTTGTCCAGGCTCACGGTCGGCTGGCCGAACTTCGCCGTGGCCGCACCCGGCGGAGGCGGGGTGGTTGCGGGCTGCGGAGCGTACGGCTGTGGCGAGGGGTTGGGCAGGGGCGGCGGATACGGGCTCGCGCCGTGCGGCGGCGCGGGCGGGTAGTGCTGTTGACCGTAGGGCTGCGGCTGACCGTATGGCTGCGGCTGCCCATACGACGGCTGTGGCTGCCCGTACGGCGGCGGCGAATGCGGCTGCTGCTGGGGAGGATACGGGTGCTGAGCGGGATATGGCTGCTGCGGTGGCGGCGCCGGATACGGCTGGGGAGCGGGGGGAGGCTGCGGACTCGAATACGGCTGCTGCGGGGCCGGAGCGGGTTTGTCGTCGACGGTGATACCGAAATCGGTTGCTATGCCCGCCAATCCATTGGCGTAGCCCTGGCCCACGGCGCGGACCTTCCAGGCGCCCTGACGCCGGTAGATTTCGCAGGCGACCACGGCGGTTTCGGTGCTCAGGTCGGTCGGAGTGAAGGTGATGAGGGGGGCTCCGCTGGTGGCGTCGAACAGGGTCACCCGCGGCGCGCCCGCCTGTCCCCAGGTAGCGGGGCCGGAGCCGTCCAGGCTCGCGGTAATGACGACCTTGTCGATATCCGGGGGGATGTCACGGGTGACTACGCGGATCCGGTTGGGTGGTTGGGCGGTGACACCCGGCCCCAGCGGCTGGTTGTAGAACACGAAGTCACTGTCGGATCGGACTTTTCCGGTGGCCGCGACCAGCAGTGCCGCCACATCGACCGAGGTCGAGGAGGCGACCTCGGCCAGTACCTCGCCCGTGGAGATCGGCGTGTTCGCGCCCTTGCTCAGTTCCATCGCAATCCTTCCCACCCGACTGTCCACAGTAGTCGCGTGCGTGCCGAGCCGGGCCGCAAGGATCCGTCGGTAGGGTCGCGTTATGGGTAGCGGTGCGGTGTTCGTCGGCCTGTCCACACTCGATATCGCCTATGCCGTCGAGGAGTATCCGGCAGCGGACACCAAGACTCGGGCCGACGCCATGTTCCTGGGTGCGGGCGGTCCGGCGGCCAACGCGGCGGTGGCCTACGCCTTCCTGTCCGGACATACACCGACGCTGATCACCGCGCTGGGTAGGCACGCACTGGCCGAGCCGATACGCGGTGACCTGCGCGAACATGGTGTGGCGGTGGTCGATTCAACACCGGAGCGGGGCCAGCGGCCGCCGGTGTCGTCGATTCTGGTCGCCACGGGTGCGGGCACCCGCACCATCGTGTCGATGGACGGCTCGGAAATCGGTGATCCGCTGCCGAATCCTGAACTCGGCGTGCTCGACAGTGCGGCAATGGTTCTCGTGGACGGCCACTATCCGGAGTTGGCATTGGGTATCGCCGCGGCGGCTCGTCGGCGCGGTATCGCGGTCGTGCTGGATGCGGGTCGCTGGCGCGAGATCCACAGTGATCTGCTCCCGCTGGTGGATATCGCCATCTGCTCTGACGCCTTCGCGCCGCCCGGTGTCGCGGCGGGGACGGATGCGCTGCTGGACCAACTGCTATCCGTCGGGCCGCATTCGGTAGCGGTTTCGCGGGGCGGGCGGCCGATCCGGTATGCCACCGCTACGGAGCGCGGCGAGCTTCCGGTACCGCTCTCCACCGCCGTGGATACGCTCGGCGCGGGCGATATCCTGCACGGCGCGTTCTGCCACTTCCACAGTCGCGGTGCGGACTTCCGCACCGCGCTGCGTCGGGCCGCCGAGGTCGCCACCCTGTCCTGTGACTACCTGGGCACGCGGGAGTGGATGCGGCAGAGTCCGATTCAGTCGATGCGATAGCCCCGGCCGGATTTGCGCAGCACCAGATCGGCGCTGAACCGGGTGCGTTCGACCAGGCGGGCATTGCGCAGATCGCTGTGCTCCACTTTGCTTTTCGCATCCGCTGCGGACCTTCCACCGCGAATATGCCTGCGTACCAGACGCTTCTCGATAATCGGGCGGGGAACGTCGAGATACCAGGTTTCATCCAGCAGCGGTCGGACCGCCGCCCACTCCCCCGAATCCAGCAGCAGGTAATTACCCTCGGTAACGACAATTGTCTGGTGGTCGAAAACCACGCCGCCGGGGACCGGTTCGTGCAGCTCCCTGGAGTAGGTGGGCCACGGAATCGGTTGTCCCGGTTCAGCTTCCCTGACTCGGCGGAGCAACTCGATATATCCGGCGACATCGAAGGTATCGGGTTCACCCTTCCGCGCGAGCTTTCCCGCATCCCGCAATTGCGCATTGGACAGATGGAAACCATCCATCGGCGCGACCTCGGCAATTCGGGTACCCGCGTACAAATTCAGCTCATCACGAACACCGCGCGCGAGGGTCGATTTCCCCGCACCGGGTGGTCCGGCAATACCCAGTACGAGGCGGCCACCGTCAGCGGCCCGCAAGCGTCGGCGTGCGACGGCGGCGTCGGCAGCGCGCGCCGCAAGCTCCGACAGGGACGTTTCAACGCCGGTGCGGGCCATCACAGCACCCTACTGTGGGAGAACGCCGAAAATCGTTGCGGGTGCGCCCGACCCGCCGCGATAAATGGGCGAACCGACCAGTACCCAAGCACCGGTCGTGGGCAGTTCGGCCAGATTGGCCAGACATTCGAGACTGATGCGGTGATCGCGATACAGCAATTTCGATACGGCGTACTTATCGTCGGTGCCGAGGTCCGGACCGAAGGTATCGATCCCCAGTGCGCCGCGGCGACCGAGACGTCCGGTTTCGAGCAGCCATTCGACGGTATCGACCGCGAATCCGGGCTGATGCCCACGGGATTCGCCCACACCGAGGAAATCCGGGCCACCCCATTTCCCATCCCAGCCCGTCCAGGCGATTACGGCGGATTCATTCGGAATGCGGCCGTACCGCGCCTCCCACACCACCAGGTCTCCGACGGTGATGGCGTAATCGCGATCGGCGGCACAGCGCTCCCGGACATCGATTCTCACCACCGGGAGGAACAGATCTTCGATATCGAGTTCATCGGCGGCCAATCCCTCGGGATCGAAGTGAACCGGTGCGCCCCAATGGGTTCCGGTGTGTTCGGCCTGGTGGATATAGCGCAGGAAGTATCCGTCCCGCTGCACCGTCGCGACGGTATCCACCCGGAAGGCCGGGTCGTCCGGGAACAGTGGCGTGATGTTCGGATCGTGGATGTGCGACAGATTCACCAGCCGCCCGAACGGCGACCTCACCGCACACCTCGCGGAATGGCGCGGGTCAGCGCCCGCAGATCCGATTCCAGCAGTCGAAACAGCCAGTAGGTGATCACGAATGCCAGGATGCCACCGACACTGAGCCAGCGGACCGGGACGATCACCGTGGCCAGATCCCCGGCGGGGACAAGGGTGGCCGTCGCGGCACCGAGCAATGGCACCGACGCGGCCGCCGCCAGATAGAAATTGCAGCGCCGCGCCAGGGCCGACAGTTGTCGCCCATCGGCGGGTCCGACCCCGCCGCGCACCAGCAGCTGTGGGTACAGCGACCGCACCGCGTACACCATGATCAGGAAGAACGGATAGGCCAGCGCGATGGTCGCGCACACCACCTGCGCGGCGAAGAAGTGCGCGAAGGTACTGGGTGCCAAGTCAACCCCCGATCGCGCGAGCGCCACCGGCCAGGCGATCCCGGCGAGAATCCACATCCCGAACGGGACCCACACCCCGCGGTCACCCATGGTGAGGGTGTCCGAGCGGGCACGGGCGAGTTCGGCGGCCGTGTACCGGTGGCCGCGCGCCAGCCGGAACGGAACAGCCAGCGGGCGCCGACACAGCCAGATCAGCAGCAGCGCGGCGAGCGGGAAGGCGACAGAATTGTTCACCAGGGCCACCAACTCGAACCGCTGCTGGTCGACAACCGACAGCCGGTCGACAATGAGCCGCTGATTGAGTCGAATGTTGTACACGCTGGCCAGCACATTCGGCACGCCGACACAGAGGACGGCAATGGGGAGCAGCCAGCCGCGCGCCCGGTAGCGGAGGCTGGTCGGCGGCGGGTCGACCAGGTCACGGGCTCGGGCGTCGAGGCACAGATCGAGCTGTCCGGCCAGTTCCGCCCCGGTATTCCAGCGCCGCGCGGGATCCGGGTGCAGGCACTCCAGCAGCACCCGGCGCAGGGTGGCCGGGGTATCGGCGGGCAGGGCGGCGAGCGCGGAGTCCGGGACGCCCGCGCGACGGCGCAGCAGGGCGGCGCGGATATCGGGACCCGATTCCGGGGCTTGCGCGATATCGCGGGGCGGTATGGCGTCGCCGGATGGCACCGCGTCCGTGGTGGTTATCCCCTCCTCGAAAGGCACAGAGCCGGTGAGCATTTCCCACAGCAGCACGCCCAGTGCGTAGATATCGCCGCGGGTGTCGGGAATCGGCGCGTCGGGGTCGAGTAGGCGGGCCAGTCGTTCCGGTGCGGAGTAGCGCAGCGAGACGGCGTCTTCGACCGCAGCGCAGCCTATCTCGCCGTATCCGGAATGCAGTGGGCCCAACGAGAAGTCCGCCAGCTTGGGCACGCCCTCCGCCGTGAACAGCACATTGTCGGGCCGGATGTCGTGGTGCAGCACCCCGTGCCGTTCCGCGTAATCGAGGGCTACCGCCAACCGACGGCCCACCCACGCAACGGTTTCCGGCCAACTCAGCTCGGCGATCTCGGTGCGCACACTCGAATCGGCGGGCCGAATCTCGCCCCTCGCCTCCATGGCGGCATCCACCGCCGCCAGCAATAGCCGGCCGCCGCGGCTCGCGGCGGCATTTTCGGGCGATGCGACCGTGCCCACGACCGGCTCGGCGGTGCTGGCGGGCGAGGCGGCAGTGGCAACGAGCGAATTATTGAGATCGGCGTCGCT
>NZ_BDCE01000011.1 GCF_001613345.1 Nocardia uniformis NBRC 13702 | reverse complement strand
TGCCGACACCGCGGCTTCAACCTCGATAGTCGCCCCGTTCGACATGGGCACGGTCTCCCCGGAGGGGCCGCCGCTCTCCCGCAGGTGCGCCAATACCCCCGCCACGGTTCCGCCCGGCATGTACTGCATGTACAACAGCCGCAACGGTTTTCCGTCATCCTCGATGCGACGCTGGTCGAAGACACGCACGATGTTCTCGTGGTCCAACTGGGCGACGGTGCCGCCGTCGCCGTCGGTATCGGCTTCCACTCGCACCGCCACGAGGCGCTGCATGGACCGTTGCCTGGCCAGGAATACCCGGCTGCGGCCGTTCCCGCCCAGATCGGTCAGTAGGTCGAAATCGTCCAGGCGACGCCCTGTTTCGATGTGCTCGGGCAGTTGCGGCGGTGAGTAGGGGGTGCTGTCACCGCTCAATCGCCGCCGGATCTCCTCCGCCGCTTCCGGGTATGCGGCGGCGAAGGTGTCGATATCGACGGGTCGGTAGCGACGGAGCACCAGGAATTCCTCGCAGACCAGGTCCACGAACCGCGGACTGCCCGCAATCTCGGGAAATTCCTCGCTGTACTCGGCAATTCGCTTACCGGAGCCGGTGCGCTGCCAGCGTTGTCGCAGGTCGATGCGCACCAGCTCGGTGAGGACCGCCAGGTATACCTCGCGGCCGTCTGGTACGTAGTGGTCCAGGCGCGGCGGGTCGCAGCGGCCGCCGCGCAGGGCGGCTTCCCAGTCGGCGGCGAATCGGGCGACCGCCGCCGCGGGGTACTCGTTCACGTTTCGGTCTCCGCGTCGCGGTCCTGCGCGGCGCGTATCGACCGGCCGGGATCGACCACCCGCTCCAGGGCGCTCAGGTCGGCCTCCAGCTCCCGGAACATCCAATACACCACCACGAATGCCGCGATACCGCCGACACACAGCACCCGTACCGCGACAATCACGTGCGGAATGTCGGTGGCGGGCAGGAAGGTCACCCCGGCCACCGCCAGTAGCGGCACGGATGCGGCGACGGCCAGATAGCTGGTGCAGCGGCGGCCGAGCCGGTGCAGCCATACCGCGTCGTCGGCGCTGATATCGCCGTGCCGCAGGAACATCGGATAGATGCAGCGCACCAGGAAGAAGGTGACGATGAAGTACGGGTACGCGACCGCGATGGCCCCGCACACCACCAGGGAAATCAGGAAGTGCAGCATGCCGCGCGCGGGAATCTCACCGGTCGCCAGCCGGAGCGAGATCGGAAAGGTGATGCCCGCCAACACCCACAGCGTGAACACCACCGACGAAGCACGTTCGCCGAGTAGCAGCACATCGGCACGGGCCGCCCGCAGCGTCTCCGGGTCGAAGACGCGGCCGCGTTTGAGCCCGTGCGGCACGGTGATCACGCGGCGGCCCAAATAGGTGATCAGCACTAAGCCGAGCGGGAAGAACAATCCGTTCACGGTGGTGGTGACGAGGGTGAACGTGCGTTGCGCGTCCTCGGTGAGGCGGCTGACGATGAGCGCCTCGTTGTGGCCGATGTTGTACAGGGAGGCGAGCGTATTCGGGATGCCGATGGCCAGGGTGATAATGACGATGCGCCACCCGCGCAACCTCCGGCGCCAGCTGTCGGGTGGCGGATCCACCAGATCGCGGGCGCGCTGGTCCAGGCACATCTCCAGTTGTTTGGCCAGCACACCGCCGCTGCTCCAGCGTTTGTCGCGGTCCGGTGCGAGGCACGACAGCAGGACCCGCCGCAGGGCGGCGGGGCAGTCGGGCGGCACCCGCTCCAGTGCGGCCGCCTCCACGCCGCCGCGCCTGCGGTCGAGCATTGCTTCGAGGGTGGTGCGGTCACCGTGGTCGCCGGGCCCGGCGGTGGAGTCATCGAAAGGTTTTGCACCGGTGAGCAACTCCCACAGCACCACGCCGAGGGAGAATATGTCGGCGCGGGTGTCGAGGTCGGCGGCGGAGCGGGAATCGCCCGGGTGGCAGGCTTCCAGCTGCTCCGGAGACATGTACGACAGCGAGCCACCGAAGTAGGCGACGGGGCTGGCATCGTCCAGATTGCGACTGAAGCTGATATTGAAGTCGGCGAGTTTCGGTACCGCTTCGGCGGTGAGCAGGATATTCGCCGGTTTCACATCCCGATGCAGGACGCCGTGCCCGTCGGCGTATTCGAGCGCCTCGGCGACCCGGCTCCCCAGCCACGCAACGGTTTCCGGCCAACTCAGCTCGGCGAGCTCCGCGCGCACACTCGAATCGGTGGGCCGGATTTCACCCTTCTCCTCCATGGCGGCGTCCACGGCATCGAGCAGTAACTGCCCGGAGCGTTCGGCGGCCGGGGTGGCGCGGACCCAGCGCAGCGCTCCCAGCAGTGTGCCGCCGGGCAGGAACTGCATGTACAGCAGCCGCAGCCGCCGCCCCGACTCGGTGCGTATCCCGGTCATCAACCGCTGGTCGAAAACCCGCACGATGTAGTCGTGGTCGAGCTGGGCCAGGGTTTGCGGTTCGGTGCCGTGGTCGGCGGAGATCTTCACCGCGACCAGGCGTTGCAGGGACCGCTGCCGGGCGAGGAAGACGCGCGCGAACGCACCCGAACCCAGGCCGGTCAGCAGGTCGAAATCGTCTATGCGATGGCCGATTTCGATGCGGTCGAGGAGTTCGCCGGTATCCGGCGCGGCGGCCGGATCCCACTGGGTGCTGCCGTGCTCGGTGGTGCGGGTCTCGTCGCCCGCCGGTTCGGCGAGGCCGGTCTGCTCGCCGCCGTCGGCGGCGCGGGTCGGGTCGGGCCCCACTGCCCGCGTGAACCCGCCGTGCGCCCCCGCCGCGCGGGTTCGCGGCATCCGCGTGCTGTCGGCGTCGAGGTCGAATCCGGCCCGTGTGGGTTCGTCGATCCCGGCCCCCGCCCGCGTGGATTCGTCCCATCCGGTCCCCGCCCGCGTCGATTCGTCGACCTCGGTTCCGGCCCGTGGCTGCTGGTCGGGCCGTGTTCCAGCACGGGTCGGCTGGTCGGGGCCGGTTCCAGCGCGGGG
>NZ_BDCE01000010.1 GCF_001613345.1 Nocardia uniformis NBRC 13702 | reverse complement strand
GCCCCCCGCACGCGTCGACTCGTCGACCTCGGCTCCGACCGATGGCCGCTGGTCTGGCCCGGTTCCAGCACGGGTCGGCTGGTCAGGGCCGGTTCCAGCACGGGGTGAATCATCGATCCCGGCCCCCGCATGCGTGGATTCGTCCCAACCGGTCCCCGCACGCGTCGGCTCGTCGACCTCGGTTCCGGCCGGTGACTGCTGGTCAGAGCCGGTTCCAGTACGGGTCGAGTCATCGATGCCGCCACCGGCACGCGTCGACTCGTCCCAACCGGTCCCCGCACGGGTGGATTCGTCGGTTCCAGCTCCCGCCCGGATGGATTCGTCCAGGGCCCTTGACGGATTGGTGGAGTCCGCCGGGGCGGTTCCCGAACGCGGTGCTTGCTCGAATCCGGTCCGCGAGGATGCCTCGGAGCCAGCGGGTGCGCGAGGTGTGTTCGGGCGGCCAGTCCGGGCTGGTGCGGGGTCCGTGACGCGGCCCTCGGCGCGCGTGGAGTCCGCGGGGCGGCCCGCGGCACTCGAGGAGGCCCCGGGGTCGGCTCCGGCGCGCACGGAGCCCTCCAGCGCCGAGCGCCGCGTGCTCTGGTCCTCGTCGTCGGCATTGAGAAGCGCCCGCAGTTCCGTGGCCTGATGTGGAAATTCCCGGATGTAGTCGCGGGGGTCGACACGCTCCCCGCTGTGCCGCCGGATAACGAATTCCTCGTACACCAATCCGGCGGGGAGATCGCGCGCCGAGAGTTCGGAGAATTCGGAACAGTATTCGGTCAGTCTCTTGCGCACGCGCTCCGCACGACCGGCCGCGGCGCCCGCTCGCCGCAGCCAGCGGTGCCGCATATCGACCCGAACGAGTTCGATCAGCGCCCCACGCCGCAGGGTGGTCGCATCGGGTAGGAAGTCGGCGATCTCCGGCGGCGCGGATGCGGCATCCCACGCCGCGGCGAAGGCGGCCACCGCGCTGTATTCCGTGCCGGCGGTATGCCGACCGGAACGGTGATCGGAACCTGAGCTCATGTCCGCACCTGCCTGGCTCGGCACGGAATCCATGGAATCCGCACTGGTCGGTCCGTTGCTGTGCCGGATAGAATCCGCCACACCCGTCACCATCATCCCCCGAGCAACTGCGGGAATGATAACTTGCGGCTGCACAGCGGATCACCCGATTTCGACGACCAGGCGACGGGGGAACACCAGCATGTACAACAAGGGCACCGCACTAGCGGACGGCATCTCACCAGCGACAGCGGACGCGGACGAATCGGGCGAATGCTCACACCGGCCGGTACCGCCCACCGCCAAGCCTGGCCGGGAGGTAACTATGGCCGCAAACGACCCCACGGACGCCGACGACACCCGCACCCCGCCCGCCCCCGAGACCGCGCCCGCCGACGACACCGCGAACGCCGACGACACCGCGAACGCTGAGGACACCACCTCGCTCGCGGCTGATCCGGCCCCGCGCGCCCGCAAACCGAAATCAGCCCGGACCAAACGGCATTCGGCCGCCGCCACTCCCCCCGCGAAAACAGCGCGCCAGCGGGCCACGCCGCCCGAGCAGGTGGCCGTCAGTACCGACGCGCCGCTGGAGGGCGACGCCACGGCCACCGCCACCGCTCCGGAAGCCGTAGGGCCTGCCGCGGATACCCCGGCCGCCACCGAGCGCTCGGACAACGACGCCGCGCGTGCACACATCAGCGCCGCGGCCTCTTCGGATTCCGACAGGGGCTCGGCGGCCACAGCGGAAACCGTGAGCTCTGCGACTACTCCGGAGACAACCGACCGCCCTGCGACAGCTCCGGGCATACACAGCTCTGCGACAATTCCGGATACAGACGACAGCCCTGCGGCCATTCCGGATACGCGGAGCAGCTCGGCGACAGCTCCGGATACAGACGACAGCTTCACCTCCGCTACGGCGGACACCTACGGCGGTTCCGCGTACGTTCCGCGTACCGACAGCCCGGCACGCGTGGACACCGGTTCCGCGACGGCGATCGCGGCCGCGGTGCGCGATGGCGTGCTCACCCCCATTCAGGTGGTGGATGCGGCACTGGAGCGGATTCGGTCGCGGGACCGGAAAGTCAACGCGTTCAGCGTGGTTCGGACCGACGCGGCGCGAGCGGAGGCCCAGGCCCTGGCCGAGCGCCCCGATCTGGATGTCCTGCCACTGGCGGGAGTGCCGATCGCGGTCAAGAACAATATCGACGTCACGGGCGAGGTGACACGCGCCGGTTCGCTTGCGGGCTCGGATCGTCCGGCGGAGATGGACCACCCGGTGGTGCGGCGACTACGGTCGGCCGGCGCGGTCGTCGTCGGCCTGACCAGTGTTCCCGAATTCGGTCTGTGGGGCGTCACCGATTCACCTGCGGGCGTCACCAGCAATCCTTGGAATCCCAAATTCAGCGCGGGTGGGTCGTCCGGTGGTTCCGGTGCGGCGGTCGCCTCCGGCATGGTGTCGATCGCGCACGGCAATGACGGATTGGGGTCGGTCCGGATTCCGGCCGCCTGCTGCGGTGTGGTGGGCATGAAACCGGGTCGAGACCTGGTGCCCGCCGAAGTGGGCGTGAATTCGTGGGGCGGGATGACCGAAAACGGCGTGCTGGCAACCACTGTCGCCGATGCCGCGCTCATGCTCTCGGTACTGGCCGATCGTCCCGACCTGGCCGACCTGTCGACCTCGCAGTCCCTGCGGATCGGCATGGCCGCCGCTCCCCCACTACCGCTGGCCCGTGTGGACCGGCACTGGGATGGCGCCGCCCGCAAGGCCGCCGCGGCGGCGGCAGCCGCCGGACATGCTGTGGAATCGGCCCAATTGCCTTATCAGGGCGCGACTTTCGCCCTCATGCTGCGCTGGGTCGCCAATGCCGCTCACGAGGCCGCCGCCGTCCCGCATCCGGACCGCCTGCAATCGCGCACCCGCACCCATATCGCGCTGGGCAAAGCGGCGCTGCGCTCCGGCCTCGTGCGCCCCGCCCAGGTGGACCGCATCGAGGCCCGTCTGCTGGACTACTTCGAGCGCTACGACGTGATCATCACCCCCACCCTGGCCACCCCGCCGCCACGCGCCCGCCGCTGGCATACACTGCCCTGGCTCGCCAATGTGATTGCCAATGTGCGCTATTCACCGTTCACCCCGCTGTGGAACCTGGTCGGCTGGCCCGCCATTACCGTCCCCATGGGTATCCATCCCCGCACCGGTACACCGGTAGCCGCGCAACTCATCGGTCCGCCGGGCAGTGAATCCACGCTGCTCCGGCTCGCGGTGCAGCTGGAAACCGCGCACCCTTGGCGGCGCACCGCGCGTTGACCGGCGACGAGTGGGAATCGTTGGCGTGCACAGCTATTCACCGACGGCGGCGCGTAGACGCGTGTCGTTCCGGCGAGGCCGCCACAGGCGTGCGTTGTCCCGGCGTGGTTTTGGCCGGGGAGGACATGGCCTGATCAAAGGTGGATTCCGGCCAAAAGCACGCCGGAATGACGGGGTGGCGACGCACGCAGTGGCACAACAGGAGGTGGCGCCGCCCGCAGGGCCACACACGGGGGCGCCGCCCCCAGTGGCACACACAGGGAGGTGCCGCCCGCGGGGCCACACACGGGGGGTGGCAATGCGCTACACACAGGGGAGCAGGATTATCGATCACGAAACGCCTTGCCGGGCTGGCCCGAACCGCGGCCACCTGCGCATACGAGTCGGCCGGGGCGAACCAACAGGTACGCCCCGGCCGATCGAGTGCGGGTGGCGGCACTGCCTCCGACCCAGTGCCGCCGTCGATTTCGAGCTAGACCGCCGCGACCGGCTCCCGGTCGGCGAAGCCGCCCTCGAGGACGCGGGTGGCGAATTCGAGGATGGTGGGACGGTCGTCGTCCGCACGCCAGGCAACGGCCAACTCGCACGGCGGCAGGCCGGTGACCGGGCGGGCGGTGAGGCCGGGCCAGCGGTACATGGGGACATTGTTCTCGGCGAGCAGGCAGATACCGAGTCCGAGGCTGACCGCTTCCAGGCGCTCCTCGGCGGTGGCCGCTTCGGCACCGATCTTGGCCTGGCGACCGCCTCGGGCGTCGCCGCCGAGCCAGAAGTCGCGTGCCGCACCGGCTTCGGCGGGCATGGCAATGAAGGGTTCGTCGAGCAGGTCGGCGAAATCGATGGTTTCCTGCCCGGCGCGGGGGTGGTTCTCCGGCAGCAATACCCACCGCGGTTCGGTGCGCAGCACCTGTGAGCGGTAGCGACTGGTGTCGGGCACGGGCAGCCACATGAGGGCCAGGTCGGCCTGTCGGCCGGCCAGGCCGCTGGACGGATCGGTCCACGACGCGGAGTGCAGGGCGAGGCGATGCCCGCTGGCGCTCTCCAGGTCGGTAATGAGTCCGCGGCCGATGGAGGACTGGATGCCGACACGCAGCACCTCGCCCGCCTCCTGGAGGGCCACGTGGGTGACCTCCCAGAGTTCCAGGATCTTGCGGGCTCCCTCGAGCAGTTCCTTACCTGCCACGGTCAAGGCAACGCTGCGCTGATTGCGGTCGAACAGGACCACGTCGAGCTGACGTTCGAGCTGGCGGATCTGCCGCGACAGTGTCGGTTGCGCGATGTGCAACCGCTGCGCGGCATTGGTGAAGTGCAGTTCCTCAGCGACGGCGACGAAATACCGCAGGTCGCGCAAATGCGGGTCCATAGCCCCTTGCTATCAGAATCGGTCTTGAATATCCAGCCAGATCCGACCTCGGAGTTTGGAATCCGAAACGAAAACAGCCATCAGGTTTGTTACGAACAGCATATGACGTGTCCATAACAGCATGGCAGCGGGCTCCGCGAACCGCCAGCGACTGACCAAATGGGCATCCGACCGACTTCTATCAAGTCGACCGACCAGCAGTAACCCACGCCACCCGTGACCTGGCTGTCAATGCCACTGAACTGCCCTCGGCACTCAGCAACACCCAACGGCCGCAGGCCCGCACAACCACTGAACAGGGTGAGTGAAATTTCTCACACCACGCCGGAAAACGCTCCATCCGTTGGTCATCACGGCGTGTTTTCGGGCCGGATCCGCTACGGAGCCGAGGTGGATTCCGGCCACAAGCACGCCGGAATGACGGAAGGGACAGAAGGGACGGCATATCGCAATGCCAGGTCGTCGTCCGATCCGAGCAATAGCGCTTGCCCGAGCCTCGAAGAGGGCTCAGGCCTCGCCGCCGTAGACCTTCGGGTGCAGGGTGCCGATGTACGGCATATCGCGGTAGCGCTCCGCGTAGTCGAGGCCGTAGCCGACCACGAACTCATTCGGAATGTCGAAGCCCACGTGCAGCACATCTACCTGGGTGCGTAGTGCGTCGGGCTTGCGCAGCAGCGTCACGACCTCGAGTGAGGCCGGATTGCGACTGGACAGATTGCGCAGCAGCCACGACAGCGTGAGACCGGAGTCGATGATGTCCTCGACGATCAACACATTGCGTCCGGCGATGTCCTTGTCCAGGTCCTTCATGATGCGCACCACGCCCGAGGACGAGGTGGACGACCCGTAGGACGAGACCGCCATGAATTCCATCTGAGTAGGGATGGTGAGTTTCTTGGCCAGGTCCGTCATGAAGAAGATGGCGCCCTTGAGCACACCCACCAACAGCAGGTCGCCCTCCGGGGCGTCCGCCGGGTACCGCTTGGCAACAAGGTCCGCGAGTTCGGAAACCTTCGCCGCGATCTCGTCCTCGCTGATCAACACCGACGCGATGTCATCCCCGTACACGTCCGATGGTTTCCCTTCAGTGATGTGGATCCCGAATCACCTGGGCTCGTTCTCGACCAAGCTCAGTACGAGCCTGCCATGTTCGCGCCCGGCAACCAACCTGATCCCACTCGACCCGCCGCCGACCGCCACGCCGCCCTGTCCGCGCCAATCGGTGACCAGTGCGTCCACCGCGCGTAAATGCTTGTCGGTCAACGCCTTAGCCCCACCCGCCAGCAGCCATGCCCGAATCGTCCGGCGTCGCAGTGCGGGCTCGGCAGTGGCGAGAGTCTCCACCAACAATCCGTTCCCATCACAGGCACTCGCCAGCAAATTCCTGGCGAGCACATCGAGGACCTCACCGTCCTCCCGCAGCTGAGCCGCCGTTCTGGCCAGCGCCGCCGCGACCCCACCACCGAGCACCTCCTCCAGCAGCGGCAGCACCTCGGCGCGCAGCCGCACCCGGGTGAATTCGGCGGAGCTGTTGTGCGGGTCGTCATACGGGGTCACACCGAGATCGGCGCAGAGCTGCCGGGTGACCGCCCGCCGCACCCCCAGCAGTGGCCGTCCCCACGGATCGGCGAAGGCCGCCATCCCTTGAATGGACCGTGAGCCCGACCCCCGCGCCAAACCCAGCAGAACGGTCTCGGCCTGGTCATCGAGGGTGTGGCCCAGCAGGACCGGGCGGCCATCTCGTGCCCGGTCCAATGCCGCGTACCGGGCTCGCCGGGCGGCCGCCTCCATACCTCCGCTGCCGGACACCTCAACCGTCAAGACCCGAGCCGACCGGCATCCGAGCCGCAGAGCGGTGGCAGCGGCCTCCGCCGCCACCACCGCCGATCCGCCCTGCAAGCCGTGATCGACGACCAGCGCATCAACCGCACCGGCCTCGACGACAGCGGCCGCGGTCAATGCCAGGGAGTCCGCCCCGCCCGACAACCCGACCGCCACCACACCGTTCGGGGCATACGTACCCAACCAATCCCGCACGGCACGGCGCGTTTCCAGCGCGGCCGGGGTCTCGGGAAGTCGCGGATGGCTCACGTCTCCGATGGTTTCACGCCGGCCTTGTCGCCGACCCCGGGCACACCGAGCGCCGGTCACCGAGGACACCAGCCATCGGTCACCGAGGACACCAGCCATCGGTCACCGAGCACACCAGCCACCGGTCACCGGTCACCGAGCACCGGTCACCGAGCACACCAACCACCCGTCACCAAGCACACCAACCACCCGTCATCCCGGCGTGCTTTTGGCCGGGATCCACGTCCTGATCGAAGGTGGATTCCGGCCGAAAGCACGCCGGAATGACGAAGGGTGTCGACCCATCCGGACGGTGATGGCGCGGCGCAAGGGGCACCCGAGGCCACGACGGCGGGTGTCAACTCTGTACACAGGGCACAGCCGGGACCACGACGACGGATAGCAGCCCAGCACGCAGGGCACAACCGGGACCCGAGGACGGGTGTGGGCTCTGCTCAGCCGAGGACGCGCCGTACCCAGCGCTGTGGATCCTCGATTTCGTCCACGCGCGGGAGGGTTTCGCCGTCGGTCCAAATGACGTTGAAGCGTTCCATTCCGACGGTGTCCACCACCTCGTCCACGAACTTCTTACCGCGCACGTACTGCGCGACCTTCGCGTCCATCCCGAGCAGTGCCCGCAGCAGCCGCTGGATCGGATTGCCCGGGCGGCGGCGACGCTGGTCGAATGCGGAGCGGATGCGGGCGACCGAGGGCACCACGGCGGGGCCGACGGCGTCCATGACGTGGTCGGCGTGGCCCTCCAGGAGGGTGCCGAGCATGAGTAGTCGGTCCAGAGCGTCGCGCTGCGGTTCGGCCTGCGTGGCGCGCAGTAGTCCGATAACCCCGCTGGCGGCCGGATCCTCGATACCGCGGCGGCGATCCTTCACCGCCTCCAGGAGGCGGGCCAGGACGTCGGCCATCGGCTCGTCGCCGACCTCGCCGAGCAGCTCCACATTGCTCTTCATGTAGTCGGCCAGCCACGGCGCGGAGGAGAACTGCACGCGGTGGGTCACCTCGTGCAGGCACACCCAGAGCCGGAAGTCGCCGGGCGGTACGGCCAGTGCGCGTTCGGTGCCCATAATGTTGGGCGCGACCAGCAGCAGGGTGCCGTCGGGACCGCTGAACGGGTCGTACTGACCGAGGATGGCGGTGGACAGGAAGGCCAGCATGGCCCCGGCCTGCACCCCGGCGGGTTTGCCGACGAAGCGGCCCTGGTCGGTGGAGTCGCTGCCGGTGAGCGCGGACATGGATTCGGCGGCGGCCGCGATCCAGCCGGGCCGGTCCACAATGCGCGCGGCGGGCACCACCGACCCGTCGACGAGATTGCTGACCTCCCGAACCGGGCCCTCGGCGCGAATGGACGCCTCGGCGAGCTCGGCCACCGCCTGCTCCGCGGAATACCGGGAAGCGCGCGGACCGGTGGGTACGAGCAGGGCTCCGGTCCGGGCGGCGAGCTTCCAATCCACGGCGCCGGTCAGTCCGGGCTTCGATTTTCGGCTCAGTTCCCCGGTTCTCGGGTCGATCACCACCTGGGTACGGGAGTCACCGGTTCCCAGGTGTGCGGCGTCGGCCGAATTGTGTTCGGGTCCGGTCATAGTCATCCACCCGTCAGGAGCATCCACAGTTGCGCAATGTGGCGGCGATGGCGTCCAACGCGGGGCGGCTCGCCTCGGGTAGCCGTTGGTTCGACATCAACGCGAAGGTGAGTACGCGCCCATCGCGATCCAGCACATACCCCACCAACGAGCTTGCCACGTCCAGAGTTCCGGTTTTGGCACGTACCCAACCCGCGCCGTCACGGTCGCGCGCCGTGTAGCGGTCGGAGAGGGTGCCGGTCGCCCCGGCCACGGGCAGGTGGTCGAGCAGCGCCGCGAGCGGGGCGGGAGCGGGGTCCCGCGTGCCGTTTCCGGTCGAATTCCCTTGGTCCCCGGTACCGTTCGGCAAGGCCGCGGCGGTCATGATGCGGTCCAGCACGCGCGCCGGAATCCAGTCGTCGACGGACAGTCCGCTACCGCCGTCGAGCAGGGTGACACCGGTCATATCGAATCCGGCGGCCCGCAACGTCGTGTTGATACCCGTTGCCGCACCCGCGAACGACTGCTCCGAACCGGTCGCGGCGGCGATCTCACGGGCAATGGTCTCGGCCAGCACATCGTCGGAGTGCACCATCATGTCGTGCAGTCGGTCCCGCAGCAGCGCGGACTGTACGGCGGCGACCTGCGTCGCACCGGCCGGGGCGGTACCCGCTCGCACCCGAGCCGGATCCAGACCCAGTTCGATGGCGAGCCGCCGTCCGGCATCCAGGGCCGGGGTGTGGGTTCGCGGCGAGTAGGCCCGCAACGGTTCCAGTCGGCCACCGTCGATCATCACCGGTTCGATCGGTGCGATGGAACCGCCGCCGATATCCTCGGTAAGCCAGCCCGGCGCCATATTCGGCCCGGTGTAGAGCGAGGTGTCGACGATGATGGTGTCCACCGCACGGCCGGAGGCCTTGATCTGTGACACCAGATCCGACAGTCGCGGCCCGCCGGGGTAGTACCCCTTGCCATCCGGTTGCGCGGTCAGCGTGGGATCACCGCCGCCGACCAGCACCAGCTCGTTCGGCGCGGCCCCGGTCACTACCTTCGTGATCACCCGATGGTCGGGCGGCAGGGCGAGTAGCGCGGCGGCGGTCAGCAGAATTTTGGCATTGGACGCCGGGATCATCGGCTGATCGGGATCGGTGCTCCACAGCACCTCACCGGTCTCGGCGTCGGACACCATGGCGGCGAAGACACCCAGGTCCGGAGTGCCGACCACGGGCGCGAGGGCCGCCGCCAGCCCGTTCCTACTCGGCGCGGGCGCATCGGTGGATGCGGGCCCGACCTGCGGCGATACCTGCACCGGCGCGGGCGCCGCGGCGATCGTCAAACCACCGTGCCGGAATTCCTCGGTCCACGGTTTCACGATGAGCGCCACGGAGCCCATCGCGATGAGGACCATGACCAGGACGGATGCCACCAGGATCAATTTCCTGCGCCGCCGCTTGGCCTCCAACCCGCCGATGTTCTTCCCGTTCGGACCAACCACGTGCCGCTGTCTCCCTGGTTACCTGTGGTGGGGATTGTCCGGCGTCCCTGCCGCACCCACACGCTCGGGCACCACACTATCCTCGGTGCGCAGTCGTTCCCCCGAACGAGCTGGCGAGTCGGCAGCCATAGGCACCAGAAAAGAGGAGATGACGTGGAGTTCGACGTCACCATCGAGATCCCGCGAGGTCAGCGGAACAAGTACGAGGTAGATCACAAGACGGGTCGCGTGAAGCTGGACCGCTACCTGTACACCCCGATGATGTACCCGGCCGACTACGGCTTCATCGAGGACACCCTCGGCTCCGACGGCGACCCGCTGGACTGCATGGTGCTGCTGCCCGAACCGGTCTTCCCGGGTGTGCTGGTCGAGGCCCGTCCCGTCGGCGTGCTGATCATGAGCGATGAGGCGGGTGGCGACGAGAAGGTCGTGGCCGTGCCCGCGGGCGATAAGCGGTGGGACCACATCCAGGACGTCGAGGACATCCCGGAGTTCCAGCGCAAGGAGATCGCGCACTTCTTCGAGCGCTACAAGGACCTCGAGCCCGGCAAGTGGGTCAAGGTCGAGGGTTGGGAAGGCCGCGAGAAGGCCGAGACCCTGGTGACCGAGGCCTACGCCCGCTTGAAGGAGCAGGGCGGCCACTGAGTCGGATCCCCGGCCGGGAGCCGTGCCACCGGCCTCCCGGGCCGCGTCGATTCCACCGCTGGTGCACAGCGCTGGTTTCAGCGGCTGTGAACGAACGAGACCGCCTGCACCGCAGGCGGTCTCGCATCGTTACCGCTCAATCGATCACTTGCCCTTGAACTCGGGTTCCCGCTTCTCGAAGACCGACTGGATGGCCTCGGTAATGTCCTCCGACGGCAGGAAGGCGGCATTCCACACCGATACGTACCGCAGTCCGTCGGCGACCCGGCCCACCTTCGGCTGGTCCAGCACATCCTTGATGCCCTGCACCACCAGCGGCGGGTTGAGAGCGATCTCGCGCGCCATGGCGTGCGCCGCGTCCAGTACCGCCTCCTGATCGGCGTACACGTCGCTGACGAGGCCGATCTTTTCGGCGCGGGCGGCGTCGATGTCCTTGGCGGTGTAGGCGAGTTCGCGCAGGTGGCCCTCGCCGATAATGCCGGGCAGCCGGTGCAGCGAGCCGATATCGGCCACAATCGCCACCTTGGCCTCGCGCAGGCTGAACTTGGCGTCAGCGCTGGCCAGTCGCACATCCACGGCGGCAATGAGGTCGAGGCCGCCACCGATGCACCAGCCGGAGACGGCGGCGATAATCGGCTTGGTGCAGTCGGCGACCGCGGTGACCGCCGCCTGCATCTCACGAATCTGCTTGAGGAAGTTGGTGCGCGGGCGGGCCAGGGCACGGTCCTGCAGCAGCGGGCCGAACAGCGGGCTCATGGCCGGCAGGTCCAGGCCGTAGGAGAAGTGCTTACCGGAGCCGGTGAGCACAATGGCCCGGACGTCCGGATCGGCGCTGAGTTCGCCGAAGATCAACGGGAGTTCGTGCCAGAAGTCGGGACCCATGGCGTTACCCCTGCCGGGGCCGGTCAGGGTGACCTGGGCTACATGGTCCTTGCTCTCGACTGTGAAAGCCTTCCATTCACTCATCGGACCAGCGTATCGGTGGCGGGCCGCAGCCGGGCGGGCAGTGTTAATGCTGTGCTAAATATGCTGCGTCGCACTGGTTTCCGGACCGGCGACGGGCGGACGATTAGCACGTCAGCAAATCTGCGCCACCAGTGTGGAGAACCCGATGTTGATGCATCACGAAATCGGCCTCGACCGATTCAACGCCCTATCCCGCCAACGGGCGATACACGCCCTCTATGAATGTTGCTGCAATGTCACATGGGCGGCCAAGCTGGCCGACGGCCGCCCCTATCCCAGCTATACGGCCCTGGCCACCGCCGCCGACGCCGAATTGCTCGCACTGTCCCCGGCCGATCTCGATCGCGTTTTCGATTCCTGTGTGCACGAGGAACTCTCCGAACGCGATACCGCCGAGCTCATCCGCACTGCGCGCACTCGACTCGCGGACATGCTCGGCCCCGAGAACGGTTACCCCGAATACTGAACGCCCGCACATAATCCGCAATCGCTCTACCCTGGTTGGCATGCGCAGGTCCCTGCCGCCGCTCGCTTCCAAGGTCTCCGACACGCTGATTTCGCGCGGCCATCACGGCGTGATCATTACCCAACCGCTACCCACCAGCACCGCGCAGGAAGCCGCCGCGGCGATCGGCGTGGATGTCGGGGCGATTATCAAATCCCTGGTATTCCTGCTCGACGACGATCCGGTGCTACTGCTGGTCTCGGGCGCCCACCAGGTGAATCTCGAACGCACCGGGGAACGCCTCGAAGGAACCCTCACCCGGGCGCCCGCCGATATGGTGCGGGAGGTTACGGGCCAGCCGATCGGCGGGGTGGCGCCGGTCGGCCATCCCACCAATCTGCCCACCTATCTCGACAATGCGCTGGCCAGGCATTCGGAGCTGTGGGCGGCGGGTGGCCATCCGAACACCCTCTTCCGCACCACCTTCGGCGAGCTGATGCGCATTACCGCCGGACTCGCGATCGACGTCGACTGACCGCCCCGCCCTCGGCATTCCGGCATGCAGGTGGCCGCAATCCACACCCCGTTCCGACACGGGGATTGTGGTCAGATTGCGCACAATAGGAATAGGCACACCGGTTCGGACGTAGATTTCCTAGGTGACCGATTCACCGTCCGAGCTACAGGTCCCCGACGATCTGAGTGGTATCACCGCCCATCAGTACCGCTCCGCCATGCGGCACTATCCGGCGGGCGTCACCGTCGTCACCCTGAACTCCGAGAAGGGGCCGGTCGGCTTCACGGCCACCTCGTTCGCATCGGTGTCACTGCGACCGCCGCTGATCTCGTTCAATATCGCGCACACCTCCTCCAGTATCGAGGCCATGCTGCGCGCCGAATCGGTGGTCGTGCACTTCCTCGGTGAACATCAGCAGCACATCGCGCAGCGCTTCAGTCGCGCCGCCGAGGAGCGCTTCACCGACCGCTCGCTGTGGACCAACCTCGAAACCGGTGAACCGGTCCTGCACGGCACACCCATCTGGGTCCGCGCCACCGTTCATCAACTCATCGAAATCGGTGACCACACCCTCGTTATCGGTCTGGTCACCCGCGTCCACGACGATGCCGAGGAACTCCCCGCCGCCGCACCGCTGCTGTACTACAACGGCACGTACCACCGGCCCGAAGCGCTCTGAACGATCCCGCTCACGACTGGGCGTCTCCATCCTCGACGGGCGCATATCGGTGCTCTGCGCGGATTTGCGGCCGGAATCCGCGCATCAGGCCGCCGAGGCGGCGGTGCCGATACCGAGCGCGGCGAGAATGCCCGCGCTGATCTGTTCCAGCCGATCGCGCACCTTCTTACTGCGCAGCAGTTCCGCCGCCCGCGCCGCGGCCAGTGCCAGCAGCACCATTTCGATTGCGGCAATGGTGCTTTCGATAGCGCCGAGCGCGAGGGTATTCGCGAAGGTGACCTCGGTCAGGAACTGGGGCAGCACCGCCAGATAGAACAGGCCGACCTTCGGGTTGAACACACACGACACCATCCCGGCGGTGAATGCCGCTCGCACCGACGCCGCACGTTCCCGTGAGTTCGCGGGCTCCGCACCCGGCAGCGCCGCGGTCGCGGCTGTGGCAGCGCTCTCGCGGCGGTCGCGCCGGAAGGCAAGGAACGTGCGAATTCCCAGGTACACCAGATAGATTCCGCCGATAACCTTCAACGCGCGATAGGCCGTGGCCGACTGTTCCAGCAGCGCCGCCACGCCCGCCGCGACCACCACGGCCCAGACGATCCCGCCCAGCGCCGAGCCGATCGCCGCGGCGATGGCGGGTCGCGGTCCCACCATCGAAAACCTCAGCACCAGAAACGAATCCGGTCCGGGGGTGAGCGACAGCAGGACACACAGTCCGATAAAGCTCAGCAGCAGGGGCAGACTCACCACTCAATGGCAGCGCACCCGCTCCCGCGAGGCAACCGAGTTACCCTCAGCAATCCTGTGGCATACGTAGCCCGGGGTAGCCGATAGGGCCTCAGTTCTTATCGCTGAATTCTGCGGCCAGCTCACCGAATAGGTCGGTATTCATCGAGAACGCCAGGCGCGCCTCATCGAGTACACGCTCGGTTTCGTCCGCGTCCAGGGGCAGGCCGTCGAGCAGCTCGCGGTATCCGCGCTTGAAGGCGGCCGGATTGGAGATCGCGTCGAAGACATAGAAGCGCACGCCATCGCCCTTCTTGGGCAGATTCCACAGCTTCTCCGCAGTGCCACGAATGACCTGCCCGCCCGAAAGGTCACCGAGGTAGCGGGTGTAGTGATGAACGACATATCCGGCGGACCAGTGCTGGGCGCATTCGGTAATGCGATCGGCGTAGGCGAGGGTGGACGGCAGCGGTCGCAGCTCGTCACGCCAGCCCGCACCGCCCAGATGGGCGAGGTCGGTTTCCAGTGCGGCAAGACGAGCTATCTCCGGGCGAACGAAGGGTCCGGCGACCGGATCGGCGGCGAGTTCGGCGGACCGCTTCTCCAGCGCGTCGTAGACGAACCAGAGCTGGGCGGTGTAGCGGTAGAACGCCCGCACACCGAGCGTTCCGGTGAGCATGTCGCGCATGAACGACGAGTGCTCGGCCTCGCTGTGCTGCTGTTCGGTGGCGGTGCGGATGAGGGTCGAGAACGGCGTCGCGATATCCAGCATGTCGTGCTCCTCGTTATCGATCCTGCGGCCACACTACTTTGGCTACCCTAACTTCACATTAAAGGCTACCGACCCCGACGAACTCCCGATTCCTACTTTGCGGCCCTACCCATCCAACTTTCGGATGATTCTCGTCAGCGGGTTGACAAGGTCGCCGCGCATCTGCCAACCTCTGCAATCAGGTCATGAGTACCAGCGTCAAGCCCTGGCTAGCTGGTCGGCAACCCTCCTCCGCGGTGGGGTGCTCCAGGTGACGACCGGGCCGACGTTCACAAGAACGCGGCAAGCGCGGACTCTTCGATCCTGCTGATCACGAGTCCCTGACCGACGGGATTTCGTCATGACTGCTTTCGCCGACCACAGCTGCGCCACCCTCGCCCGCGTCTCCGGATACGACCTCCAGGTGCCGCTCGTTCAGGGTGGCACCGCCACCTACGCCAACTTCGACTATGCCGCCAGCGCACCGGCACTGGAGCAGGTCACCAATCGGGTGCAGGAACTGCTGCCGTTCTACGCGAGCGTGCACCGCGGCGCCGGATACGCTTCGCGAGTCTCCACCGATTGCTACGAAGCCGCGCGAAATACGGTGGCGCGCTTCCTCAATGCCGCCGACGACCAGTGCGTGGTCTTCACCCGCAACACCACCGACTCACTCAACCTGCTCGCCTCCTGCGTACCCGGCGACACCGTGGTGCTGGATACCGAGCACCACGCCAACTTCCTGCCGTGGGTGCGCAACGGCCGCCGCGTGGTCCGGGCCGCCGACACCATCGAGGAGACCATTCAGCGCCTCGTCGCCGAACTGTGCGCGAAACCCGCCGCACTGCTGGCGATTACGGGCGCCTCCAATGTGACCGGCGAGCTGCTGCCGATCGAGCGCCTGGCCTGGATCGCGCACCAATGCGGTACCCGCATCCTGGTGGACGCCGCCCAGCTGGCCCCGCATCGCCGAATCGACTTGCAGGCCAGTGGAATCGACTATGTGGCGTTTTCCGGCCACAAGCTCTACGCCCCGTTCGGCGCGGGCGTGCTGGTGGGTCGTCGCGATTGGCTCGATACCGCGCAGCCGTACCTCGCCGGTGGCGGCGCGGTTCGCGAGGTCTCCGCCACCGAAACCGAATGGGCCCCGGCCCCGCAGCGACATGAGGCCGGTTCCCCGAATGTGCTGGGCGTGGCCGCCCTGGCCGCCGCCTGCGACGCACTCGCGGCCCTCGACGAGACCACGGTCACCGAGCACGAGCTCTACCTCTCGCATCGCCTGCGCTACGGCCTGAAAACCATTCCGGGCGTGAACTTCCTGCGCATCTGGCGCGACAGCACCGATGCCGTCGGCATTGTCGCCTTCACCATCGACGGCTTCGAACCCGGTCGGGTGGCCGCCTACCTGTCCGCCGAACACGGGATCGGCGTGCGCGACGGCCGGTTCTGCGCACATCCGCTGCTGGCCGCACTCGGTGTGGACGGCGCGCTGCGGGCCAGCCTGGGCCTCGGCAGTACGGCCGCCGATGTGGATCGGCTCATCGATGCCGTCTCCGCCCTGGTCGAGAACGGCCCGCGCTGGAATTACGCTCGCACCGAAGGACATTGGAACCCGACACCGGAGACCCGGCCGTTCAGCAGCGGTTCCGAGGGCGGCGCGCCCTGTGCGTTCTGAGCGCGCAGGTCTGCTGAGCGCGGGCGTTGGCTTCGGGCTTCAGGGCACAAGGTAGCGGACGGCCAGTTCCTCCACCACTGGATCGTCGTCCGCCACCGCGTCCAGCAGTTCCAGATCGGTCAGCACCGACAACTGCCGGGTGTCGTCCTGATCCGGATCCGGCGCACCGTCCTCATTGAGCTGCCGCAGCAGTTTCGCCCGCACTCGTTCCTTCAGCGAATCAACCATAGTGACAGCATGCCCTGATCAGCGGGTTTCACTCGGCGGGCCACGCCGCCGTAATTCACACCGGCACGAGCCAGGTGCCCCACGGGGTATTGCGAAAGACCGTGTAGGCCACCAGGAAAGCCAGGGTCACCCACAACCATGTGCGCGGCAACCCGCGGGGTAGCGTCCGCGCGGGCTGGCCGCGCGAACTGCGCACCAGCCAATCCCCCCACCACACCGCGAACACCAGCAGCAGCGGAATCAATAGCAGATTGCTCTGCACCGCGTCGAGAATCCGGCCCTCGGTGAGATTGTGCATACCGCGCAATCCCCCGCAGCCGGGGCACCAGTATCCGGTCAGTTCATAGAAGGGGCACAGACCCCACGAGCCTGCCTGATGCGGATCCCGGAAATGCAGCGCCGCGACCGTGCCGGCCACCGCGGCACCCGTGAGCAGCGGCAATCCCATTGCCCGCCACCGGGGACGAACTGGGGGCGGGGGCGGGGGCGCCAACGGGGTATCCACGGCATCAACGGTAGCGGGGGTGTCGGGAACCTGCCAGGTCGGTACGAGCACAGCGGACTGCGCGGGTGGCTGGGAGTACCGCGCGTTTCACGACCGAATATCCCCGTCGTCCGGTGCGCTTCTGGCCGGGATCCAGCCTGTACGGTGCCATTCGGGTGTGGATTCCGGCCAAAAGCATGCCGGAATGACGAGGGAGCGGCGCTCAGGACTGCTGATCGGACGCTCAGCGTCTCCCGGCCCGGGCGCGGCCAGCTGAGCTGAGCATCGGTCGACGGATAAACCATCGCGCGACGCCAGCGTGATCGCTACCGGGCCGAGAGTCGGCGCAGTGTGCAGCGCCGCTGGGCGATGACCGTCCCGACGACCGCCCAGCGGCAATCCCCGCTCGCGCACCCGACAACCTGCGGCCATGCGATTCCCCGGTCTTCCGTTCGCCACCAGCCGACTGTCCGGGCGGTCAGGGGATCAGGAGGCCCCAATACAGGGCCCACAGGGTGAATCCCGCACCGCCGCAGACCAGGAGAATCCATCTGGCGCGGGCGCCCGCACCGGAGTCGGAAAGCGTGCTCCGGCTCCGAGCGATAATGACGCCGAGGGTGACCACCGCGAGCGCGGCGAGCAGCTGTACAGCCAGCCAGGGCAGTGTGCGGCCGAACAGCAGGGGACCGAATGAGGTGGCTCGGGTCGTCAGCATGAACAGCAGTTGCGCGACGGTCCCGACAATGGCAATCATTGCTGCGGACAACAGGATTCGCGCCGGTCGCGGATTCGGCAACCGCCACCGGCGCACCGCGCCGGTCAGTGCGTAACCTCCGAAGCCGAGGACGATTCCGAGCAGCAGCGACAGCTGCACGGTGGCGGACTCCCACCGGGACAGCGGTTCGAGCGCCTCGGCCGACTGCCCCTGCGCCGCTGGCGGATCCACCTGTCGTGCAGCGGAATCCGGGAGTCCGTGCACCCAATCGGCCATGAGCTGGATGTAGCCCGGAGCCAGTTCCGGCAGTTTGTCGAATCCATCGGTGGTCGCATGCCCGCCGTGCTGGGCGTTCGGCAGGGTTCGCAGCGTGTAGTTCGTCTTGCCCACTCGCTCGAACGCGGACTGGAAGTCGCGCAGGCTGTCGCCCGGGGGTGTCAGCCGATCCAGCTCACCCCAGATCGCGAGCACCGGCTGCGGGATCCGCTCCAGCACCGGTATCGCGTCGTAGTCGGCCTGGGCGAACTGACCCGCGCCTACCAGTTGCCGGATACCGTTGCGCGCCAGCACTTCGAGCATCGAACCACGCACTCCGCCCGCGACGAATCTGGTCTCGTTCGCCCAGGCCTGCTGCGCCGCGGGGGCAAAGGAATTGGCGCCGACAGTAATCAGGAACGCGGCATCGGCGGAACGCGAAACCGCGAGCGGGGCAACCCATCCCCCTTCGGAGAGGCCCCAGATCCCGACGCGGTCCGGAGCCACCTCGGGGCGGTTCCGCAGTGCGGCAAGACCTGCCAGTGCGTCGTCGGCGAGCAATGAGTAGTCGCGGTGCGCGGGTGTGTAATCCTCGGTGCGCTTGTCATAGCGCAGCGCGACAATCCCCGCACCGGCGAGAGCGGCGGCAACCTGGTCGTAGTGCTCATCGCGACCATCGCCCGAACCGTGCACCAGCACCACTCCCGGCAGGCCGGTGGCACCGGCGGGTGCGTACACGGTGCCGCTCGCCGTGGTCCCGTCGGAGCGGGTGATGGAGATACCGTCGGTCACGAGATCGTTCGCGTGTGCCATCGGCGCACCGAGGGTGATTGCAGCAATCATGGTGGTGAGCAGGACAATTCGAGCGACGATCGATAGCACTGGTGGATCCTTACTCGCTGGAATTCATTCCGGGTGCGGGAAACGCGATGAACCGGGTCAGCACTCGGCGCGTTCCGGGGCGGCCCTCGGCGTGCGTGGATTGGAAGCGTTTGAGCAGCGTGAGATAGTCCTCGAAGAACGCTTCCAACTCCTCGCGCGTCGCATGGATGGCGCCCCGGGAGAACGGCACCATATCGGCCCACTCACCCAGCTCGGCACGCTCGGCCTCGAATCGCTGAAACGCCTCGACATCGTCGGCAATGTGCACGGCGAGCAGACCTTCCATCAGCTCGCGCAGTTCCGGAGACGAAGCCCGATCGACCCGATACCGCAGATCCTGCGGCGGCGACCGCCACCACCGCTCCTTCCCCTTCGCCAATTCGGGCGCCTCCTCGATGAACCCGTGCTCGGCGAGCTGACGCAGGTGATAACTGGTCGCCCCGGTGTTCTCCCCCAGCAGCGCACCGAGCGCCGTGGACGTCGATGGCCCCTGTTCGGCAAGTGCCCGCAGAATCCGCTGGCGCAGCGGATGCGCCAGCGCACGTAAGGCGGCGGGGTCGGTGATCTCCCTGGGCGGCACTGGTTCAGCCATACTTACAAAGTACTCTTTGCAAACCAATCTATGCAAAGAACTTTCTGCACACTGTCCCCGTAAAACGACAAAGCCCCCGATGTGGAGTCCACATCGGGGGCTTGATCTCGGAGCCGCCTGGGGGAATCGAACCCCCGACCTTTTCATTACGAGTGAAGCGCTCTACCGACTGAGCTAAGGCGGCGTGCCTTTCGGCGGTGCGAGTCTATCGTCCTCGAGCCGGAACGCGAAAACCCGTGGTCGCGGTCACGCGGAGCGGGCGGCCATCAGGGTGGCGACCATGGCGGCTACCGCGAAGCGGGGCTTCACATTCGAGTCGAGGGCATCGCGGCATTCGAGGATCGCCTGGATGGAGCGCAGTAGTCCTTCCGGGCGAACATCGGTGGCGAGTTCGCGGATCTGGTCGGACATATCGGGGTGGGTAAGGGCCACACCGGAGCTCGCGTCCGGAGTCGCGGCGCGCAGGCGGACCGCGAGGGCATCGCGGTAGAGCCCGGCCACATCGATCAGCGCCCGGTCCAAGGCATCGCGGCCGGTGCGGGTGGCACGGGATTTCTGCCGCTTCTCCAGCTCCTTGAGCGCTCCGGCCGAGCCTCGGGTCGCCCCGGCGGTGCCCTTACCGGTACCGCCCGCACCGAGCGCCATCGACAGTTCGTCGCGTTCCTTCTCATCGCGCGTACCGCTGACCTGTTTGGCCTCATCGTCGGCGGACTTCACCAGTGCGTCCGCCGCCGCGTAGGCCGTGGCGGGTCGAGCGGTCGCACCCACCAGCGCCAGGGCCCGCTGCCGCCGCGCCCGGGCGTCGTCATCGGTCGCCAACCGGCGGGCCCGACCCACATGACCACCGCTGATCGACGCCGCCCAGTGGGCGGTCTTCGCATCGAGCCGGTCACGTTCGATCAGGACCTTCGCGATGGAATCCACCGACGGTGTCACCAAGTGCACATGCCGACACCGCGAGCGCAGGGTCACCGAAATGTCCTCGGCATCCACCGACGGCGCGCACAACAGGAAGACGGTCCGCTCCGGCGGCTCCTCCACCACTTTGAGCAGTACGTTTCCGGCGGCCTCGGTCAGGCGGTCGGCATCCTCGACCACGACCACCTGCCACCGTCCGGTGCTGGGCCGCCGCGACGCGATCTGCACGATGTCGCGCATCTCCTTGGTGCCGATACTCAATCCCTCCGGCACCACTCGCCGCACATCACCGTGTGTTCCGGCCATGGTCGTGGTGCAGGCATGACACCGCCCGCAGCCCGGCCGCTCCGGATCCGTGCACTGCAATGCCGCCGCGAAACACAGCGCCGCCACCGACCGACCCGATCCGGGCGGCCCGGTGAACAGCCACGAATGCGTCATAGCCGACGACGACACCGCCGCCCCGCCCCGCGCGGCCACCGCGGCACCCGTCAGTTCGGACTCGACCGCATCCTGGCCCACCAGCCGATCGAAGACTCCCGCCACGCCGTACACCCTAGCCGTCGGCACCGACAGTCGGAGAACCGCGAATCAGACGCGCTGATATGTCGTATTCGCCCCATCGAGGGACTCCCGAATGATGTCGGCATGCCCACTGTGGTGCGCGATCTCACGGAAGATATTGAACAGAATCACCCGCACCGGCCACCACTCCCGCTCGGGTGCCCACGGCGCGGTCGGGATCGGAATCGGGGTGTCGAAGCTGTCCACCTCGCGAATCAGCTTCTCGGTCTGCGCCGTCACCACATCCCAGTCGGCGAGCAGTCCCGCCACCGTCTCGTCCGGGCCCAGCCGATACTGCGAATCCATACCGGCCACATCGAATTCCGAGTTCTCATCACGTTCGATGATCACCTGAATCCAATGCCGCTCGGTGGCGACCAGATGGTGCAGCAGACCACCGAGGGTGAGCTCACTGACCGTGGTGCGCTGCCGCGCCTGCTCATCGGAGAGCCCGCGCAATGTGATGTTGAAGAGTCGGCGTTGCTCGGCAAGGGCAGCGATGAGATCCGCACGCTCCCGATCGACGGTCATCGAAATCCTTCCGCTGGTGCACTTCCCGTGCTCACGCTACGGGAAGGCACCGGCGGAGAGAATGGTCCCAGACCATCCGATCAGGACTTCGAGGCCGTGGCCTTCTTCGCCGGAGCCTTCTTGACGGGCGTCTTCTTGGCCGTGGCCTTCGCCGCGGTGCCCTCGCCGGTCTTGGCCGCTGCCGTCTTCTTGGCCGTGGTCTTCTTGGCGGTCGTCTTCTTGGCGGCCGCCTTCTTGGCCGGAGCCTTCTTGGCGGCCTTCTTCGCCGTCTTCTTCACCGGCCCGCGCGCCCGCCGATCCGCCAACAGCTCCGAGGCGCGCTCATCGGTAATCGACTCCACCTCGTCGCCCTTGCGGAGGCTGGCATTGGTCTCACCATCGGTGACATACGGCCCGAACCGACCGTCCTTGATCACCATCGGCTTCTCGGTCGCCGTATCCACACCCAGCTCACGCAGCGGTGCCGCACTGGCCCCCTGCCCACCGCGCCGCTTGGGTTCGGCGTAGATCTTCAGCGCCTCCTCCAGGGTGACGGTGAAGATCTGCTCCTCCCCGCTCAGCGAGCGCGAATCGGTGCCCTTCTTCAGGTACGGCCCGTATCGACCATTCTGCGCGGTGATTTCGTCACCGGAGGTCGGATCGACACCCACCACCCGGGGCAGCGACAGCAGCTTGAGCGCATCGTCCAATTCGATGGTCGCGAGATCCATCGACTTGAACAGCGACCCGGTCCGCGGCTTCGGCGCGGCCGCCTTCTTGGCGGGCTTCTTGGCGCCGGTATCGGCCTCCTCGGCGGGCTCCGGCAGGAGTTCGGTGACGTACGGCCCGAAACGTCCTTCCTTGGCGACGATTTCGTGCCCGGTCTCCGGATCCTTACCGAGCCGACGACCCTCCTGCGGGGTCGAGAACAGCTTCTCGGTGACCTCCGGGGTCAGTTCGTCCGGCGGCAGCTCATCGGGCAGATTCGCCCGCTGCGAAATCGGATCGCCTTGCGGGTCATCGGGATTGACGACCATGCGCTCCAGATACGGACCGAACCGGCCGACCCGGACCACGACATCGCGGCCCTCCTCATCGGCGAACAGCTTGATGGAATTGACCAGGCGAGCATCGATCTCGTCGAGCTGCTCACCCACCATCTTCTTGAGTCCACCCGACCGCGCGACCGAACCCTCGACGCCGTGATCACCACCGAAGTAGAAGCCGGACAACCAGTTTCCGCGCTGCTCGCGCCCGGAGGCGATGGCATCGAGGTCGTCCTCCATGGCCGCGGTGAAGTCGAAATCAACCAGCCGGCCGAAGTACGCCTCCAATAGACCGACCACCGCGAACGCCACCCACGACGGCACCAGCGCGCTACCGCGCTTGTACACATACCCACGATCGAGAATCGTCTTGATAATCGAGGCGTAGGTCGAGGGTCGGCCGATGCCGAGCTCTTCGAGGGTCTTGATCAGCGAGGCTTCGGTGAATCTCGGCGGCGGATTGGTGGTGTGCCCATCCGGGTTCAGCTCGACCGCCGTGACGCCCTGCCCCTCGGACAGCGCGGGCAGCCGCGATTCGGCGTCATCGGACTGACCGCCCGCCTCCTCATCGACACTCTCGACGTACGCCTTGAGGAAGCCGGGGAAGGTGAGGGTCCGGCCGGAAGCCGAAAACACGCATTCCTCACCGGTATTCGCGACACCGGTAATGCGCACCGTCAGCGTGGTACCGCGCGCGTCGACCATCTGCGAGGCCACCGTGCGCTGCCAGATCAGTTCGTAGAGCCGGTATTCGTCGAGCTGCAGTCGATCACGCAACTCACCCGGCGTGGCGAAGACATCGCCGGAGGGGCGGATCGCCTCGTGTGCCTCCTGCGCGTTCTTGACCTTGCGGGTGTACTGCCGCGGCGTCGGGCTCACGTACTCCGCGCCGTAGAGCTGGGTCGCCTGCGACCGCGCCGCCTGAATCGCCGTGTCCGACAGCGTCGTCGAGTCGGTACGCATGTAGGTGATGTAGCCGTTTTCGTACAGTCGCTGCGCCACCGACATGGTCCGCTCGGAGCTGAAGCGCAGTTTGCGCCCGGCCTCCTGCTGCAAGGTCGAGGTCATGAACGGCGCGTACGGCTTACGGGTGTAGGGCTTGGACTCCACCGAGGTGACCGCCAGGTCCACCCCGTGCAGCGATTCCGCCAGCCGCCGCGCGTAGTCGCCGTCCAGGACGGTCACGCCGGACTGGGTCTTGAGCCGTCCGTCCGGTCCGAAGTCACGACCGGCCGCCACCCGCGACCCGTCCACGGTCACCAGGCGGGCGCCGAAGATCCGCGGATTCTCGTCCCCACCCTGGCCACCGGCATCGAGTTTGGCCGCGATATCCCAGTACTCCGCGGAACGGAACGCCATGCGCTCACGCTCGCGCTGCACGATGACGCGGGTCGCCACCGACTGCACTCGGCCCGCCGAAAGCTTCGGCATGACCTTCTTCCACAGCACGGGACTGACCTCGTAGCCGTAGAGCCGATCGAGAATGCGCCGCGTCTCCTGCGCGTCGACCAAATCTTGATCTAGCTCGCGCGTGTCGGCGGCCGCCGACCGAATGGCCGATTCGGTGATCTCGTGGAACACCATGCGCCTGACCGGGACCTTCGGCTTCAGCGTCTCCAGCAGATGCCAGGCGATGGCCTCGCCCTCGCGGTCGGGGTCAGTGGCGAGGTAGAGCTCGTCGGCGTCGGCGAGCAGGCTCTTCAGCTCGCTGACCTTGGCCTTCTTATCCGGACTGATCACATAGATGGCCTCGAAGTCATGGTTGACGTCGACGCCCAGGCGAGCCCAGTCCTGTCCCTTGTATTTGGCGGGTACGTCCGCCGCACCGCGCGGCAGGTCCCGAATATGGCCGACCGACGCCTCGACGACGTAGTTGCGACCTAGATAAGGAGCGATCTTCCGGGCCTTCGTCGGTGACTCGACAATCACGAGACGACGCAGGGGACGGCCCTGGTTGGGCGCCGCCTCGGAGTCCGGTGTTGCACCGCGGTCTCGTGTTGCCACCGGCGAACACACCTTTCCTGTCGATCCACGGGGCGCTCATATGCGCTCCACCGCGGCTGGGGCAATCGGCGGCGGCGACTGATATCGCTGCCAGCAACGTTTATACCGTGTTAATGAGCTGCGTCTCGGGCGCAGCGACGATGTGGCCCCGGGTTGTGATCGAGTGTAATGGGTCCAGATATGGGTCGTCCCTCACCGCCGGGTGGCGGTGAGGGACGGATACCTGTAGGGGTGGGCCCGCTCTTAGAGCGCGCGTACACCAGTGGCCTGTGGGCCCTTAGTGCCTTGACCGACCTCGAATTCGACCTTCTGGTTCTCCTCGAGGGTGCGGAAGCCGCTGCCCTGGATCTCGGAGTAGTGGACGAAGACGTCAGCGGAGCCGTCCTCGGGCGCGATGAAGCCGAACCCCTTCTCCGCGTTGAACCACTTCACAGTTCCCTGTGCCATTCTGTTCCTTCTCTTTCCATACCGGAACGGTAGACAAGTAGGTTCGTCCACCGGGTCCGTTGAGACCGCTGTACTCTTGTTCCCCCTGCAGGAAAGCACCAAGCACACCGTTCGCAACATCGATCCTGCTGATGGTTTGGACTTTGGATCCGTCCCTCGAACACAGAAGCTTGCGACCAGGCACCAGTGAACCATGTCTTCTGGCAATTCAACAGCGGAGCTACCCACAATTTGCAAAAAAGTTGATCTTGCGAATGCGCAGGTAAGGGGCACAATGCCTAAATCCGTACTTGGAGTAGGTTTGCCCCTCGATAACCGAGTGAGCGTACGGCAAACAGGCCGCGACCCAGGTCGCTACTCTGTAGTGAAATGGCAGGTAGACCCACAGACATACACACGGTTCGCACATCGCCCACGCGTCACATCACGGGCTCGATGAATACAACTGATCCGGTAGGCCGAATCGAGGCCCTGACCTATGGTCGATCGTTGCTGAATCGTGTCCTACTGGGATTCGGAAACGGCGACCCCAGACTCACTCACATCACGGAGCTACCGGCACGGGCCGCACAGCACACGGACTGGCCCACCTGGTCATCGCCGAAAGTGGTCGAAGCGCTACAGGCCACCGGGGTCGACACGCCGTGGACGCATCAGATACACACCGCTGAACTGGCGTTCTCCGGGAAAAATGTCGTTGTGAGCACCGGGACCGCCTCGGGTAAATCGGTCGGGTACCAGCTGCCGGTGCTGACCACGCTCCATGCGGACCCGAGAGCGACCGCCCTCTACCTCTCACCCACCAAGGCGCTCGGGGCCGATCAATTACGGGCCGCCACCGAGCTCACCGCCGGGGAACTGCGCGATATCCACCCCGCTCCCTACGACGGCGACACACCTGCCGAGATCCGGCAGTGGGTACGGGCCAATGGCCGGTGGGTCTTCACCAACCCCGACATGCTGCACCTGGGGATTCTGCGCTCCCACCAGCGGTGGGCCCGGCTGCTGCGGAATCTGAAGTACGTGGTCATCGACGAATGCCATACCTATCGAGGCGTATTCGGCTCGCATGTGGCATTGGTATTGCGCCGGCTACGGCGGCTGGCCGCACGGTACGGCGCGGATCCGACCTTTATTCTCTGTTCGGCCACCGCGGGAGATCCCGCCGCCAGCGCGGCACGGCTGATCGGCGCACCCTGCACAGCGGTCACCGAGGACGGGTCGCCGCAGGGGCCACGCACCGTCGGACTCTGGGAACCACCGTTGATCGAGGGCCTGACCGGGGAAAATGGTGCGGCGGTTCGGCGTTCGGCAGGAGCCGAGGCGGCACGGGTGATGGCGGAATTGGTGAGCGAGGGGGCGAGCACGCTCACCTTCGTGCGCTCGCGCCGGGCCGCCGAACTGGTCGCCATGGATACCCGGCAGCTGCTCGCGGAGGTGGATCCGCAGCTGCCCGGCCGGGTGGCCGCCTATCGGGCCGGGTATCTGGCAGAGGATCGGCGGGCCCTGGAAACCGCCTTGTCAGAGGGGTCTTTGCTGGGCGTGGCCACCACGAACGCACTGGAACTCGGCGTCGATATCGCCGGGCTGGATGCCGTGGTGGTGACCGGATATCCGGGGACGGTGGCGTCCTTCTGGCAGCAGGCCGGGCGGGCGGGACGCCGGACGCAGGGCTCATTGGTGCTGCTCATCGCCCGTGACGATCCACTCGACACCTATCTGGTACACCATCCGGAGGCACTGCTCGGCAAGCCGATCGAGGCCACCATCACCGATCCGCACAACCCCTATGTATTGGGTCCGCATCTGCTGTGCGCGGCCCTGGAACAGCCGCTCACCGATGCCGAGGTGCGCGAGTTCGAGGCCTGGGAATTACTGTCCGACCTGGCACAACAGGGTGCGATCCGGCGGCGGTCGGGTGCGGCGCGGGATGGGTCGGCGCGCTGGTTCGTGACCGCGGACGCACATCCGCACGACGGCGTCGACGTCCGCGGCGGCATCGGGGCCAAGGTGGCGATCGTGGACTGTGAATCCGGGCGGCTGCTCGGCACCACCGATGCCGGACGCGCGCCCGCGACCCTGCATCAAGGGGCGGTTCACCTGCATCAGGGCGATAGTTACGTGGTCGACGAACTGGACCTGGAGGAGGGCGTGGCATTGGTCCACGCCGAGACGCCGAGTTGGACCACCAGTGCGCGCGCGGTCACCACCGTGGAGGTCGAAAAGATCGATGAGCAGCGGATTCACGGTGCGGTGACGATCGCGCTGGCCCGGGTGCTGGTTACCCGACAGGTCGTCGGCTATCTGCGGCGACTGCCCAGCGGCGAGGTGCTCGATATGGTGCCGCTGGAGCTGCCGCCGCAGCCGCTGCCGACCCGGGCCGTGCTGTATTCCGTCACCCCTGAGCTGCTGGACCGGGCCGGGATCGACGAGCGGCGGGTACCCGGCGCGCTGCATGCGGCCGAACATGCGGCAATCGGCATGATGCCGCTGGTCGCGACGTGTGACCGGTGGGATATCGGCGGCGTGTCGACGGCGCTGCATCCGGATACCGGGCTGCCCACCGTTTTCGTCTATGACGGACATCCGGGTGGCGCCGGCTTCGCCGAACGCGGGTTCGCGCGGCTGCGGCACTGGTTGGCGGCGACGCTGGAGGCCATCCAATCATGTGGGTGCTCGACCGGCTGCCCGTCCTGCGTCCAGTCCCCGAAGTGCGGCAATGGCAATAATCCGCTGGACAAGGCCGGGGCGGCGCGGCTGCTGGGCGCGGTGCTCGCCGAGCTGCCCAATGATGTCGGCGGCGGTTCCGAACCGTGACTCGGCCGTGGTCAGAGCGAGACCGGACCGCCATCTCGAGCTAGGGCGTGTCGCGGGCCCGTTGACGGCCGAGGCGGGCGATTCGGACGGTTCGTTACGAGTCATGCATAGCGCACCTCACACCGGATTAAAGAGGGGTGCGCTCCTGTTAACTGATGCGTTGCCCCGGGCGGAAAACTCGCAAGCCTATTTACCAGTGCATTCATTCGAATCACACTTTGGGCGAGTAATGGAAAGTGATCATTTCTCGCATTAATGAACTGCGCCAGTCATCCAATTTCGGTATTGATCATGTGCGGGTGTGGTGTACACATCATTGGTTGTGATCGCGATCATGAAGTTCCATCACCAACCGTTCGGTATTTGTAGAGCAGACTTCTGGGTATTCCCGCCTGGCGGCGTCTGCGGGTGCTACTCGGCGTCCTCCGTGGGCCCCGCCCGAGCTGTCGCGCGCAGCACTCGCTTACCTATCGGACCGAGCGAGATGCCCAACTCGACGGTCACCGTCACATCCCAATCCACCACCACGCATCCCGGCACTCGCACGCCCATTCGTCGCCCTATCTCGGCCGCCTCCGCGCAGCCC
Organism: Nocardia uniformis NBRC 13702; assembly: GCF_001613345.1. Classification (GTDB taxonomy): domain Bacteria; phylum Actinomycetota; class Actinomycetes; order Mycobacteriales; family Mycobacteriaceae; genus Nocardia; species Nocardia uniformis. The sequence continues at coordinate 74,803 of NZ_BDCE01000010.1, read as the reverse complement.
GCCGCAGCCCCCCGCTCCAGCCTGCCGGCCGCCGCCAGGGCGGCCAGATCCGCTGCCGACTGCGCATGGTGTCGCCCGACCACAGCCACTCCGAGCTGACCGATCAGCAGGGTCAACCCCAGTAGCGCGGCCAGCGCCAGCGCTGCCGCCACCGACGCACCACCTTCAGCGGACCGCCATCGGCCGACCGGTTCGGATACCGGCCCCGGCAGCATTTCGGCGTGCCGTTTCCGAGTCGGAGTCGATTCCGTCACACCTGTCCGGAATCGGGCTCCGCTCACGGCGCTACGCCCGGTTCGCGGGCGGCTGCCGCCTGGGCGCGCAGGCTCAGCAGCGGAAGGAGCGGCGTGCGCGCGTGCACGGTGGCCACGATCAGGTCTCCGTCGGCGCGGACCGTGATCTCGGCATCCGGCGGGGCTATCCGCCGGGCCATCGAGATCGCGGTCGTATGGTCGCCGCGAGCGGTGAGCCGGGCGGCTTCGCGAGCGGCGTCGACACAGCGCACCTGCGTCGACGCCGCCAGTAGCGCGCCGACACAGAGCATCGTGCCCGCGACGATCGCCGCCAGAGCGATAGCCGCCTCGACCGTCGCCATGCCCGCGTCACCGCCGCATACCGATTCCTTCGAGATCCAGGGGCGGCCAGTACTTCTCATGAGGCGCGAGGCTGCCGAGTCCTGCCGGTGGGACCGGTGGCACCGCTGCGGCGATCGATTCCCCCGGGGCGCTCGTGCTGAAACCCGGGAGCGCACTGGCGAATTCATCAGCCGACGGAGGTCCGGAGAGCCTTGTCGATAATTTTGGTCAGCGCGGTGACAATACTGTCGCCGGTCACCACTCCGTAGAGCACGGCACCGAAAGCAGCGGCGGCAATTGTCCCAATTGCGTACTCTGCGGTGCTCATTCCATCGTCGGCCAGCGCTGCCAGCAGCAGACGGGCGCGCAGGTGCAGGGTGAGGGTTCGAACCGTGGATCGCATGGGATGTTCCTCTCCTCGGTCCGGTGCGGCCGTTCCGCACCGGCACAGTCGTGGTGTTCACAGCAGACCGCCGTTCAGGACGTGCCCGGCCAGACCGATGACCACCGGCACAATGCCCAGGCACAGGAAGGCGGGTAGGAAGCACAGGCCGAGTGGGCCGCTGATGAGCACACCGGCACGTTCGGCACGGGCGGCGGCGGCATCCTCGACCTCGGTCCGGCGCTGCTGCGCCAGTTCCGTGATGGCGACGGCCAGGGAGGCACCGGAACGTGCCGAGCGGCGGGCCATTCGGGCCAGCGCCACCACGGCCTCGTCCGCAACCCCGGCGCTGGCCTGGTCCCACGCGGTTGTGGGGTCGGCTCCCAGGGCGAGCAGGTCGGCGGCTCGCCGCAGCACGGTGGCCACCGGCTCCGGTGCGCTCGGGACGACCGCACCAGCGGCGGCAGCCGTTGGCAGTCCGGCACGCAGACAGGCGGCGAACAGATCGAGGACAGCCGCGGCGGCCAACGGGTCCGCGTCGACACCAGGCGCGGCGCGGGTATCCGGGCCCTGCCGACCAGTGAGTAGGCGTAGACGGCGTTTCCCGGCTACACGGCCCGGCCACACCAGAATCGCGACAGCGAGGATCAGTACCGGAGTCGAAAGCACGCTCATCGGAACAGCCCCGGCCGACTCGAGAGTGGGTATGTGCTCATCGCAGCACCTTTCGGGGTGACGGTGTCGGTCCGCACGAAGTCGGCGGCAAGTGCGGACAGTGACCGGCTGCGGCGGGACCGTGCCGAATATCGAAGCCCACCAACCGGAACAACCTCAGCCGACTCGAGAGTGGGTATGTGCTCATCGCTGCACCTTCCTGGTGACCGGGACGGTCCACACGAGGTCGGCGACAAGCGCGGGCAGTCGCCGGTGGTGGCGGGACCGTGCCGAACATCGAAGCCCACCAACCGGAACAACCTCAGCCGACTCGAGACTGGATGTGTGCTCATCGCAGCACCTTTCGGGGAGACGGTGTCGGTCCGCACGAGGTCGGCGGCAAGTGCGGGCGGTGGCGGGTGGCGGCAGGGCGGTGCCGAACGGCGAGGCGCACTCAAACGGATTCAGCAGGGTCCGGACTGGATGTGCGCTCATCGCAGCGCCTTTCGGGTGATGGCGTCGGTCCACAGGAGGCCGGTGCAGGTGAGGGCGGTGCCCAGGGGGAGCAGGACGGTGCCGTATTCGGAGGCGCAGAGCACACGTAGGGGTGCCGCGCCCATGAGTTGGCCCAGGGCTACGCCGAGGAGCGGTAGTCCGGCGAGTACTGCGGCGGTGGCACGGGCTCCGGCCAGCGCGGCGCGCGTGCGGGCCTGGAAGCGTTTGCGGCCCACGAGGTCCAAGCGAGCGGCGGTGAGGAGTTCGGCCAGGGCCAGCCCGTGCCGCTCGGCGACCTGCCAGGCATCGGCGACGCGCGCAAGCTCGCCTGCCACCGTGGCTTCCGTTCTGCGCAGCCCGTCGGCACCGGAGCCACCCAGGCGACTGCGCGCCGCACTGACGGCGAAAGCCCGGCTCGTCTCCCCCACCACCTCCCGCGCGGCGACCTCGGCAGCGGTGCTGGGGTGCGCCCCGACCCGCAGCTCACCGATCACCACCTCCAGGCCGTCCAGGAGCCGGGCGAGTTCGGTGGTGCGACACCGATCCCGGCGCAGACGCCGGTACCGCAGTCCCAAGGTCGCCACCAGGGTGGCGGCCGCGATCATCGGGCCGATTCCGATCACCCACAGGGCGAGCGGGATCAGACAGCTGCTCGAACGAATCAGACTGGGGTATGGAATCTTTCGAGTCCCGCGCGGCGAGCCGACCAGGGCGGTGAGCCTGCGTCGTGCGGGCGGAGCAGGCGCAGCGATCAGTGCCAGCGCGAGGCAAACAAACACTGACCCCGGGTAGTTCAGAGCGGCGGTCATCGGTCGGACCACGCTTCGATGCGTCGAATCAGGCTGTAGGACGCGGCTGGAGCGCACCTCGGTGCGATCGGCGTAATCACGCTGGGGTTCCGGACGCGTGGTGTCGCACCGCTCGTCGACGACTTCGGTATCTCGGTCCGAGTGAAGGCGGCTTCGGTGCGGCCGGGTATCTCGAAGCGTCCGTCGGTGAGTGCGGTAAGGCTGTTCGAGGCGGCGCGGGCGCGGCCGGGCGCAATAGGCGGAGCGACGGCATTCGACGGCCGCACCGAGCCGCGGGTCCGGCGGCCCCCGGCGCGGCGTGGCACTCGAGCGGCGGGACGCGTTGCCCGAAGACAGCGTGCATTCGAGGGGCCTTGGTGAGGGTGGGGGGTGGTCGGCCACCGGGGCGGGCTCGATGAGGCAGTCATTGGGCGAGCCGTTCGTTGATGAGGCGGGTAAGGGCTTCGGCGGCCGGGATGGGGTGGGCAGTGGCGGACCAGGCGGCTTCGATGTGGACGGGGCCGGTGGGTGTGCGGGTGACCATGCCGATTTCACGGAGGGCTCGGGAGCCGTCGGGGCGGCGGTGGACGTGCAGGATTACCTGGATGGCGGCGGCGAGTTGGCTGTGCAGGGCGAGGCGGTCCATACCGCCGAGGGCCGCGAGGGCTTCCAGGCGTGCGGGGACCTCGTGAGGCGAGTTGGCGTGAACCGTGCCCGCACCGCCGTCGTGGCCGGTGTTCAGCGCGGTCAGCAGGTCCACGACTTCCGGGCCTCGAACTTCGCCGACGACTATGCGGTCGGGGCGCATGCGCAGGGCCTGGCGGACCAGGTCGCGGACGGTGACCTCACCGACGCCCTCGACATTGGCGGTGCGGGCTACCAGGCGGACCACGTGCGGGTGCGGTGGGGCGAGTTCGGCGGCGTCCTCCACGCAGACGATTCGTTCGGCTGGATCCACCTTGGCGAGCAGGCCGGACAGCAGTGTGGTCTTACCCGCACCGGTACCGCCCACCACCAGGAAGGCGAGCCGTGCCCGAATAATGTTCTCCAGCAGTAGTTTCGCGTCCCGCGGCACCGCACCGGCCGCCGCCAACGCATCCAAACCCTGCGTCGCCGGGCGCAGGATCCGCAGTGACAGACACGTACCCCCGTGCGCGATCGGGGCCAGCACGGCATGCAGTCGTACCCCGAACGAATTCCCCACAGCCGCTTCACTTCCAGACAATCGTCCATCCACCCACGGCTGCGCGTCATCGAGCCGCCGTCCAGCCGCCAACGCCAGCCGCTGGGCCAACCTGCGCACCGCGGCCTCATCCGGAAACCGCACCCAGGTCCGCCGCAGCCCGTCCCCACGATCCACCCACACCGCATCCGGCGCGGTGACCAACACATCGGCCACCCGGGGGTCGTGCAATAGCGGCTCCAACACTCCCGCCCCCGTCATCTCCGTCTGCAACAACCGCAGCGCCCGCAGCAGATCGGTATCGCCCAGCACCCCACCCGCCTCGACCCGAATAGCCGCCGCCACCTGCGCCGGATCCGGATCCCCCGCCCCCTCCGCCAACCGCTCCCGCACCCGCTCCAACAACTCCGCCGTCACCAGCCCGCTCATCGCACACCGCGCCCGGACTCAGCGCTGAGCGCGACGACTCGGACCGCCCGATACTCCGCACCATCGACTTCGATTCCTCGGAATCTGTCCGCGACAGGCGAATCACAGGCGGCCGACCTTTGACGACCGGTTCGGTACCGCACAGTCCGTCCGGTCACCGCGAGCTGCTGCCGCATCGTGAATATTTCCGCCGTACGAAAAGCGAGGCGAGCCCTCGATCGCACCGATACTTCGGAACAGGTGTCGGCCGCGACCGGCATCTGCGGGTCGGTGCGGTCACCGACCAACGCGGGGAACGCGCCCGTGCTCGGCTTCAGAACGACGACTCCGCAGCTCGGCTCACCCGGTAATCGGCCGGTCCGACAGCGCGGCCCTGCCCACGCGCTCACGCCCGCACCCCGGCAACCGCGCCGAACGATTCATCTCGATGAGCCGTCGAGGATCTCTCCTGGCCCCCGCTGCGAAGGGTTTCCGACCGATCCGCCCTGGAGACACCGTGATTCGGCCGGCCGAGCACCTCCCCGGGGTCTCCCCTTCGAGTAGGCGCGGGGCCGGTGCGGTTCCCGTCACCGCGTCGCAGAGCCTCCGAGCCCGCACTCGCACCGGTGTCGATGTCGTTGTGGTTGTCGGTGCCCATACCGGAACACGCACCGGTACCCATGGCCGCGCCCGTACCCATCCACGCGCCAGCGTCGGTTCCCATCCCAGCCCCAGCCCCACCCCCGGTGCCGGTGCCTGCGTCGGTAGGCATCCGGCTGTAGCCGGAATGCCGTCTGCAAGCATGTGATAACTCACCGTGCGCCGTGTCCGGCGAGGCGAGGACGGTGAGAACGGATTCCGCGGCGCGGTGCAGCGGTGTGTGGCGGCGGACGGACAGACCAGTGCGTTCGAGGCGGCGAGCCAGGCCCGGTTGTGGGCGCATGGCGTGCAGAAGTGGCAGGTTGAGTACGGCGGCTATATCGGGCGGGCGGAGGCCACCCGGAGATGGACCGCGAATAGTCAAGGCCACGTTCGGGTTTCGGTGGACCAGGTGGGCTGCGACCGGTTCGGCGGCGGCGGTGGCGCGCAAGGTGGCCGGGACGACCATGACGACCAGATCGGCGGCATCGAGGAGTTGGTCGGTGTGGGGGCCGCGGTCGTTGGAGAGGTCGCAGATGAGGAGATCGCCTGCGGTGCGGGCTGATTCGAGGACGGCGCGAACCGCGGGCGGGCGCAGTGCGGGCATGGATGTGGTTCTGGCGCAGGCGAGGACGGTGACACCGCGGGTGGCGGGCAGGGCGGCATGGAGGGCCTCGGCGGCGACTCGGCCGTGTTCGATGGCCAGGTCGGGCCAGCGCAGGCCGGGGGCCTTCTCAATACCGAGCAGCAGGTCGAGGCCACCGCCGAAGGGCGCGGCGTCCAGCAGGAGGGTGCGTTCGCGGAAGTGGTGAGCGGCGGCGGTCAGGGCGATAGCCGCGGAAAGGGTGGATGCGCCGGCGCCACCGCAGGCTCCGGCCACCGCGATAACCACCCCGTTTCCGATGGCACGGCGCGCGTGGGCGGCGAAGGCCGCGATCAGGGATTCGGCGGAATCGGGCAGGGCAAGTACCTGTTCGGCGCCGATGGCGGTGGCGGTTTGCCAGTCGAGCAAACCCGGTTCACCGTCGGTCACCAGTACGACACCCGGACGCCGCGGGCAGCCAATCGCAGCGCAGGCGCGGGCAGCGGCGGAATCGACCAGAACCAGCGCCGCGCCGAGCCAGGTATGGCGACCGATGGGCAACGCACGTTCCTCGAGGCGTCGATCGGCGGCGGCCGCGATGCGGCGGATCTCATCGCGCAATCGCGGCTCATCGACGAGCAGTAATGCGGGCGTTGCGGCGATGTCGGAGTTCATGCAGGTCAGCGTCGCCCAGTCCGATGAGTGCCGAAAGGGCCCGCATGGCGAGTGTGGATAACACGCGGCCTGTGGAAAAACTCGGACGAGCGAAAGACGGGGCCCTGTCCGGAAATAGAGGACGGCCCCAGCCGGGGGGGGAGGAGGCTGGGGCCGTCGGGGTTCAGCCCCGGGGGGTCGGGCTGAACGCGCCTGGACCATGTCCAGGTACTTGCGATACTACACCCAAGCCCCGCCGGGAATGCAAGTCCGTCGGGCGAGTCTTTTTCCGAAGCATGGACGCCCGCTTCCGACTGGCTAACTCGGGCATTCCCGTCAGACACCCCTCGATCGTCCCGCGAAACATATGGTGGACGGCGTGACAACCGAGCCCGCCCGAGTCGCCGCCTTCTTCGATCTCGATAAGACGGTCATCGCCAGGTCGAGTGCCTTCGCGTTCAGCAAGCCGTTTCTGGACCAGGGCTTGCTGAGCCGCCGCGCGGTACTCGAGAGCAGCTATGCCCATTTCCTGTTCCTGCTCTCCGGCGCGGACCACGATCAGATGGAACGCATGCGCGCCCATCTCACCAGCATGTGCGCTGGTTGGGATGTGGAACAGGTGAAGGCCATCGTCGCCGAAACCTTGCACGAGATAGTCGATCCGCTGATCTACGCGGAGGCGGCCGACCTGATCGCCGACCATCGAATCCGCGGCCACGAGGTGATTGTCGTCTCGGCTTCCGGCGAGGAGATCGTCGGGCCGATCGCCACCGCGCTGGGCGCGGATCATGTGGCCGCGACCCGCATGGTGGTCGAAAACGGTAAGTACACAGGCGAAGTCGAGTTCTACTGCTACGGCGAGGGCAAAGTTGAGGCGATCGAAAGATTGTCCGCGAGTGAGGGTTACGACCTGTCGCGCTGCTACGCATACTCCGATTCGGCGACCGATCTACCGATGCTTGCGGCGGTCGGCCATCCGACGGCGGTGAATCCGGACCGGGCCCTGCGTCGCGAGGCGCATCAGCGCAACTGGCCCATTCTGACCTTCGAGAACCCGGTATCGCTGTGGTCGCGCATTCCCGCGCCGTCCACCACGACGGTGGCCGCGAGCGTCGCGGTGGGGCTCGGCGCGGTGGCCGCGGGGGCGCTCAGCTACCGACTGCTGCGGCGGAAGCGCTGACCGCTCGCCCGGCGCGCCGCCGACCGCTCGGGCCGGAAATCGCGGCCGTCCGTACCCGCGAGGTTGAAGGCAAAACGCCGCGCGACACTCCGACTACTCGAAAGTCTTCGCAGGTCTTGCTGTGAGTGCGGTCACAGGGTAACAATGGAACCAAGGAAGGAAGGAAGGCCAAGATCGGATCGGAAGAGAAGGTCCCATCTCCCATCCCACCCTTCCCGGCACGGACACCAGGTACCCACGCGGAGCACGCCGCGAAAGGGCACGAGTGTTGTGGGCCTGCGTTATCCGAATTTTGTCGATGACGGTCCTGTACAAGCTACGGGGATGAGTCGGCGGATTCCGGAGAGCTCGCCGAGGCCGTAAACACAACCCGAGATAGCACGCTTGGTAACCGGGTAGTCCGTGCTCGCGGGCGGTGAGGTCGATAGCGACCACACCGCCCGCTTTGATGCGTAGGGAGCCAACTCTCGTACCCTCCGGCGCGGCGCCCCCCGAACTCCAAGGCACGCTCCTGAACTCCAGAGGCCAGAGCCCTTGGCAGCCGCAGCCCGGAACTCCGAACCCGGCGGCCCTCGGTACCCGAGGAGACAGCGGACTAGCCCGAGGCGGAGTCGGCGATCGAACGGGCTTCGCGGGCACCGTCTTCGAGTGCGCCGGAGTGGAAGATGACCCACCCGCCCACCGCGTTCGGCGCACCGGTACCGAAGGCGGCGGCCGCGTCGAGGTAGGCCTGGCGGCGACGCAGCAGGAAGACTTCGGGGACGCCGAGGCTGTGCGGGTCGAGTCCACTCGACACCGTGACGAGACGAGCGGCCGCGCGCGCCACAATGCCGTCGGCGGTACCGAAGGGGCGCAGCGTCAACAGTTCTCCGTGCACGACGGCGGCCACGACCGGAGCCGGAGCCTTGGTGGTGAGTACCGTCTGCGCCAGCATGTCGAGCCGTTCGGCGACGCCGGGGGCGGTGCGGGGACGACCGAGCAGCAGCTGGTCTTCGACCATATCGGCGGCGGCCAGCAGGTGCAGCCGGGCCAGCGCCTGCAGCGGGGCACGCTGCCACACCCCGACCAGGGTGCGCAGGGCGTCGCCGTCGAGCGCCTGGCCGACCCGCAGCGATCCAGCCAGAATCGGATCTTCCACATTGCCGTCGGCGGGCAGATCGATGGTGCCGCCGTCAATGGCCGCTGAGGAGCGGGCGGCCCGGACCGCCGCCTCGGCGGCGGTGGTCGGCCAGCCGCGCCGGTTCGCCTTGTGGCGGTGTACCTCGGCGAGCGCGTCGCGGGCCTTATCGGCGGATTCGAGTACACCGGGCAGGTCGGCTAGGGGCTGCAGCGGGTCGGTCACGAGTTATGAGGCTACGCACCCGCCTGAGACGGGTGGATTCCGGCCAAAAGCACGCCGGAATGACGAGCGCACGTCACCACTCGGAGATGGCGCGCCATGGCGTATGGCCGGGATGACCAGCCGCGCTTCACTTCGGATGGCCCACCTCGGATAGTCGGGTGGCCACCGTGATGGCCGGGAAGGCACATCCGTCGCGACCGCAATGGTGCATCCCTTCGCGCGTCGGTGTCCTGGCTCACTGAATCTGGCGAATCGCCGCCATCTATCTGGCGAAGGTCTCAATAGAAGTGGCGAACGGCAGGTCAGCGCGCCGAACTGGGCAGCCACGCTGTTCCGCTGGCGCCGGTTTCGCTGCCCAGAGGCATCTCGGCCGCCCCAATGAACCTGACGAGCTGCACATCAGAGGCTGCCCTTCGCCAGGTTCGTTGGGTCAGGACAGTCGGGCATGACGGACTCCGCCGCGCCGCGTAGCGCACCCGCTGCGGGGAAGGTCAGCCCACCAGCAGGTCCCGGCCGGGTATGGCCGCCAGTAGGCGTTGGGTGTACTCCTGCCGTGGATTGTCGAAGACCTCGGTGGTGGCGGCGGCCTCGACGACCTTGCCCTCCTGCATGACCACGACCTCGTCGGCGATCTGGCGGACCACCGCGAGATCGTGGGTGATGAAGAGGTAGGACAGGCCCAGTTCGGCCTGCAGGTCATTGAGCAGGTTGAGGATCTGGGCCTGCACCAGGACGTCGAGCGCGGACACCGCCTCGTCGCACACCACCACCTCCGGCTCCAGTGCCAGCGCCCGTGCGATGGCGACGCGCTGGCGTTGGCCGCCGGAGAGCTCGTTGGGATAGCGCCGCATGACCGAGGCCGGGAGCGACACCTTGTCCAGCAGATCACGCACAGTGGCCTCGCGCTGCTTCGAGGTGCCGATGCGATGGACGCGCAGTGGCTCCTCGATGGTGCGGTAGATCGAGTACATCGGATCCAGGGAGCCGTACGGGTCCTGGAACACCGGTTGCACTCGCCGCCGGAATGCCAAGGCGGCCTTACCTTTCAGTGCTTCCACCGCGGCACCGTCGAACACCACCCGGCCCATGGTCGGCGGCAGTAGGCCGAGCACCATTTGCGCCACGGTCGATTTGCCGGAGCCGGATTCACCGACGATGGCGGTGGTGGTGCCGCGGCGCAATCGGAACGACACATCATTCACGGCAATGAACTCCGTTGCCTTCCAGGGTCGTCCGCCACGGATCCGAAACGCCTTGGTGAGATTTTCGGCGATCACCACATCGTCGGGTACCGCGGCCAGTTCGGTATCCGCCTCGGCAATCTGTTCGGCGACCTCCACCGCCTGGGTGCGGACCGCGCTGCGATCTCGCACCGTCGACAGCCGCTGTGCGGCCAGCGAGGGTGCGGAGTTCACCAGCTTCTTGGTGTAGGTGTGCCGTGGTTCGCGCAGGATCTGCAGCGCCGGACCGGATTCCACCACTCGCCCGCGATACATGACCACCAGGTGCTCGGCTCGTTCGGCGGCGAGGCCGAGGTCGTGGGTGATCAGCAGCACCGCGGTGCCGAGGTCACTGGTGAGCCCGTCGAGATGGTCGAGGATCTGCCGCTGAACGGTCACGTCGAGCGCGGAGGTGGGCTCGTCGGCGATGAGTAGTTTCGGTCGGCAGGACAATCCGATGGCGATCAGCGCACGTTGGCGCATACCGCCGGAGAATTCGTGCGGATACTGGTTCATCCGCCGTCCGGCATCGGACATTCCGGCTTCCTGGAGCAGTTCCACCGCCCGCTTCCGGGCCGCCGCGCCCGACGCGATGCCATTGGCTTCCAAGGTTTCTCGTACCTGGAAGCCGATTTTCCATACCGGATTCAGGTTGGACATGGGGTCCTGGGGCACCAGTCCGATACCGCGCCCGCGCACCGCGACGATCTCGTGCGGCGACGCCTTGGTGATGTCCTTGCCGTCGAAGACGATGGACCCGGAGGTGACCTGTCCGGTGCCGGGCAGCAGATCGATAATGGCGTGTGCCGTAGTGGATTTCCCAGAGCCGGATTCGCCCACAATGGCCACCGTCTGACCCGGATACACGGTGAGGTTCACATCCCGAACCGCCGGCACCTGTACGCCGTCAGAGCTGAAACAGACGTTGAGATCACGGATTTCCAGCAGCGGCACGTTCTGGTCGGTCACCGGTACTCACCTCTTCCGAGCCTTGGGATCGAGGGCGTCGCGCAGCGCGTCCCCGAGCAGGATGAAGCTCAGCACCGTGATCGCCAGCGCCGCAGCGGGATAGAACAGAATGGCGGAGTTGCGCAGATCGTTCTTGGCCTTGGCGATATCGCCACCCCAGGACACCACGTCCGGCGGCAGCCCGACGCCGAGGTAGGACAGCGTGGCCTCGGTGACAATGAAAACGCCGAGCCAGATGGTGGACACCACAATGAGCGGTCCGGCCGCATTGGGTAGCACGTGCCGCACCAGGATTCCCAACCGGGAGACACCCAAAGACTTCGCCGCCGTGACATATTCACTACTCTTCGCCTCTATGACCGCACCGCGGGCAATACGCGCCGCCTGTGGCCAGGTGAAGGCGGCGAGCACCGCGATCACATTCCACACGGTGGCGGGCCGCAGCATCTGCAGCAGCACGATGGCGGCCAGCACCATCGGAATGGCGTAGAAGATCTCGGCGATACGTGACACCACCGAGTCGAGTAGGCCGCCGAAGAATCCGGCGAGTGCCCCGAGGGTGCCTCCGACGACCATGAACAGTGCCGCCGCACTCAGCCCGACCATGACCGACGCCCGGGCACCGTAGATGGTGCGGGTGTACACATCACAGCCCTGCCGGTCGAAACCGAAGGGATGGCCGGGCCCGGAGGGGTCCATACTGAAATTGATCACACACAGGCGCGGATCCTGATCGGTGAACAGTCCCGGCCACAGCACCACCACGCTGACCGCGGCGATGAGCAGCACGGCGGCGATGAAGATGGGGTTGCGCCGCAACCGCCGCCACGCATCGGTCCAAATACTGGTCGGCTCACCGGATTCCACCACGCGGTCGGTGGCGAGCACCTCCACCTCATCCGGCGGCGCGACGTAGCGCTCCTGGCCGGGGCGCGCGCCGGCGGCGGAGCCCTTGACGAGGTCAGGCATAGCGGATCCTCGGGTCGAGTGCGGCGTAGATCAGGTCGATAATCAGGTTCGACAGCAGGAAGATGACGACGAGCACCGTCACGAACGACACCACCGTGGGCGGTTCCACGCGGGTAATCGCCTGGTACAGCGTGCCGCCCACACCCGGAATATTGAAGATCCCCTCGGTGACGATGGCCCCGCCGATCAGCGACCCCAGATCCGCGCCCAGGAAGGTGACCACCGGAATCATGGAGTTGCGCAGGATGTGCACGGTGACCACCCGCCGCCGTCCCAGGCCCTTGGCGGTGGCGGTGCGCACGTAATCGGCGGACATGTTCTCCGCCACCGAATTCCGGGTCAGCCGCAATACATAGGCGAACGACAGCGAGCCGAGTACGCAAGCGGGAACCAGCAATTCGGCGAAGCTCGCGTCACCGGTGACCGTGGTGGGCGCTATACCCCATTTCACGCCGGTCAGGAACTGCGCCACATAGCCGACCACGAAGACCGGTACGGCGATGATGACCAGGCTCGCCACCAGCAGGGTGGAATCGAACAGCCGACCCTTGCGCAGCCCGGCGATCAGGCCGAACACAATGCCGAATACGGCCTCGATGAATACCGCCATGAAGGCCAGTTTGATGGTGATCGGAAAGGCCCGGGCGAGCTCGTCACTCACCGGACGGCCGGAGAAGGCGGTGCCGAAATCGAGGGTGAAGATGCCCTTCAGGTAGAGCAGGTACTGCGTAATGAGCGGTTGATCGAGGTGATACCGGGCGCGCAGCTGCGCCTCGATGGCGGGACTCAGCGGTTTCTCACCGGCCAGCGCCGCGATCGGGTCGCCGGGGATGAGGAAGACCATGGCGTAGATCAGGAAGGTCGCGCCGAAGAATACCGGGATCATCTGGAGCAGGCGCCGCAGGACATACCAAGCCATATTTCCTCCGGAAAGTGATGCGCCGGGCCGATTGTGGGGTCGGACCCGGCGCAGCAGCGGCTACTTCTCGATGTTCTCGAAGGCGAACAGCCCGTTCCAGGCGACTTCGGCATTGCTGACCTTGTCCGAAACACCGGCCGCCGCAACGTAATCGAGCACCGGAATGTCGACCAGATCCTTGATCAGCAGGGCTTGGGCCTGGGCGATGACGCGGTAGGACTCCTCCTGGGTCGGCGCGGCCAGTGCGGCGTCGAGCAGGCGGTCGAACTCGGGGCTGTTGTAGTTGACGTTATTGGTTTCGGAGTAGCTGTAGTACTGCGAGGTGAGGAACTGCAGCATGGACGGGTAGTCGCCCTGCCAGCCGTAGCGGAACGCCTTGCCGATGCTCTCCGCGTTCACCTCGTCACGAATGTTCTTGAAGGTCGGGTACGGCACGGCGATGGAGTCGATTCCGAGGGTGTTCTTGACGCTATTGGCCACCGCTTCGATCCAGGCCTGGTGGCCGCCGTCGGAGTTGTAGGCGATCTCGTAGCGACCCGACCACGGCGATATGGCGTCGGCCTGTGCCCATACCTTCTTGGCCTCGTCCGGGTTGAAGACCAGCACCTCGGAGCCGGGCAGGTCACCGTTGAAGCCGGGCAGGGTGGCCGCGGTGAAATCTCGAGCCGGAATGCGGGTGCCGTGGAAGATCTTGTCGCAGATGGATTCCCGGTCGATGGCCATGGAGATGGCGCGGCGGCGCAGCAGGCCCTCCTCCCCGGCGAAGTGCGGGACATTGGGCTGGACGCCAATGTGCTGGTTCTGCGCGGTCGGCTTGGTGATCGCGCGGTCACCGAGATCGTTCTTGTACACCGTGAGGGCGCTGTCGGGAATGGTGTCGAGGGCGTCGAGGTTGCCGGACTGCAGATCCGCGTAGGCGGTGTCGTAGGACTGGTACATCACGAACCGCAGGCCCTTGTTCTTGGCCGGGCGGCCGCCCTGGTAGTCCGGGTTGGGCACCAGTTCGATTTTGCTGTTGTGCTCCCAGGCACCGTTTCCGGCGAACATGTAGGGGCCGTTGCCGATCGGGTTCTCGCCGTAGGCCTGCATATCCTCATAGGCGACCTCGGGCAGCGGATAGTAGGGCGAGTAGCCGAGCGAGTCCTCGAAATCGATGGAGGGGGACTTCAATTCGACGGTGAAGGTGCGGTCGTCGATCACCTTCAGGCCCGACATGGTCTGCACGGTCGGGTTTTCCGCGGCCACCTCGTCGAAGCCGGCGATGCTGGAGAACACGTAGTTCTGCAGCTGGGCGTTGGTGGACAGCGCACCGTAGTTCCAGGCGTCCACAAAGGATTTGGCGGTCACCGGGCTGCCGTCGGTGAAGGTCCAGCCGGACTTCAGGGTAATCCGGTAGCTCTTGCGATCGGTGGTCTCGATGGACTCCGCCATCTCGTTGTGCGCCACACCGTCGGCGTCGTAGTACTTCAGACCGGCCCACAACCGGTCGACCACGCGGCCGCCCATATTCTCGTTGGTGTTGGTGGGTACCAACGGGTTCTGCGGTTCGGCACCGTTGACGGTGACGATATCGGCGCTGCCGCCGCCATCGGAGGAACAGGCTGTCAGGGTCAGGCTCGTGGCCAGTAGCGCGGCCGCGGCCAGCGCGGTAATCGTCTTAGTTCGCAACGCGTTTCTCCCGATTCCAGGAAGGAGCGAGCCGGCAGCGATCGCGCTGGGGTCCACCAGCGTTAACGACTGTCCGCCTTGGGTGAAACGGACATTAATCATTTGACAAGCCGCTGTCAGCGGATCGACCAGGGATGGTCCGCCATGTTTGCAATGTGGCAACACAACCGACTCATAGCGGCGTCTCCAGAAGGCAGATTGCCTAGCCGGGCCGACTCGACGCGCCCCGGCGAGTGGGACCGATGCTCCGGCCCGAACCCCACGCAGGTCACCGTCGGTTAGGGTCGAACGTGGCCGCGGTCACTCCCGCGGGGCAGATGCGAGACGGGTAGATGCGAGAGAAGAAGAGATGACCGAAACCAACGCTGACAATCTGGATACCTATCCTCCGAGCGCTGAATTCGCTGCCGCGGCCAATGCCCACGCGTCTCTCTACGAGCGGGCCGACACGGACCACGAGGGGTTCTGGGCCGAGCAGGCGCAGCGTCTGCACTGGCATGAACCCTGGTCGCGGGTGCTGGATTGGGATGACGCACCCTTCGCACGCTGGTTCGTCGGCGGCAAGCTCAATGTCGCCTACAACTGCGTGGACCGGCATGTCCTCGACGGACACGGCGATCAGGTCGCCATCCACTGGGAGGGCGAACCGGGCGACTCCCGCGACATCACCTATGCCGAACTGCTGGCCGAGGTTTCGCGCGCCGCCAACTACCTCACCGAACTCGGCCTGGTCGCCGGAGACCGGGTCGCCATCTACATGCCGATGGTGCCCGAGGCCATTGTCGCCATGCTCGCCAGCGCGCGGCTCGGACTGACCCACTCGGTGGTATTCGCCGGGTTCTCCCCCACCGCGCTGCGGCAGCGGGTCGATGACGCCGCGGCCAAACTGATCATCACCACCGATGGGCAGTGGCGGCGCGGTACCGCCGCGCCACTGAAGACGGCCGTGGACGAGGCGGTCGCCGCCGACGGCGGTGCGGCGAGCGTCGAACATGTACTCGTGGTGCGGCGCACCGGCATCGAGGTGCCGTGGACCGCGGGACGCGACCTGTGGTGGGACGAAACCGTCGGGCAGGCCTCAGCCGAGCACGAAGCCGAAGCCTTCGATGCCGAGCATCCGCTGTTCATCCTCTACACCTCCGGCACCACCGGGAAGCCGAAGGGCATTCTGCACACCAGCGGTGGCTACCTGACCCAGACCTCGTACACCCACAACTACGTGTTCGACCACAAGCCGGGCAGCGACGTGTACTGGTGCACGGCCGATATCGGCTGGGTGACCGGGCACTCCTACATCGTCTACGGACCGCTGTCGAACCGGGCCACCCAGGTCGTCTACGAGGGCACCCCGAATTTCCCCGACGAGCACCGGCACTGGCAGATCATCGAAAAGTACGGTGTCTCCATCTATTACACGGCACCCACGCTCGTGCGCACCTTCATGAAGTGGGGCCGGGAGATTCCCGAAGCCCACAAGCTGTCGAGTCTGCGGCTGCTGGGTTCGGTCGGTGAGCCGATCAATCCCGAGGCCTGGCGCTGGTACCGAGAAGTCATCGGTGGCAACAAGACACCGATTGTGGATACCTGGTGGCAGACCGAAACCGGCTCGATCATGATCTCGCCACTGCCGGGCGTCACCGCCGCCAAACCGGGTGCGGCCATGCGCCCGCTGCCGGGTATCTCCGCGAAAGTCGTCGACGAGGAGGGTAAGCCGGTCGAACTCGGGGAGACCGAGGCCAACGGTTATCTGGTCCTCGACAAGCCGTGGCCGTCCATGCTGCGCGGTATCTGGGGCGACCCGGAGCGATACCGCGACACCTACTGGGCGCGCTACGGCATGCGAGGCTGGTACTTCGCCGGCGACGGCGCGAAACTCGACAAAGACGGGGACCTGTGGGTGCTCGGCCGCGTCGATGACGTCATGAACGTCTCCGGACACCGCATCTCCACCGCCGAGGTCGAGTCGGCATTGGTCGGGCACTCCGGCGTCGCCGAGGCCGCGGTCGTCGGCGCCACCGACGCCACCACCGGTCAGGGCATCGTGGCCTTCGTCATCCTGACCGCCGAGGCCAAGGACACCGGTGACGACCTGGTCGCCGAACTCGCGGCCGAGGTGTCGCGGGAGATCAGCCCGATCGCCCGCCCGCGCGAGATCCATGTCGTACCCGAGCTGCCCAAGACCCGCTCCGGCAAGATCATGCGCCGCCTACTCCGCGACGTCGCCGAGGGCCGCGAACTCGGCGACACCTCCACCCTGGTGGACCCGAACGTTTTCGAAGCGATCCGGGCCCGCAAGGCCTGAGTGTCCGACCAAAAACTGCCCTGTGGCCCCCTGGTCACGGGGCGGTTTTGCCTTCCCACCGGTGGTGAGGTGTTCGGCACCCATGAGGCAAACCGTTAGGATTGCTCAAAAGGTGTGCCGGGAAGTCTGGTCGGCATGCGGTGTGCGCCGACCTCCTCCGGGAGTTGGATTCGCATACCGCTGCTTTGTTGAACCAGCTGAAAGGTGCACTGTGATCACACAGGTCCGATCCGAGTTGACTCGCTACTTACGGACCGAAACATTCGGTGGCGCACTCCTACTTATAGCGGCCGCGGGCGCACTCATCTGGGTCAACTCCCCGTGGGGCGCCGGTTACACCACCATGATCGATACCAAGCTGGCCATTCCGGCGCTCCATCTCGATCTCACCCTGGCCGATTGGACCAAGGACGGTCTGCTCGCCATCTTCTTCTTCGTCGCCGGTCTGGAGCTCAAACGTGAGCTGACGATCGGGGAGCTCGCCGATCGCAAGAGCGCGGCCCTGCCGATCATCGCCGCCTTGGGCGGTGTGCTCATGCCCGCTCTCATCGCCATGACCGTCGGCTGGGGCGTACCGGGTATGGATCGCGGCTGGGCCATTCCGGTGGCCACCGATATCGCGTTCGCACTGGCTGTACTGGCGCTCACCGGCTCCCGGATTCCGCCCAGCGCGCGAGTATTCCTGCTGAGCCTGGCGGTCGTCGACGACCTCATCGCCATTATTCTGATCGCCATCCTGTTCACCACCACCCTGCAGATGTTCTGGCTGCTGGCCGCCGTGCTGTGCTTCGCCGCCTGGTGGCTGGGGCAGAAGTACCGGGTGAGCACGCCGATCCTCTACGTTCCGATCGCACTGCTGGCCTGGTACGCGCTGCATGAGGCGGGTATCCATCCCACGCTGGCGGGGGTCGGGCTCGGCCTACTCACCCGGGTGCACCCCGATCCGGACGAGGATGAGCACAGCGTCCCGGCCGCCAATCTCGAACACTTCTTCCAACCCATCTCCGCGATCGTGTGCGTGCCGCTGTTCGCGCTCTTCGCCTCCGGTGTGCCACTGGACTCCAAGATCTTCTCCGAGCTGTTCACCGACCGCCTGGCCCTGTCCATCGTGCTCGGACTCCTGGTCGGCAAGACCGTGGGCATCTTCGGATTCGGCTGGGCCGCAGTGCGGCTCGGGATCGCGCACAAACCCAATGATCTCGGGTATCGGGATATGTTCGCCCTGTCGGTACTCGGCGCGATCGGCTTCACCGTTAGCCTCTTGGTGGCAGAACTCGCACTGTCGGGTCTCGGCGACGACTCCGCGGTGGAATTGGCGAAGGCGGCGGTGTTGCTCACGTCTTTGGCGGCTTCGCTGGCCGGTTCGGCGCTACTGTTGCGTCGTGGCCGGGTCCATCAGGCGATACGTGACGAGCGGGCACTGCAGGAACAGGAGTGACCGACCGGGGCAGCACCGGGCTGGGTCGATTCGCAGACACGGAGAAGGGTCGAGCAATTGAGCTTCACACAGGGCGGTAACGGGCAGGACGGGCGCCACTCCCGCACCCTCACCTCGATTCCGCTGTCCGAGGCCGACAATCGCGGGGAGAGCATCGGCGGCCTGGTCCGCGATGCCACCGAGCAGATGTCGACGCTGGTCCGGGCCGAGGTGGAACTCGCCAAGGCGGAGGTCACCGGCGAGATCAAGAAGGGGCTGCAGGGCAGTATCTTCTTCATCCTGGCCCTGGTGGTTCTGCTGTACAGCTCGTTCTTCTTTTTCTTCTTCCTGGCTGAACTGCTGGATAAGTGGATGGCGCGCTGGGGAGCGTTCCTCACCGTGTTCGGTCTGATGATCGTCGCGGTACTTGCGCTCGCTGGGCTGGGCTATCTGAAGGTGAAGAAGCTGCGCGCGCCGGAGAAGACCATCGAATCGCTCAAGGAGGCGAAGACGGTGCTGCCCAGCGGTTTCGGTGCGCCGGGCGCACATGAGGCGGGCGCGTCGCCCCAGCTCGACAAGTATCGCGGCTAGTTCTTCCAGTACGCTTCGACGGCGTGTCGTCGAACTCGCTTCCGGATCCGTCCAGCGTCCGCTATGAGGGCCCCTGGACCCATCGGGATGTACATGCCAACGGCATTCGCTTCCATGTGGTCGAGGCGGTGCCGACCCCGGGGATCGCCCCCGGGGATCCCGATGCGCCACTGGTGGTGCTACTGCACGGATTCGGCGATTTCTGGTGGTCGTGGCGGCATCAGCTGACCGGACTCACCGAGCGCGGATTCCGGGCCGTGGCGGTGGATCTGCGCGGTTACGGCGATAGCGATAAACCGCCGCGCGGCTACGACGGCTGGACCCTCGCCGGCGATGTGGCGGGCCTGATCCGCGCACTCGGGCACACCGAGGCCACGCTGGTCGGACACGCCGAGGGCGGACTGGTGTGCTGGGCAACGGCCGTCCTGCACCCGCGACTGGTCCGCTCCATCGCACTGGTCAGCTCCCCGCACCCGGTGGCCTTGAAGAGCGCCGTGCTGCGCGACGGTCGCCAGCGCAAGACCTGGCTGCCGAACTTCCTGCGCTACCAACTCCCCCGCTACCCCGAGCACCGGTTGACCACCGCCGACGGCGCGGAGATCGAGCGCCTGCTGCGGCAACGGGTGAGCGAAGGCTGGTCGCATACACCCGAATTCGCCGAGACCGCGCAGCGGATGCGAACCGCCATCCGGATTCCGGGAGCGGCGCACTGCGCGCTGGAATACCAGCGTTGGGCCTTCCGCAGCCAGTGGCGGCCGGACGGTAAGCGCTTCATGTCCGCCATGCGCGAGGCCGTGCGCATTCCGGTGCTGACGCTGCACGGCGACCGCGACCACTACATCCGCACCGGAACCGTCCTGCGCGGACACGACCTGTCGCCGAACCGGCGCATGGTGGGGATTCCGGATGCGGGGCACTTCGCGCACCAGGAGAACCCGGAGGCGGTTACCGCGGAGATCGCGAAACTCCTGGAGTAGGACAACTCTCGTGGCTCTCAGGGGCTGCGCCCCTGAAACCCCTTGGCGGATGGCGGCTCCCGCATGCCGGCAGCGCTCCTGATACCCCGGCATACCCTGCGCCCCGTCATGCCGTCATGCCGTCATGCCCGTCATGCCCGGCATGCCGTCATGCCCAGCAGCGCTCCTGGTATCCCGGCACGCTCCTGCGCCCCCGTCATCCAGGTGCGCTCTTGGCGGGGATCCACACCCGCAGCACTTCGACAACCTGTGGATTCCGGCCAAAAGCACGCCGGAATGACGAAGCTGGTACGCACGCCCGAACGAAGCTGGTGGCGATGATGGTGATTCGGGTCCCGTGCGAGGGCGGGGCCACCCCGTTATGGCCGGTCGGATTCCGGCCATAACGAGGCTCAGGTCATTGCGCAGTCGCCTAGCTCGAGTACGCAGTCGCCTAGCTCAGCACACAGTCACCCGTCGGCACAGGTGCGTTCACGTTCGGGGCCGCGTCGAGCTCCGTGCGGACCTCGTTCAGGGTGAGCACGTACCCGGTGTCCTCATCGGTGACGGCGGCGCCGAAGACCACGCCGAGGACCTGGCCGTCGGTGTCGACCAGGGGGCCGCCGGAGTTACCCGCGCGGACCAGGCCGCGGACCGTGTACACCTCGCGTTGGACATTGCCGTTGCGATAGATGTTGGGGCCCTTCAGATCCAGGGTTTCGCGGACACGCGCCGCGCTGGCGGCGTACGCGCCGCCGCCCGGATAGCCGAGCACGATGGAGTTCTCGCCCGCACCGGCCGCCTGCGGGGCCAGCGGGATCACCGGCGCGACCAGTCCGGGCACCGCGAGGACCGCGATGTCCTTGGACGGGTCGAACAGCACCACGGACGCGCTGAGCGGCCCGCGCGCGGTGTCGACGGTGACGCTGGTGGTGCCCGCCACCACGTGCGCATTGGTCATGATGCGTTCGGGCGCGACCACGAAGCCCGAACCCTCCAGGGCGCGTTGGCAACTCGGCGCTACGCCCTTGATGCGCAGCACACTGTGCTGGAGCTGCTGCGCGACCGGCAGTTGCAGCACGCTCGGATCGGGCGGTTCCACGGCCGCGACCGGCACCCGGCCGAACGGTCCGATGACATCCGGCAGCCCGGAGGTATTGAGCAGATTGGAGAACTCATTGGGCAACTGCCGCAGCCAGTCCGGCGCGAGCTTGTTGACCTCGGCGAGCACCCGCGAATTCTGTACGGCCGCCGCGATACCCGGCTGCGATGAGCTGGCCAGCGGTAGCGCCAGCAGCCACGCGGTGGCCAGCACCGCGACCATCTGCAGACCCGCGCCGACCACGCTGTCCACACTGCGCATGAACGGATCGCGCATACCGCTGCGCGCCGCCCGGCCCAGCACCATGCCCGCGATCTCACCGACGATCACCAGCGCCACAATGAGCAGCACGCCCACCAGTACGCGGCTGCGGCCCTCGCTCAGGTGAATGAGGATGTGCGGTGCGATCAGAATTCCGGCCACCGCGCCCAGCACCACGCCCAGGAAGGCGAGCGCCGACGCGACCGCGCCCTGCCGCCACCCGGAGGAGGCGGCCAGCAGCGCGATGATCACGACGCCGAGGTCGAGCCAGGCCGAAGAGGTCATAATGTCATCCCTACCGCGGCCAATGAGGCCTGCAGATCACGCACGTCGTGATAGTCCCATTCCTTTTCCCACCCCGATACCGCTAGTAGTCCGGCGAGCACGCCCGCGGTGAAACCCCACACCAGCATGCCGTCCACCGCGAACGCCGGACCCATATATCCGAGCGGATGCCGGACCACGAATCGATTGGCCGGGTCGAGCAGGTCGGCGAGCGGTACGCGCGCCACCCGGGTGGCCTCCTGCTCACTCACCACGCCGACCTCGCCGGGCGTGCGCCAATAACCGACGACCGGTGTCACATCGAATCCGGACGGCGGCACGAAGATCTTGGGTAGTAGCGACAGCGGCTGCACGCTGGCCGGATCGAGCCCGGTCTCCTCTTCGGCCTCACGCAGCGCGGTGAAGATCGGTCCGTCATCACCCGGATCGACCGCGCCGCCGGGGAACGCGACCTGCCCGCTGTGTTGGCGCAGGGTCGCGGCCCGCTGGGTGAGCAGCACGTTCGCGTCATCGGGCAGGCCGCCGAGGGTGTTGGGATCGGCCTCCTGGGCCCCGCCGAACAGCACCAGTACGGCCGCGTCGCGGGTCCGTCCGGTGGCATTGGCGACCTTGCGCACCGCCGTGCGCACGACCGTGCGCCGCAGTACCGGGTTGACGCCGGTCGGATCGGCCGGATCGTGCTCGGTCACCGCGCGCAGCCACGACGGAATCTCGTCGGTGGAAATCTCGTATCTCATGCCTTCACTCCGAGTTCGGCGTCCACGGTGGCGGCGATGTCGTCGACGCTCGTGAAGGCCCGCACCACCACCTTCGCCACCGTCGCGTCCGCGCGCAGCAGCACCGTGATCGGCAGCACCGCGGGTGCGCCGACGGCGGTCCGGATGCTGGCTTCCGCGTCCTGCACACCGGGCAGGTGCACATCGAGACCGGCGAGCCGGGCGAGCGCCTTCGCCGCCTCCGGATCACTGTGCACGGTCAGCACCGTCAGCGCGTCACCGGCCCGGTCGGAAAAGTCTTGCAGCAGCGGCAGTTCCTCGGCGCACGGCCCACACCAGTAGGCCCACAGATTGAGCAGTGCGGGCTTTCCGGCGAGCGCGGCGGCCAGATCCACGGACCGGCCGTCGGCCAGGCAGTCGACGGTAATGCCGCGCAGCGGGCTGTCGCGGGTCGTGCCGCTGTCGACATCGCCCGCGCCGCTCGGCTGCGGGCACGCGGCCAGCGCGGCAGCGGCCCGCTGCTGGTCCGAAACAGCCGGAACCGGCCGCGTTTTCGTACCTTCGGCGGTATTGCCGTCCGAGTCCTCGCCGAACACACCCCATACCGCGACACCCGACGCGACAACCACGATGACAGCCAGCAGCACCCACCGCCACCAGGTACCCGTGCGGATTTCCGCGGTCACAGCCCCACCAACTCGAGCAGATGCTCGGTCTCCGGACCCTTCACCAGGGCCGCGGCGGTGGCGGGATCGGTGGGTCCGATTCCGTAGGACGGGCAATCCTTGGCCAGTACGCACGCTCCGCACGCGGGTTTGCGGGAATGGCATACGCGACGGCCGTGGAAGATCACGCGATGCGACAGCATGGTCCAGTCCTTGCGCTCGATGAGCGCGCCGACGGCATGTTCGATCTTGACCGGATCCTCTTCGGCGGTCCATTTCCAGCGCTGCACCAGCCGCCCGAAGTGGGTGTCCACAGTGATACCGGGCACACCGAAGGCGTTGCCGAGAATGACATTGGCGGTCTTGCGACCGATCCCGGGCAACTGCACCAGTTCGGCGAGATTGTCCGGAAGTTCGCCGTCGTAGCGCTCCATGAGCGCCTGCCCCAACCCGATCAGCGAACTGGTCTTGTTGCGGTAGAAGCCGGTGGGCCGGATGTACTCCTCCAGCTCGGTCCGATCGGCTTCGGCGTAGGCGCGGGCGTCGCGATATTTCGCGAACAGCGCCGGGGTGGTCAGGTTCACCCGCACATCGGTGCATTGCGCGGAAAGGATTGTGGCGACTGCCAATTCGAGCGGTGTCGTGAAGTCGAGTTCGCAGTGCGCGCCCGGAAAGGCAACGGTGAGTTCCCGATACATCCGCCGGGCCCGCCGGACCAGGCCGGTGCGGGTCTCATTGCGGCGCGGGTTCGCCTTCAGCGGCCGTATCCGCACTCCGCTATCGGTGGATGATTGCGCCTGCGCGGCATCGCCTGCCGTGGGCACGGCGGTAGCTGCGGACCGTTTCGCGGTCGCGCCGGACTCAGAGACACGCACCCGTCCACCTTACGGAACCAGCCCGGCTCGACAACCGGGCTGCGGACCCGCCGTGTTCCATCTGAGACCTTCGCCGTGTTTACTGCTGCGTATGCAAGGACTCGCTGTGGTGCTCTTCCCAGTGGCGTTGATGCTGTTCGCGCTGGTGATGGAAAGGGTCGAGAATCGGCTCCGCAAGCTCCTCGAACCCGACGAAGAGGTCCAGCAGTACCTCGATCGAGCGACGAACGCAGAGGTCAGTGACATGACCAAGTTGGGTCTGCCGGCAGCTGCCGCGCGGACTCGCCGACGCCGTACTAGTAGTGACGCGATGGATGTCGCGCAAGCCAGCTGACCGCTGGAGTCAGTTGGGGCAATATATCCAGGCCGGTAGCAGCGGCTAACGTGAGTGTTCCGCGTGTCGCGAGTATGTGCAGTGCGTGTCGTGAAAACGGGCTCCGCGTGTCGGAGAATGAGCGCGGCACGTGGTGTCTATCACTACCCGGACATATTGCAAAGTAGACTGCACTGTCGGCCGAAGCGCTTCGGTCCAGGACAGAGCCATTTCCCATAAGGAGCACATTCGTGGACGAGGCCCTCGCCAGAGCAGGCATCTTCCAAGGCGTAGAGCCCACCGCGGTGGCCGCTCTTGCCAAACAACTTCAGCCCGTGGACTTTCCACGTGGGCATGTCATCTTCAATGAAGGTGAGCCCGGCGATCGGTTGTTCATCATCACGTCCGGCAAGGTGAAGATTGGGCGGCGGTCTCCGGACGGCCGCGAGAACCTGCTGACCATCATGGGTCCGTCGGACATGTTCGGTGAACTGTCGATCTTCGACCCGGGTCCGCGTACCTCGACGGCTACCACCGTCACCGAGGTCCGCGCGGTCACGATGGATCGCGATGCGCTGAAGTCGTGGATTGATCAGCGGCCGGAGATCGCGGAGCAGTTGCTGCGCGTCCTCGCCCGCCGCCTGCGCCGTACCAACAACAACCTGGCCGACCTCATCTTCACCGATGTTCCGGGTCGTGTGGCCAAGGCGCTGCTGCAGCTCGCACAGCGTTTCGGCACTCAGGAAGCGGGCGCGCTGCGCGTGACCCACGACCTGACCCAGGAGGAGATCGCCCAGCTGGTCGGCGCCTCCCGTGAAACCGTGAACAAGGCCCTGGCCGACTTCGCGCATCGCGGTTGGTTGCGACTGGAAGGCAAGAGCGTACTGATCTCCGACTCGGAGCGCCTCGCGCGCCGAGCTCGCTAGACCAGGGAACAGAGACTCGTAGGGACCGGGTCGCCACCTCAGGGTGACGCCCCGGTCCCTACGTGCGTCCACAGCTTGTCCGAATTGTCCGTTGTGGACCCGAGTGCCCTATCCGTGCGAACGGATATAGGCCAGCTGGGCCTGCACCGAGCTGCGCGCGGCGGGCCAGAGGCGCTTGTCGACATCGGCGTAGACCATCGCCACGATCTGTAGGGCCTTGGCGTTGGGCCCCAGCTTCACCAATGCGTCACGGACCTGTTGGAGACGTTCCTCGCGGTGTGCGAGGTAGTAGCGGATCACCGGTTCGGCGTCGCGGTGCTCCGGGCCGTGCGCGGGCAGCAGGACACGCCCGGGCGCGACCGCGATCAGATTATTCAGGGAAGCCAAATAGTCGGCGAGCGCGCCGTCGCGCGATTCCAGGACGGTGGTGCCGCTGCCGAGGACCGTGTCACCGGTCAGCAGGGCGGCATCGTCCGGGCCGTCCAGCAGGAAGCTCACCGAATCTTCGGTATGGCCGGGGGTGGCGAGGACGGTGAGGCGGATTCCAGCGGCCTCGATGACCTCACCGCCGACGAGCGCCGTACCGTCGCCGCGCAGGAATTCGGATTTCACGGCACGCACGGGGGTGCCGGTGAGCGCGACCAGACGGTCGATACCGCCGGTGTGGTCGGCGTGCTGGTGGGTGATCAGCGTGAGCGCGATCTTCCCGCCGGTCTCGCGCGCGATGGCCGCGCTGTGCTTGCGATCCTTCGGACCCGGATCGATCACCACGTACTCGGAGCTGCCGGGCGCACGCAGAATCCAGGTATTCGTACCCTGCAGGGTCATCTGACTCGGGTTGTCCGCCAAGAGGACCGAGGCGGACGGGGTGACCGCGCGCAGCTGCTCATATGCGGGGTGGGTGAGGGTCATACTTTCGTCCTAACGCACGAGGCGCGGTGAGTCCATCCTTCCACGACGTCAGCACAGGACCCACCGCGCTTGCACTGTGCGCCAACCAGTTTCGGTCAGCGAACTTCCGCGATGAGTTCCACCTCGACGGGGGTGTTCTTCGGCAGCTCGGAGACGCCGACGGCGGAGCGCGCGTGTACGCCCGCATCGCCGAACACCTCGCCCAGGAACTCCGAGGCGCCATTGATGACCTGCGGCTGCTCATTGAATCCCGGTGCGGAAGCGACGAATCCGACGACCTTCACGATCCGCACCACATTGTCGAGACCGACCAGGTCGTGCACGGCCGCCAGCGCATTGAGTGCGCACAGCTTGGCGGCTTCCTTGCCGTCCGCGGCACTGACCTCAGCGCCGACCTTGCCGACGGCACTGAGTTCACCGTTCACGAACGGCAGCTGGCCGGAGGTGTAGACGTGGTTCCCGCTGCGCGTGGCGGGAATGTAGGCGGCCACGGGCGGCGTGACCGGGGGGAGGGTCAGCCCCAGCTTCTCCAGATTCTCGGCCCAGTTGGTGGCCGAACCGTTGGCGGCCATCAGTTCTTGGGCCGCTTCAGGTAGGCCACATGCTGTTCACCGGTCGGTCCGGGCAGCACGCTGACGAGCTCCCAGCCGTCGGAACCCCACTGGTCCAGAATGGCCTTGGTCGCATGTGTCAGCAGCGGCACCGTCGCGTATTCCCACGTGGTCACTTCACTCATGGGCTGAGCGTAGATGCCCGGCCCGTGCCGGAGCACCCCCGGCCCTCCGCTATGCGCTGGCCATTTCGGGAATCCCGCCATTCCGGCAGTGGTGTACCAGACAGTACTGACTTCCCTCTGGGCAGGAATAAGGAACGAGTTATAGGCTCGCGATCGTGGGAGTACCGATCGCAGTGCCCGTATCTGCGGAGCCAGGGGTTCAATCAGGTTGGCCGCAGCGGGCCGAGAAAGCCCGCCTGCACTACGTTTCCGGGAAGGGGGGAACCGGGAAGTCGACGGTCGCGGGCGCATTGGCGCTCGCGCTGGCCGCCGGTGGTCGTCGAGTGCTGCTGGTGGAGGTGGAGGGGCGGCAGTCCATTGCCCAGCTCTTCGATCTACCGCCCTTGCCGCCCACCGAGACTCGGATCGCCACCGCCGATGGTGGCGGTGAGGTGATGGCGCTGGCCCTCGATGTGGAACATGCCTTCCTGGAATACCTGGATATGTTCTACAACCTGGGTTTCGCCGGGCGGGCCATGAATCGGGTGGGGGCCATCGAATTCGTCACCACCATCGCGCCGGGCCTGCGGGATGTGATTCTCACCGGCAAGATCAAGGAGTGCGCGGTCCGCGTCGATAAGGCGGGCAAACCGGCCTATGACGAAATCGTGATCGACGCGCCCCCGACCGGCCGAATCGCCAGCTTCCTGGATGTCACCCAGGCCATGGCGGAGATCGCCAAGGGTGGACCGATCGCCACGCAGGCCGAGGGCGTATCCAAGCTGCTGCATTCCGAGCAGACCATGATCCACCTGGTGACACTGCTGGAGGCGCTGCCGGTGCAGGAGACCGCCGACGCCATCGCCGAACTCACCGCCAACGAGCTGAATATCGGCACCGTCATCGTGAATCGCGCGGGTGAGGGCTACCTTCCGCGCGATGTGCGGGCGAAGGTCGCCCAGGGTGGCCTCGATGTCGACGCGCTGCGCGCCGGACTCGCCGAGTCCGGAATCACGCTGTCGGAGGCCGACTTCCAGGGCCTGGTCACCGAGGCCGTGGAGCATTCGATGCGACTACAGGCCCAGGACGAGAGCTCGACGGAACTGGCGGCGGTGGATATTTCCCGGATGTACCTGCCATCGCTCGACGATGGGATGGACCTGGGCGGGCTCTACGAGCTGGCCGAAGTACTGAGCGCGCAGGGAGTTCGCTGATCATGAGTCTTCCGGCCAACACTGTCCCACTGGATATTTCGAAGATCATCGCCGATAAGTCCTCGCGCATCGTGGTGTGCTGCGGCTCCGGCGGTGTCGGCAAGACCACCACGGCCGCCGCCATCGCGGTGCGTGCCGCCGAGGCGGGCCGCAAGGTCGTGGTGCTGACCATCGACCCGGCACGGCGGCTGGCGCAGTCGCTGGGGGTCAGCGACCTGGGCAATGTTCCGCAGCGGGTGGAGCTCGGCCCGGAGGCCAAGGGCGAGCTGTACGCCATGATGCTGAATATGCGCCGCACCTTCGATGAGATGGTGCTCGAGCACACCAGCCCGGAGAAGGCGGAGCAGGTCTTCGCCAACCCGATCTATCAAACGGTCGCCTCATCCTTCGGTGGGACGCAGGAATACATGGCGATGGAGAAGCTGGGTCAGCTCGCGGGCAAGCGCGAGTGGGATCTCATCGTCGTAGACACACCGCCGTCGCGGAACGCCCTGGACTTCCTCGACGCGCCCAAACGGCTGGGAAACTTTCTGAACGGCCGCATGATTCGCGTGATCATGATGCCGGGCCGCGGGGTCGGCCGCCTGGTGACGGGTGCGATGAGCCTGGCGCTGCGCGGGGTATCGACGGTCGTCGGCGGCCAGTTGCTCAAGGACGCGTCGCTGTTCCTGCAATCGCTCGAGTCCATGTTCGGCGGCTTCCAGGATCGCGCGGACCGCACCTACGCCATGCTCTCGCGGCCCGGCACCCACTTCGTGGTGGTGGCGGCGGCGGAGCCCGACGCGCTGCGGGAGGCATCGTTCTTCGTCGACCGGCTGTCCCACGACAAGATGCCGCTGGCCGGCCTGGTGCTCAACCGCACCCATCCGGTGCTGAGCTCGCTCTCGGAGCAGGAGTCGCTGGTGGCCGCCGACCGGCTGGCACCGGCCGACGCCACCGAGGTCGCGGAGGAGATCACCCCGGCCGTTCTCACCGCGGCGGTGCTGCGCATCCACGCGCATCGAGCGGAGACCGCGAAGCGGGAGCAGCATCTGCTGCACCGCTTCACGGGCGCGCATCCACGGGTGCCGATTGCCGCGGTGACGGCACTGCCGTTCGAGGTCGCCGACCTCGAGGCACTGCGCGCGGTGGCCGACCAACTCGAGGCCGCCGCGAATCCGGCAGCGTAGCAATAGCAGTCGAGCATAAGTCGGCCTTATCCCATCCGTCCTGCTTGATGGATATGACCGAATTCGGCCCAGAAACGGACCGAGCCCGCTATACGCGGGCTCGGTCCGTTCTGCTTATCGACGATAGGGGTGCTACATCGCTACTTTCTGCTGACGCTGGACGAGAAAGAAGTCGGCCCAGGACGTCACCTCGGGATGCTGCTTGAGCAGTGCGCGCCGTTGCCGTTCGGTCATACCGCCCCACACGCCGAACTCGACCCGGTTGTCGAGTGCGTCTGCTCCGCACTCCATCAGTACCGGGCAGTGCCGACAGATGGTCGCCGCTTTCCGCTGCGCCGCGCCACGCACGAAAAGCTGGTCGGGATCCACTTCCTTGCATCGGGCCTGGGAAACCCAGGCGATTCGCGCTTCGGCCTGCTCTACGTCCAATCGAGCAATCGGGGTAGTCATGTGCATTTGGTGTGCCCCTTTGCAGTCCGAACACCGGGTCACGGCGCTCCAGAATCGCGTGTACAGCGCGCAGTTACCCAACCCCACTGCGTTCCGCACCACATTCCACTTTGAGTGTTAGCTCTATCACACTGGGTTCTCAATCTAGATAATGGTGCGCGTCCTGCGCAAGACCGTCCCGAGATTTTCTGGTACGTCCGTCCATGCAATCGAGACATGAAACGGGGCAGTCGGCACCTTTCGGACGGAAGAGGTCACGAACCGATACCGACGACACGCACACACCGACTGTCCGGAAGGGCAATTAGGCTAGGGCTCGTGCCGATATCACGAACGCTCGCGAGACTGGCCGGCAGTTGCGTCCTGGCCGCCGTGTTGCTCGCTGGGCTGCTGTTCCCGCTCGCCGGTGGATTCGGATACATGTCCAACCGCGCCGCCGACGCCGTCGACAATGTCTCCGCCGAACTCGTGGAGGGCACCGTCCCCGCGGTGTCCACCATGGTCGACGCGGACGGCAACCCGTTCGCCTGGCTCTATGAACAGCGCCGGTTCGAGGTGCCGAGCGAGCGCATCTCCAATGACATGAAGCTGGCGATCGTGTCGATCGAGGATCGCCGCTTCTCCGAACACCACGGCGTGGACTGGCAGGGCACCTTCCGTGCCTTCCTGACCAACACCTCCAGCGGGGAGGTGCAGCAGGGCGCCTCCACCCTCGACCAGCAGTACGTGAAGAACTACCTGCTGCTGGTGGTGGCCAAAACCGACGCCGAGCGCCGCGCCGCCACCGAGACCACCCCCGCCCGCAAGATCCGGGAGATCCGGATGGCGCTGACCCTGGACAAGCAGCTCACCAAGGATGAAATCCTGGTCCGGTACCTGAACCTGGTGCCGTTCGGAAACTCCTCCTACGGCATCCAGGACGCCGCGCAGACCTACTTCGGCATCGATGCCAAGGATCTGAACGTGGTGCAGTCGGCCATGCTGGCGGGCATGGTGCAGTCCAGCTCCAAGCTGAACCCCTACACCAATCCGCAGGGCGTGCTGGAGCGGCGCAATACCGTGCTGGACACCATGATCCAGAACATCCCCAGCCGCTCCGACGAATTCCGGCGGGCCAAGTCCGAACCGCTGGGCGTACTGCCGGAGCCGAAGGGCCTGCCGCGCGGCTGTATCGCGGCCAATGACCGCGGGTTCTTCTGCGACTACGCACTGCAGTACCTGGCCAACTCGGGTATCAGCCGCGACCAGATCGACAAGGGCGGCTACCTGATTCGCACCACCCTCGACCCGGCCGTGCAGGATTCGGTGAAGGCGTCGGTCGTGCAGAACGCCGACCCGAATCTCGAGGACGTCGCCCAGGTGGTGAATATCGTGGCACCGGGCCAGGACTCGCATCCGGTGCTCGCCATGGCGTCCAGTCGCACCTACGGATTGGACGCGGCGGCGCATGAAACGGTGCAGCCCCAGCCGTATTCGATGGTCGGTGACGGTGCGGGCTCGGTATTCAAGCTGTTCACAACGGCCGCGGCCATGGAGAAGGGGTTGGGTATCAATGCCCAGCTGGATGTGCCCTCGACCTTCACCGCCAAGGGCATGGGTAACAGTGGCACCCCGGGCTGTCCCGCCGAGACGTACTGCGTGAAGAACGCCGCGCCCTACCGGTCGCCCATGTCGGTCACCGAGGCCCTCGCCACCTCGCCGAATACCGCGTTCGTCAAGCTGATTCAGGCCGTGGGCGTGGCACCGACCGTCGATATGGCGGTGCGGCTGGGTATGCGGTCCTACACGATGCCGGGCACCTCCGGGTTCAGCAATCAGAGCCTGGCCGACATGGTGAAGGACCAGAACCTGGGTTCGTTCACCCTCGGCCCGGTCGCCATCAACCCGCTCGAACTGTCGAATGTGGCCGCCACCATCGCCTCCGGCGGCAAGTGGTGCCCGCCCACCCCGATCCGCGAGGTGGTGGACCGGGAAGGGAAGACGGTGCCGCTCACTCAGCAGGCGTGCGAGCAGGTGGTGGAGCCGGGTCTGGCCAATACCCTGGCCAACGCGATGAGCAAGGACGACATCACCGGCACCGCGGCCGGGGCGGCCCGCGCGGTGGGCTGGAACGCACCTATGTCGGGCAAGACCGGCACCACGGAAAGCCACCGCTCCTCGGCCTTCCTCGGTTTCACCAATTCGTTCGCCGGCTCGGCCTACATCTACGGCGACACGCCGACGCCCGGCGAGATCTGCTCCTTCCCGCTGCGCAATTGCGGCAGCGGCGACCTGTTCGGCGGTAACGAACCAGCACGCACCTGGCTGGACGCGATGAAGAACGTGCTCGACAGGTTCCCACCGCCCGCGCTGCCGCCGCTGGACGACAAGTACGTGCGCGGATCGAACAACGCGCAGATCCCGGATGTGGTCGGGATGCCCCAGGCCCAGGCGACCTCGACGCTGATCACGGCGGGCTTCCAGGTGTCGGTGGCCTCGGCGGCCGGGCCGACCAAGGGCACCGTGATGAGTATCTCGCCCGACGGCTCGGCCATACCGGGCTCGGTGATCACCATCTATGTCAGCGACGGCACCCAGGTACCGCCGCCGGAACCCACGGCCCCCACGCCCGGGCTACCGGAAGTGCCGGGGTTCACCCTGCCGCAACTCCCACCGATCCCCATCCCGATCCCCATCCCGCGATAGGTGGGCTGAATACGAACCGCCCGGAGTGCGTCGCACTCCGGGCGGTTGTCGTTCAGGTGGGTGCTGCCGGTCCCCCAGTGCGCCCAGTCCCCGGTGCGATGGGAACCGCCACCTAGCGTTCCGGCGTGTTTCCACGGGACCCACAGCCCGCGGTACTCGACCTCTCACGATGGATTCCGGCCACCAGCACGCCGGAATGACGAGGGGTGCGGTTCAGAGGCGGGCTTTGACCGCGGCGGAGATGCGGGAGCCGTCGGCGCGACCGGCGGCCAGGGCGGTGGCGATCTTCATGACCTGGCCCATCTGCTTCATACCGGGCCGTTCCCCGTTCTGCTCGGCGACGTCGGCAATGGCGGTGTCGGCGATATCGGCGACCTCGGCCTCGGTGAGCGGGGTCGGCAGGTACTCCTCGATGATCTGTTCCTCGGCGCGCTCGGTGGCGGCGAGTTCCCCGCGTCCGTTCTGCGCGTAGACGACGGCGGATTCGTTGCGCTTCTTCGCTTCCTTCGACAGCACGCTGATGACCTCGGCGTCGGAGAGTTCACGCGCCTCGGTACCCGCGACCTCGGCGTTCTGAATCGCGGCCAGCAGCATGCGCACCGTATTGAGGCGCAGTGAGTCCTTGGCCTTCATCGCGGCGGTGAGATCCGTACGCAGCTGGGCTTTGAGTTCCGACATGCGGCTCACGGTACCGCTCCCGCCCCTCGTCACCGCCACTATTTTTCGGTGATGTCGGGACAGCCATGAGCACGCCGGGAGTGGTACACGCCGCATTCGGGTCGAGTTTTGGCCCTGAGGTCGCCTATCCTGGGCGAATGCCCGTTATCTCGACCTCTGTCCTGCGAAACGCCGCTCTGGGAGCCGCGGGGGCCGCAGTCGCTGGAATCGGTTACGCCTCGTTGATCGAGCGGAACGCGTTCGTACTGCGCGAGGCGACGCTGCCGGTGCTGGAACCGGGAAAACCCTCCTTGCGGGTACTGCACCTCAGTGACCTGCATATGACGCCCGGGCAGCAGTTGAAGCAGGCCTGGGTGCGGGAGCTCGATCGGCTGGAACCGGACCTGGTGGTCAATACCGGCGACAACCTCGCGCATCCGAAGGCGGTGCCATCGGTGGTGCAGTCGCTGGGTGGGTTGCTGGCGCGGCCGGGCATTTTCGTCTTCGGCAGCAATGACTACTTCGCGCCGGTACCGAAGAACCCGATGAAGTACTTCAAGAAAGACCACAAGCGCGTCTTCGGCGATCCGCTGCCGTGGCAGGACATGCGGGCCGCGTTCACCGAACGGGGCTGGCTGGATCTGACCCATGTGCGCCGCGATATCGAGGTCGCCGGGGTACGCATCTCGACCGCGGGCGTGGATGATCCGCATCTGAAGCGCGATCGCTACGACACCGTGGCGGGTGCGCCGAATCCGTTGGCCGACTTGAGTATCGGTCTCACGCATTCACCGGAGCCGCGGGTGCTGGATCGCTTCGCCGATGACAATTACGACCTGGTGATGGCCGGGCATACGCACGGCGGGCAGCTGTGTCTGCCGTTCTACGGTGCGCTGGTTACCAATTGCGGTATCGACCGGTCGCGGGTGAAGGGTGCGTCGCGGTGGGGCGCGCATACCCAACTGCATGTGTCGGCGGGTCTGGGTACGTCGCCGTGGGCACCGTATCGATTCTGCTGCCGCCCGGAGGCCACCCTGCTCACACTGGTCAGCGCACCGCCGAAAAAGCCGATCGCCGAGTCGGATCGCGGAATTACCGCATCGGCAACTGTCGCGCGATAGCCGCGCACCGCGATATACAACGCGGTGTAGTCGACAGGCGAGGGGACGACGATCGTGACGAGTGGGGACGACCGGGGCAACGATCCGGATCGGAACTGGTGGCAGGGCGCGTCCGAAGCGGGGCCGCCCGAGCGGCCGGGGACGTCGTACGGTCCGCGCGGAACCGAGCAGGGCAGGCCCGCACCGGGTGGGGTGGGGCAGGGGTGGTCGCCGCCCGAGCCGACGGCACAGCTTCCCGGTGGGCAGTTCGGTCAACCGATCGGGCCGCCGGGGCAGTATCCGTACCAGCCCGGGCCGCAGACCGGGAGTGGCGCCTACCAATCCGGGCCACCGGGCGGGCCGTATCCGCCGGGCCC
Source organism: Nocardia uniformis NBRC 13702 (assembly GCF_001613345.1). Taxonomy (GTDB): domain Bacteria; phylum Actinomycetota; class Actinomycetes; order Mycobacteriales; family Mycobacteriaceae; genus Nocardia; species Nocardia uniformis. Next base: position 40,487 of record NZ_BDCE01000010.1, on the reverse strand, counting down.
CCAGGGTGGTTCTACGCCGTCCCAGCCGGAGTCCGATCCCTATCGGCCCGCACCGCAGTCGGGTGCTCCGCGGTATCAACCCGGGCAAACCTGGTCCGGCGCTTACCCATCCGGGCCACAGGGTGGTTCCGGCCCCTACTCGTCCGGGCCGCAGACGACACCGTACGGACCTGAATCCGCGGCCCCACCGTATTCGTCGGGGCCGCAGGCGGCGCCGTCTTATCCTTCGGGGCCGGGGTCGGGGGCCGAGCCGGTGGGCCCGCAGGGCGGCGCTGCGCCGTACCCGCCCGGGCCGAACCCTTATCAGTCCGGACCACAGCCGGGTGCCTCGCAGTATCAACCCGGGCAAACCTGGTCCGGCGCCTACCCATCCGGGCCACAGGGTGGTCCCGCCCCCTATCAGTCCGGGTCGGGGCATGAACCGACACAGCAATTCGGGTACGGGCAGTCCTCCGGCGGACCGCCATACGGTGGTCAGCCGGGGTTCGGGCAGCCTGCTCAGCCCTACGGTCAACCTCCTCCGCCATCCGGGCAGCCACCGAATGGCAAGGGCCGCAAGGGCTGGTTGTTCGCGGGCATCGGTGTGCTGGTGCTGGCCCTTGTCGGCGCGGTCGCGACAGTTGTTCTGGTGAACCGGGATTCGAGTAATTCGGCCGCCGGCGATACGACGCCCTCCATGGTGAGCGCGCTCACCACCGAGAATGCGTCACCGACCTCGCCCCGGCCGTCATCGCGGCCGACCACGACGGGACGGCCGACCACTCCGGCCGCGGTAATCCCCGGCTATCAGGTGGTGGTGCTGTCGGAGAACGGCGCGGCGTATGACGTGCCGTCGGATTGGCAGGTCGACAAGACCACCGCCGCACTGGGTTCCGGTTCGGATTCACTGCCGGTGGCGGGTGTGGCGCAGGACGGCTTGGCCTACTGCCCGAACTATGTGCGCACCAATATGTTTCTGACCCAGTCCGATGAGATGGATCCGGAGCGGGCGGCGGCCGATGTCACCACGCGCATGATCACGATCGGCTACACCACCTCCACGGACTCCAATCCCGGTGCGGCCGAAGCGTTCGAGACCTCCAATGGCAAGTTGGAGGGTGTATTCGTGGAAACCACGGGCAACGCGCCCGCGCCGAGTCCCGGTTGCGCGTCGACGTATTCGATCTACGCCTTCGCCTTTCCCGGTGAGAGCGGGGCGTTCGTACTGACGATTGCCGCGGACACGGGTGTGGACAAGGCCGTGACAAAGGATTTCGCCAAGCAGCTTATGGCCACTCTCCGCCCGATCTAGGCGGATGATCGACGTAAGGCCGCGAGAATAGGGGGTCGCTCATGACCAGCGGATCCGACGATCGCAATGACGATGCGACACAGCATAATCCGGAGTGGTGGGAGGGCGTTCCCGAACAGGGGTCGCAGTGGCAGCCACCGCAGGGCCCTCCGCAGCAGCCCGTCGTGCCGCCTGCCGATCCGACGGTGGTGCGCGGCGGGTACGGGCCGCAGGGCATACCGGGCACACCGCCCGGATACGGGCCGTACCCGACACAGCCGCCGGATTCAGATGGGGCGTATCAGTCCGGGCCGACGCCGCAGCCGCCCGGGCCCAATCCGTATCAGAGCGGGCCTCATCCGTATCAGCCCGGTGCGAATCCGTACCAATCCGGGCCACCCGGGCCGCCATACGGCGGGCCTCCGGGGCCGCCATACGGGCCGCCGCCCGGGGGGAACCGCAAGGGCTTACTGTTCGGCGGCATCGGTCTACTGGTGGTCGTACTCGTCGCGGTGGTGGTCGTCGTACTTGTGAACCGCGATTCCGACCCGCCACCCATTACGCAGCCGACGACATCGGTCCCGGCCACCACCACCGGATCGCCCACGACCACCCGGCCGACCACGACCGCGCCACGCTCGCAGAACCCGACCATCCCCGGCTACCAGGTGGTGGTCCCGACGGATGTCGAGGCCGCCTGGGACATCCCCCAGGATTGGACCATCGATCAGACGACCAGCGAGTTCAGCGCAGGCGGCGAGACGGTGCCGGTGGCGGGTCTGGCAACGGAGGGCGTCAATTACTGCTCCGGCATGGTCCGCACCAATATGTTCCTGAGCGTCTCGCAACAGGCGGATCCGACCGCGGCGGCCAAGGATATCGGTGAGAAGGTGGCCCGCATCGGCTGGTCCGTCGGTTCGGGCGTCCAGTCCGGCGCGGCCGAACCCCTCACCAATTCCGACCAGACCCTGCACGGCGTCTTCCTGGAAACCACCGGCACCTTCACCGCCGCCGACCCCGCCTGCGCCAAATCCCTGTCCGTCTACACCTTCGCCGTAGCCGGCGGCAGCAGCACCCTGGTCCTCACCATCGCCGCCGACACCGGCGTAGATCGCGCCGTAGACCCCACCTTCGCCAAACGACTACTAGCCCCACCTTCCGCCTGATTTAAACCCCCTGACCAGCCGATTTAGCGCCAACCGCCCCCCTACGCTAAGCTACTCCACGTTCGCATCACGGGGTGTGGCGCAGCTTGGTAGCGCGCTTCGTTCGGGACGAAGAGGTCGCAGGTTCAAATCCTGTCACCCCGACGTGTTGGTTGAGACACATAGGTAGGACCCTGACCACTACAGATGGTCAGGGTCCTACTTTGTTTCCTGATCACCGATGTCGGCTGGAACACCCGCCGAGGCAGCGAAGACACAGCGGTATCGGTCAGCGGAACCTTTGAGACGCTCGATTTCGTCGTCGACGATCTGTCGTGAATCCTGCTCAGCTCGCACGTTCCCAACGAAGCCGAGCGCACCGATGCCCTGTCGGACCCGGACGTCGCCGTGCCGAATGCCGGGCGTGATGACCGGAGCTCGCTGGCCGAGCCGATTGTCGACAGTTGGTGATCGACCTGCATGTCGGCCCAGGGCCCGCTAATGCCGTCCCGCACCAGGTACCGCAGTCAATCCGTGCGGCTATCGCCGTGTTCCGCGCGGCTTGTCATCGTTTCCGTCGTCGTCGCCGTTCGCCGCGACGTTCCAGTTGTCGTGGGCCTGCCCCTGCGGGCCGGGTTCCCTAGGCTCATCCACTGTGCACCTCCCTCCGTCAGCTCGGTCCTCGCACTGAGATGGACTGCGTTGCCGCACGTCGCGGCGTTGGCCTCGTCGGTGTCGATCCACCTGGCAAAGGTGTTCTCACTGTCGACGGTGTTCACGTCGGCTATCCGAACCAGCTCGGTCGGGACACGGCCACCGATGAAATGTGCTTCGCTGGGCACGAATACGGCTTCGGCATCGACGCGCCGGACACTGTCGATCAGCTGGACGATCCGGTCAGCGGTTCCACCGGAGAGCACGATGGTTTTGGCGTAGTCATAGCCGAATCTGGCTGCGAGACTTCTTATTCGGAATTCGTCCCATTCTTGGCGGACGCCGGACACCTCCCGGCAGATGTAGCCCACGGCGGTCGGTCGCGGTCTCATGGCAATGCCTTCGACGGCACGAATTCCCGCAGTGCCGGGCAGCTGGCGACGAGGGATAGACCAGGTTCAGCCGCGCGCCACAGCACCGGGCTCTGCCGGGTGCTGACCGTGAATCCGTGGTAGGCCATTTGATGCAGCGCATGACGAATCGTCCCGGCGCACAGCCCGGTCCGCTCACACAACTGCCGCACAGTCAGGCCCTGCGCGGGTGTCGATCCGGCCAGCGCGCCGAGCACCTTGGCTTCGGATTCGGTGAGTGCCATCTGATCTCCGTTCGCCGTTGAGCCGTTACTGGCTGTCCGGGGCTGGGCCGACTGCACTCGCCCCGACGCCTGAATCGACGCTAGAAATCCATAGGGCGCGCGGGCCATATCCTTGACCAAACTTGCCCAGATTGGGCCATTATCGAACGAAATCCACTCAACACCGGAACGATGGACAGGTGCCGAAAACCCGGCGCAGACCATCCAATAAGGGGGCAGGCAATGTTCCTGAAATTCCTCGGCAAGTGTGGCTCGCAGGTGAACGACTGCCCGAGCTTGTATGCGACAGAGCAGGGCTACCTGGTGCAGGGCTGGGTGACCGACCGCGCCGACACGGTGGAAATACCGCACCTGCTGCTCGGTTTTCTGGAGCCCCGGACGTTTCTCGACTCCGCTCTTCGGGACACGGGCAGAGGTACCTTTTTGGTGTGTGGACGACCGATCACGGACGCTGAGACACTGGGCAAACTCGAACTGGCAGAAGATGAAGCGGTCATAGAAGTACCCAAGTGTGAGAGGACGTTCTACGGTGCTGCTGCGGCAAGGCGACTGGTCGGAGCTGTTCCGGCAGTGTCACAGTGAGGCGTTCCATCTAGAGGTTCGCGACGACTACGCCGTGCCACTCGAGTCGGAGCCGTTTCGCCGCTTCCTGGCGAACGAGCCGGACGACTACGCGTGGTTCGAGAACTGGGATGCGTTGGTACGCGACGCTACTGGGCGAGGTGTGAGGATGAGCCGAGTGCGTGTGGTCACGGTTCCCCACACGGATTACCAGAGGTGGAGTCTGGCCGTATCGGCGCACAACACCGCAGCTGGTGAGGATATTCGGTATCTGCCACGCCATCTCGCCGGAGTTGTGCCGCCGGATGATTGGTGGCTCCTGGACGGCGAGCGGGTTGCGTTCAATCTCGTGGACGGCAACTCGAAAGCGGCTGGAGTCGCGATATCGACCGATCCCGGATTGGTCGAGTACTGCGTGGGCGTCAAGCAGCGGCTGTGGGATCTCGCGACCCCCTATGCCGAGTACGCAGCTATTGCTCGCTCGCAGATCAAAAAGTGAGCGGCAGTCTCCAGGAAGCGAGAGAAGCGCTCGGGCAACGACTTCGCGAGCTACGTCGTGCTGCTGGTATGTCCGGGCGCAATCTCGCCGAACTCGCCGGGTGGCACGAGTCCAAGGTTTCGAAACTCGAGCACGGCACTCGGCCCCCCACGGAGATGGATATCCGGGCTTACTGCGAGATCCTGGGCGCATCGGAGCAGCTTCCGGACCTACTTGCCACGGTTCGGAATCTCGACAGTGCCTACGTCGAGTGGCGACGAGTCCTCAGCTCAGGCACCAAGCGAGGCCAGCACTCACTGGCGAAACTTGCTGAACGCACCAAGCTCATGCGGGTTTATCAACCGTATGTGGTGCCCGGTTTGCTGCAAACCGCTGACTACGCGGAGGCGATCCTGAGGCAGGCGATCGACTTCTATCGCATCCCAGACGATCTGGATAACGGTGTGGCCGAACGGATTGAGCGACAGCAGATCCTCTATCGCGGAGATCGACGCTTCCACATCCTCATGGGTGAACAAGCACTGTCGACCGGGGTTGCCAATGCCGATGTGATGACCGGACAGTTGGACCGACTCATGGCGGTGATCGGGCTACCCCGGGTGACGTTCGGGATCGTACCGGCCACGGCCTACTGCCCCGCGCCCGCAATGAACTTCGTGATGTACGACAGGAGTTTGGTGGTCGTGGAAGGTGTCACCGCCGAGTTGAAGATCACCCAACCCAGGGAGATCGCTCAGTACGGCCGAGCCTTCGATATCCTGGCGAGCCAATCCACGACCTGTGATGCGGCGCGAGCGCTTATTCGGAATGCGATCAGCGCGCAGCACGCGTCGTCCACACCGGAAAATTCACCGTAGATGACTCTCGCAGTGCGGTACCCGCAGTCACGAGCTGATCGTGCGCGGTGGCACGAAACACAGACCGCATGGTCTTCCATCGCCGGATATGCCCGGGCATGTAGCCCCGCGGCGAATTCCTGTCGGGCTTCCCGATTCGACCGGTCAACCCACAGTTCACCGAGGGCGAGGGCAACGACTTCCCACCCACAGTGATCCAGCCCACAATTCCTCTTCGTTGCCAGATACCCCCTGGGGGTATTACTGTCGGTCGTGACAGAATGACGAGAATGGTTCGGAGGGAACAGCGATGAGCACTCAGCACGCCACTCACGAAGGGCACGCCAACCACGAGGGCCACGGCACTCACGAGGGGCATGGCAACCACCACAGGCAGCACGCGGGACATGTGACCGCGGCTCGCACCGAGCATCACGCGCATGCGGGCCATGCGGCGCACGATGCGGATCTAGCTCACACTGGCCACGACGCTCACGCTGGGCATGGGGACCATGCGGGGCATGGGGTTCCGGGTGGGTTGCAGGTCACGCAGGATGGGTACACGCTCGAGTTGGCCGAAACCGTCGCTCGGGCGGGGGAGGTGGATTTCCGGTTCCGGATCGTGGGGCCGGATGGGGGCGCGGTCACCGAGTTCGCGCCGCTGCATGATCGGGAGTTGCATCTGATTGTGGTGCGGCGGGAACTCGATGGGTTCTGGCATGTGCATCCGGTTCGGGCCGAGGACGGGACCTGGGAGGTACGGCTGACGCTGCCCGAGGCGGGCGCTTATCGCGCGTTCACCGATATCGCGCCGCGGGCGCTGGGGAAGACCATCACGCTGGGTGCGGATTTCGCGGTGGCGGGCGAATATCAGCCGCGGCCGGTGCCGGAGGCGGGACGGACGGCCGTCGTCGACGGATACGAGGTAACCCTGGATGGCGACCTTGTCGACGGCGCGGGACAGCTGCTGACCCTGACCGTGCGCAAAGATGGTGTGGCGGTTACGGATTTGGAGCCGTACCTGGCGGCATTCGGGCATCTGGTGGTACTGCGGGCCGGGGATCTGGCCTATGTGCACGTGCACCCGAATGGCGAACCGGGAGACGGTGTGACCGCGCCGGGGCCCGAGGTCGCCTTCCATACGGCTGTTCCAGGGCGTGGGACCTACCGGCTGTTCCTGGACTTCAAGCACCAGGGCGTCGTGCGCACGGCAGGTTTCACAGTGCGGGCGGCCTGAGCCGGGACGAAGGACTAGCGTCGGAATATGCCGACTGTTTCAGCTCCGATCGTCGCCGTCACGGTTTATCCACAGCAGGCCAGGGTTACCCGGCGCGCACGCTACGCACTGACCGATGAACCGCGCGCCACCATCGCGGGACTGCCCGTGGCCCTGGCCGCGGATTCGGTGCGGGTCACCGGGTCCGGACCGGCTCGGATCGTCGGGGTCGATGTGCGCGTAGAGCGCCATGCCGAACCCGCCGATCCGGGCCTGCGTGAGCTGGTCGAGCAGCGAGAAGCATTGCAGGCCAAGAGCGATGGGCTCACCGATGAAGAGGCAGCCGCTACCGCGAAGGTGGATCTCCTCAATGGATTGGCCCAACGCAGCGGCAGCAGCTTCGCCAAGGCCTTGGCGAGCGGTGACGCCGCACCCGGTCGCGTCGCGGAGGTCGGCGACGCCCTCGCAACACAGCTGGCCCACGCGTTGAAAGACAAGCGGGCCTTGCATACTCGGCTCGCCCGACTGGCCGATGAACTCTCCGCACTGGACCGCCGGATCGCGGCGAGCGGCGCACAACCCGCGCGGGACAGTACGAGTGTGATCATCGAACTCGAGCCGACCGGGGACGGCGAGGTCGAACTGGAGCTCTCATATGTGGTCGGCGGCGCGAGTTGGGAAGCGGGATACGACATTCGCGTGGCCGATAAAGAGGTCGCCGTGACCTCGTACGGCCTGGTCACCCAAAACACCGGCGAGGATTGGCCGGAATGCGAGCTGGCGCTGTCCACCGCGCGGCCCGCGGTGTCCGTGGTCGTGCCGGAGCTGGAACCATGGTTCCTCGATCGGGTACAACCGATCCCGGTTTCGGCCATGCGAGCGGCAGGCTACGGAGGCCCGCCCCCGGCCCCCGGAGCCGCATTCGCCGCCGACGCCGAGGAGGCGATGCCCAGGCGACGCATGGCCCCGCACGTGGCAGCGGCCGAGCAGGGCACGACAGCGGTGACCTACCGAACGACCCGCCCGGTCGCGATACCGTCCGGCGCGAAGGGACATCGAACCACCCTCGCGCTGCTCGATTTCCCCGCCGAGCTGGGCTACATCACCGCCCCGGTCCTCGCCGAGGAGGCACATCTGCGCGCCACGGTCTCCAACACCTCCGAGCACACCCTGCGGGCCGGTAAGGCCTCGATCTTCCACGGCGACGAGTTTGTCGGTACCACTCGGCTCGAAACCTGGGCTCCCGGTGAGGAACTCGAGCTGGCCCTCGGCGTCGACGACCGAATCCGCGTGGAGCGCAAACTCGTTCGCCGCACAGCCAGCAAGGCCGCCCTTTCCGGCAGCCGTCGCCGCGAAGCCGAATACCGCACCACCATTACCAACCACAGCCCCGCCGATATCACCATTGCCGTCCTCGATCAGGCCCCCGTCTCCCGCGACGAGGCCATCGCCGTCAAGGACATTCGCACCTCCCCCGACCCCGCCGAAACCACCGAACTCGGCGAATACACCTGGAAGCTGCGCGTCGAGCCCGGCAAGTCGAGCGCCGTCACGCTGTCCTACCGCGTCGATGTCGCCAAAGGCGTGGAGATCGCCGGGTGGCGGTAGCAGCCGCAACGCGCTGCGGCGCGAAGTACCTGCCGCCCAGGCGATGACCAGGCCCGTACGAGATAGGGCGGCGCGCTGGGTGAACGTGCGCCGACCGGCCCCGGGCCGCTACCGAGATTCTCCGCGCGATGCCGCTGCCACCCCGTCGTCTCGGCGTGCTTTGGCTGGTATCCACTACTGATCACAGGTGGATTCCGGCCAAAAGCACGCCGGAATGATGGGGGTGAGCCATTCCGCGCGCTCGCGCTCAGCAATTCCCGCGCCCCGGCACCGGCGACAGCAGCCGGATCTCGGCACAGTAATGAGAACGGCCCCCGCCGAAAGGCCGGGGCCAGTCGCCAGACGCGAATCTCAGCCCATGCGAAGCTTTTTCATGAGCCGCAGGGTGATGAGGGTGCTCTTGAGCTGCTTCTCGTACGGCATCCCCGCGCGCATGGCGAGGACCTGCTTCTTCTGCACCCCGATATTGATGGTGTCGGTGTACTTGAGCAGACCGGCCGCACCGTGGCGATTGCCGACGCCGGACTGTTTGACGCCGCCGGAGGGGGTGCCCTTGGCGGCGTAGGTGGTGACGAATCCGTCGTTGATATTGACGCTGCCCGCCTCCAGCTGTTCGGCCACGCGGTAGGCGCGGTCGAGGTCGCCGCTCCAGACGCTGGCATTGAGGCCGTAGGGGGTGTCGTTGGCGAGGCGGATGGCCTCGGCCTCGTCACGGAATTTGTAGACGGCGACGACCGGGCCGAAGGTTTCCTTGGTGGCGTGCTCCATATCGGTGGTGACGCCGGTCAGGACGGTGGGCTCGTAGAAGGCGGGGCCGATATCGGGACGCGCCTTACCACCGGTGTGGACGGTCGCGCCCTTCTCCCGGGCCTCCTCGACATGGGCGGCCACCCGGTTCATGTGCTCCACCGAGACGAGTGAGCCGAATTCGGGACCGAAGTCGTAGGTGGCTCCCGCCGTAGCGCCCAATTCCGCCGCGGCGGTGACGAATCGGCGCAGGAACTCGTCGTAGATCTTCTCCTGCACGTAGATGCGCTCGATATGCATACACGCCTGGCCGGTATTGCCGAAGACGGCGAAGACGGCACTGGGGATGGCCTCGTCGATATTGGTGTCGCCCAGCACGATCATCGGGTTCTTGCCGCCGAGTTCGAGGCTACAGCCGATGAGATTGCGTCCGGCCTGCTCGCCGATGACCCGCCCGGTAGCGGTGGAGCCGGTGAACATGACGAAGTCGACACTGTCGATCAGCGTCGGCCCGACATCGGGCCCACCACCGCACACCACCTGCACGAGTCCGCGCGGCATACCCGCCTTGTGCAGCAGTTCGATGCCGTACAGCGTGCACAGCGCGGTCTTGTTGTCCGGCTTCATAACGACGCCATTGCCCGCGATCAGCGCGGGTGTGGAGTCGGACATGGAGATGGCGAACGGGAAGTTCCACGGTGCGATTACCGCGACGACGCCCTTGGGGCGGTGCTCCTCGGTGGAGGAGGTGATCACCGGCATCGGGCCCATCCGCCGCTGCGACTTGAGCACCTTCTTCGCGGTCTTCAAGTAGTGCGCGATCACCATCGGGGTATCGCAGGCTTCTTCGATGGCCATGCGGCGCGCCTTGCCGCAGCCGATCTGAATCAGCGTCGCCAGGGTCTCGATCTCGGAGAGGATGAGTTCGTGGGCCCGTTCGAACACTCCCAACCGCTTCTCGAGCGGCCAGCTGGCCCATTCCCGCTGAGCCGCGCGCGCGAGAGCGACCGCGGCCTCCACATCCTCGGGTGAGGACTGCGGCAGTTCGCCGACGATATCGCCGGTGTAGACCTCGATCATCTCGTAGGGTTCACGGGGTTCGCCCGCCGTTCCGGCGGTCACCATAGCGGTGAGCCGATTGATCAGGGACTCCGTGATCAGTGGTGGCAGCTTCGCCCGGGATCCGGTGCGCGTACTCATTGTGTCCATGGGGACCTCTCCATTGCCTTGCCGCCCGTGACGGCGGTCACCACACTCCAAACTAGAACACGTTATTGTTTAGGACAACGCCGCCGGGTACTTTCGTCCCAGAATCCTCGGCATTGGCTCGGAAGAGAAGGGCGAACGATGACCACCGCGACCGCTGCAACAGGTAGCAACACCGCCGGCAATCCAGAACCGCACGCCCTCGTAGAGAAGCGCGGCGCCACCCTGATCGTCACCATGAATCGCCCGCAGTCCCGCAATGCGCTCACCGGCGAAATGCTGGCCATCATGGCCGCGGCGTGGGAGCAGGTCGACAGTGATCCGGAAATCCGCTCCTGCATCCTCACCGGCGCCGGTGGCTCGTTCTGCGCGGGTGCGGACCTCAAGAACATGGCCAAATCCAACCCGGGCGACAGCATGACGGCGGGCAGCTCCTTCGACCCGACCCGCATGCCGGGTCTGCTGAAGGGCTACCGCCTCAGCAAGCCGCTCATTGCCGCCGTCGAGGGCCCGGCCATCGCGGGCGGTACCGAGATCCTGCAGGGCACCGATATTCGCATTGCCGGGGAGAGCGCCAAATTCGGTGTGTCCGAGGCGAAGTGGAGTCTGTTTCCGATGGGCGGCTCGGCGGTGCGACTGCCCCGGCAGATCCCGTACACCGTGGCCGCGGAGCTGCTGCTGACCGGCCGCCACATCACCGCGACCGAGGCCCTGGGCTTCGGCCTGATCGGGCATGTGGTCCCGGACGGTTCCGCGCTGGACAAGGCCCTCGAGATCGCCGAAATGATCAATAACAATGGCCCGCTGGCGGTGCAGGCGATCCTGAAGGTCATGCGCGATACCGAGGGTATGCACGAGGAAGAGGCGTTCAAGATCGACGCCAAGGTCGGCCTGCCGGTATTCCGCAGCGACGATGCCAAGGAAGGGCCGCGCGCCTTCGCCGAGAAGCGCAAGCCGAACTTCCAGGGACGCTGATTCCTCAGGGACACTGATTCCTCAGGGGCACTGAGGGTTTCACGACCTACCAGAATGGCTCTCACCCGCAGGGGTGGGAGCCATTGCGGTATCCGGCCGAAAATCAGTGGCCCCACCGCGTCGATCGGTGCACTATTGCCGACTCACCCCCTCGTCATTCCGGCGTGCTTTCGGCCGGAATCCACCTCCCGTCAAGGAGTGTGGATCCCGGACAGAACCCTCCGGGATGACGAAGCGCTCTTCGCCGACGCAGGCGCTGTCGGGACGAGGGGGCTGCTCGAACACGATTCGAGAGGAGGCGAATGTCCACCCGCACAACCGCTGTCCGGCTCGCTCTTCGCTACTACGGTCGGGAATTGGCCCGGCGTCCCCGGTGGTCGGTGCCCGCCATGCTGTCACCGGCACTGGGAAATATCTGTCAGCTGTACCTGGCTCCGCTGGTGGTGGCGAGCCTGGTCGGGCACGTCGTCGCGACCGGCGATACCAGCGTCGATACGGTTACCCCGTACGTCCTTGCCTTCGCCGGATTACTGCTGGGATCGGAGTTGTTCTGGCGCATCGGTATTCACTGCTTGAACCGGACCGACGCCTACGGTATCGAGAATCTGTACGTCACCGCCATGGACGAACTACTGGCCAAGGATGCCGCGTTCTTCCATGACAATTTCGCCGGTTCGCTCACCAAGCGCTCGCTGAGTTTCGCGACGCGTTTCGAGCAATTCGTCGACGGGCTGGTCTTCGACGTCAGCGCCGCCCTGGTACCCCTGGGGTTCGCCTCGGTGATTCTGTGGCGCTACGACCCACGACTGGTATTCGTCCTGCTCGGCATGATCGCGGTGACCGGTCTGATCATCACGCCACTGGTGCGTCGTCGTCAGGCCCTGGTCAACGCCCGCGAGGCCGCCATCGCCAGGGTGTCGGGCCACGTGGCCGACAGCCTGGCGAATATGCAGACCGTGCGGGCCTTCGCGGCCGAACGCCGGGAGGCCGACGAGCACCGTAAGCGAGTGGCGGAACAGCGTCGAAGGACGCTGCTGTCCTGGGATTTCGCGAATTTGCGCATCGATACCGTCGTCGCGCCGCTGTTCGTGCTCACCAATGTATTCGGTCTACTGCTGGCGCTGCGGCTGGTGGGCCGAGGGGCCGGGGTCTCGGTCATCATCGTGACGTTCACATATTTCTGGAATGCCACCGGAATCATGTTCCAGTTCAACCAGATCTACCGGCGGCTGGAGAGTGCGATCACCGAGGCCGCGCAGTTCACCGAGCTGCTATTGCACAGGCCCACGGTGCTGGATCCGACCGAACCGGAGCCCTTGCGCCCCAAGGACTCCAGCGTCCACTTCAATGGGGTGAGCTTCACACATCCGGGCGCGCAGCCGCTCTTCACCGGCCTGGAACTGTATGTGCCCGCGGGGACGAAGGTGGGCCTGGTCGGCCGCTCCGGCGGCGGTAAGACCACCCTCACCCAGCTGCTGTTGCGCATGACGGATATTCAGGGTGGCGCGATTCGAATAGGCGGCCAGGACATCTCGCGCCTGCGCCAGGCGGATCTGCGCAGCCAGCTGGCATATGTGCCACAGGACCCCGCCATGTTCCACCGCACCCTGCGGGAGAACCTTCGTTTCGCCCGCCCGGACGCCACCGATGCGGAGATTCGACGGGCGGCGAAAGCGGCCCATGTCCTCGAATTCGCGGACAGTCTTCCGGAGGGTCTGGACACGCTGGTCGGTGAGCGCGGCGTGAAGCTCTCGGGCGGTCAGCGCCAGCGGGTCGCACTGGCTCGCGCCATCCTGCGCGATGCGCCCATTCTGGTGCTCGACGAGGCCACCAGCGCACTGGACTCCGAGGGCGAGCTACTGGTGCAGCAGGCGCTGTGGGAGCTCATGGAGGGCCGCACGGCGCTGGTGGTGGCGCACCGGCTCAGCACGGTGGCGAGTATGGATCAGCTGATCGTGCTCGACCACGGCACCATCGTCGAGCACGGTACCCACGCGGATCTGCTTCGCGCGGAAGGGGTTTACGCGAAGTTGTGGCGGCACCAGTCCGGCGGCTTCCTCGGCGAGGAGGTCACCGTCGGCTGACGGTGCCCTGTTTTATCGCGGCAGCTCTCCGTCATGCCGGAATGACGAGGGACAGACGAGGAGCACGTCGCACCTACTCGTCAATCGACCGGTTTGATCTTGCTGGCGACCAGCTTACGCATCACACCAGGCACGAAGCGGCGCATGAGATACATGGATTTGGCCTGCCCCGGGAAGATGAACAGCGGGGTCTTCGGCTTGGTGAGCGCCTTCTCCATCGCGTCCACCACGCCCTCGGCGGTCATCCCACCCTCGCCGCCGAGGACGGACGCATTCTCGGCTCGAAGCTTTGTCAGGAACGGGGTTTCCACCGGGGGCGGGCAGACGGCGAGCAGTCGCACGCCGGAGCCCGCCAATTCGTAGGACAGGCTGTCCACGAAGCCGATGACCGCGAATTTGGAGGCCGAGTAGCCCGCCATGCCGGGCGATGGCAGCCAACCCGCCACCGAGGCGAACAGCACGATGGTGCCCGTCCCGGCCTGCTTCATGGCCGGAATGACGGCCTGGCACATATTCACGGTGCCGAAGTAGTTGACGTCCATCATCTTCCGGATCTGCGCCACATCGTGGTCCAGCGCTGAAGCGTGCACGTGACACATACCCGCGGCGTGCACCACATGGTCGAGGGTGCCGTGTTCGGCGCGCACCTTCTCGATAACCGAGAACACCTGATCGGTATCGGCGATATCGCAGGTGTAGGTGTGCATATTCGGCGAGCGCTGCGCGGTCTCGGCCAGGCCGTCACCATTGAGATCGAGGGCGGCGACGGTGTAGCCCGCGGCGGCGAGGCGCTGGGCGACCATGCGGCCCATACCGCTGGCCGCGCCGGTGACGAGTGCTGTCTTGGTCATTGAATCTCCCGGGTCGACGAGACCGTGGTGGCTTCGCCGAAAGTCATGTGCAGTTTGCCGATTCGGCTGGAGAAGAGCGCGGTCTTGGGCAGTCCCAGCGACCGCAGCTGATCGGCGATCGGATGGTCACCGAGTTCGAGGCGAGCGCCGCCGGGGCGCATGCGCACGGCCGCCGGGTTCATATCCCAGGGTGTGCGCCGCAGCACGCCATCGCGATAGGTGTAGGCGTCGATGGATGATCCGCCCGCTCCGCTCGGAGCCGGAAGACCATCGGAGATGCTGAGGGCCAGGACCTTTCGGCCCTCGACGGCCACCTCACAGCGATGCCCGCGCCGGGTGGGCGTGATGTCGATATCGGCCATCAGTTTGGGGAATCCCCAAATCGACTGCCCGGCTTCGCAGGTGAAGCTCTGATTGACCGGCAGCCAGTGAATGTAGGCCCCCGAGCTGCCCTTGCGGCCGGGCTGGTGCGCCATGACCGAGAAGGCGAACTCGTGGTAGGGACCGAGATCGCCGTCCACGTAGCGCACGAACGCGAGGTTGCAGAACGCGCGCCCCAGAAAGGTGAGCGGTGCCAGCCCCGTCCCGGCGAGCAACTCCCGCACGGGTGCGGGATCGACCGGGAAGAGTGCGGAGCTGGTATCGGCGGTGCGGATTTCCACCGGCATTGTGACTGTTTCGCCGAGAACGGCGTGGGCCTCCACCATGAAAGAATTAGAACAGGTTCTCGTTGATTCGTACAGGGTTCCGGACAAGAGTCCCATTGACCGGGAGGTCTCGTGGACAGGTGTGGATTCCGGCCAAAAGCACGCCGGAATGACGGGAGTCGGGGTGCGTGTCCTATCCGACTTCGTAGTCGGGATCGCGGGTGGTCGCGTACTCCTTGGCCCAGCGGTAGTCGGGCTTCCCGCTAGGCGTGCGGGAGACCGTTTCCGCCACCCAGATGCGGCGTGGAAGTTTGTATCCGGCCAGGTGGGAGCGCACATGCTGCTCCAGGGCCGGGAAGTCGACGCCACCGTCGGCGGTCGAGACCACGGCGGCGACCAGCTGTCCCCACCGCTCGTGCGGGACCCCGATGACGACCACGTCGTAGACCGATTCGTGCGCCTTGACAATGGCCTCCACCTCTTCGGCGAAGACCTTCTCGCCGCCGGTATTGATAACCATGTTCCCGCGGCCGATCAGGGTGACCGACCCATCCGCCTCGACGCGGGCGCGGTCATCGGTGATCACCATGCGCACCCCGTCGATGGTGCGGAAGAGTTTGTCGGTCTTGGCCGGATCCTTGTAGTAGCCGATGGGCACATTGCCGGTCTTGGCCACCCAGCCCTCCGCACCGGGCGCGACGGCACGGCCGGTGTCGTCGACCACCAGCGCGCCCCGTCCGACACTGACGCGCGGCCCGCGGCCGGGATCGTCATCCTTCTGCGCGAATCCGATACCGCCGAAACCGGTTTCGGAGGAGCCGATCGAGTCGGAGACCATTTTCGACGGGAACAGGGCGAGCAGCTCGTTCTTCACCGGCTGGGAGAGCAGCGCCGCTCCCGAGGCGATGACCCACAGCGCGGAGGTGTCGGTGGGTGCGGCCCGGTAGGCGTCAATGAGCGGGCGGGCCATGGCGTCACCGGTAATGACCAGCACCGACGGCCGTTCGCGCGCCACCACCTGCCACACCCGGGCGGGATCGAAGCGCGGTTCGAAGACCACGGCATTGCCGGACCACAGCGCGGTGAAGGTGGGCATCATGGCGGCGGCGTGAATGAGCGGCGGCAGGATGAACCAGGTGGCCTGGTCGACACCCGCACCGGTGCGGGACTGCCCGAACTCGTCGGCGACCGGCTCCCCGGTATAGAAGTCGATACCGCCGCCGAGGACCCGCCACATATCCTCCTGCCGCCACATCACGCCTTTGGGCAGGCCGGTGGTGCCACCGGTGTACATCATGAACAGGTCATCGGGGCTGCGCGGGCCGAAATCGCGGGCGCTGGAACCATTTTCGAGTGCCTGCTCATAGTGAACGGCGGTGCTGGGCAGACCCGCGCCGCCCTGATCGTCCTCGACTACGAGGGCGTGCCGCAGCGACCGCACCTGCGCGCGCACCTCATCGAAGAGCGGGGCGTAGCAGCGGTGGTGCACCACCATTTCCACGTCGGCGTTATCGAGGACGTAGCGCAGCTCATCGGCCCGATACCGATAGTTGATATTGATCGGAACGGCGCGAATCTTGAAGCACGCGATCAGCGTCTCCATGGTTTCGAGGCTGTTGTGCATGAGGAACCCGATATGGGTGCCCGGCCCCGCCCCCGCCGTGGCGAGATGATGAGCGAGCCGATTGGCCCGACGCTCCAGTTCATGGAAGGTGAGCCGCCGGTCGCCCTGAATGATCGCGGTCCGATCGGGCATGGCATCGACGGAGTGCTCGAACAGGTCGGCGAAATTGCACGCCATGGGTTTTCGCTTTCTGGTCTACAGAACGGTGAGGGGCAGTGGTGTGCCGCGTTCGGTGAAGGTGAAGTCCGCGCCGGTGCTGAACCGGGTTATGGCCACTTCGGACGCCTCGCGGAACGGGGCTGGGGCGAGCGCGATTTCGAAGGCCAGCGTGTGATCGTCGGCCGCGCGCAGAGTGGTGCGGAAGCGCGGATTGACCCCGCGCGCCATGGCATCGATCGGTGCGAGGTAGTCGGGGTCGAGCAGCGCCGGCCAGGCGCCGTCGGCCACGGCGGCGCAATCAAGGTGCAGGCGCAACTCCACGTGCTCCGCACCCGCGACGGTTTCCACACCGAGCTCGATATCCACATACTCCATTGGATTCCAAGCCGGGTGCAGGCGAAGCACTTTCGCCAAAGCCGCGGCATCGTCACCGAGGTTCAGCGCGGTACGGATGCGTTCGGCGGTGAGTCCGGCAATACCCGTGAACTGCTTGCGGGCGATATCGAGCCCGGTCTCCGCATCACCGTGTTCCGCCAGCGCGCAGCGGAAGCCGAGGGTGAGCAGATGCTGTTGCAGGCACACCTCTTCGGCTATCCGCACCAGCGCGTTACGGGAGAAATCGGTGAACCGCAGATCGTTCAGCAGCGGGCCCGAATAGTCGTGCTGCCCCGGACCGGTGCGCTCGATCGGCGGCAATTGCAGCTGCGCCGCACGAGATTCCGCGACCACAGCGGCATTGCGCGCTGGCTCGGGCGGAGTATTCGCCGCATCGATGGTCACGGTCCACGCGCACACCGGGTGCCGATCCGCCGGAACCCGCGGCGGCCGGTGCACGGGCCGCACCTGGATATGCGGATTCGTCGCCAGGGCCGTGGCATCGAAAGTGGGGTCCTCGATGTGGTGGCACATGGCCACCACGTACTCCTCCCCCATCGGCTCGACATCCGCGAGCGCCCCGCAGTGGTCGAGGTGGAATTCACCGTGATCGTGATCGTGCACCGTGTAGCGGAAGTCCATGAACTGCGGTGGTGCGCCGATCTCCAACTGCATGCCCTTGAAGACGGTATCGACACCGTCGCCGGTGATGTCGAGCGCCGCGCGCATTCGTCGCGTGTACACCGGACTGGCCAGCTGCCACTCCTCGATGGCCACCGCCGTCATACCTTCGCGCCCGAAGGCCCCGATGGTGTGTGCCATTCCGGACCGGTCGATGAGATGCCCGCACAGCAGTAGTTCGGGCACCAGCACGGCCAACTCCGCGCGGGACAGGCTCTCGTATCGGCTCATCGCAGTGCCTCGACGCGGGTTGGGGTCTCGACGTTGCCTGCCCCACCCGGGGACAGTGCCGACCTCGCGCCTTCAACGTCGGTCAGGTAGCTCACCACTGTGGAACCGGCCCCTCACCCACGCGGTACCAGCCGGGCAGCGGCTCTCCGGACATGGACCGTTCGATGCGCTTCTGCATACCCGGCGACAGGGCGTTGTCCGACATCATTCGCACGAACAGCGCGGTCACATTGCCGAAGTCGAAAAAGTCACGCTGCCAGGACCATTGGAAGTTTCCGGCGTAGCGGAACCAGCTGCCGCCGATACCCTCAGGACTGTAGGGCTTGCCGTCGGGTCCGGACTTCTCGTTGACCTGCTTCCAGAGGCCGATGACACTGCCGGTGCGTTCGTCGGTGACAAATTCCTGGTAGGGGTACGTCCAGCCCTCCAGACCGAACATCTCCTGGCCGAGCGCGATATCGCGGATCTCGTCGCGCCCGACGGCCATGAACTCCTGCTGCGGGCCGTAGTTCCAGCCGTAGGTGGCGTCCTCGGTATAGAAGTCCGCCAAGGGCTTCCAGTCCCCGAGGGCCTCGCAGCGCTCGTTCTCCTCCACCCAGCGGCGCACCATCTCATCGAGTTCTTCGCGCGGGAAAGTCATGACGGCTCCTTCTCGGATTCGCTGTCATCCACCAGGGACAGCGCCTGTGTCGGGCAGTAGCGGACGGCGGAGCGAGCCGCGTCCAGATCGGTACCCGGGTCGGCGCGCAGAATTCGCACCTGACCGTTCTTGGGCACCTCGAAGAGTTCGGGGGCCTCGTCCTGGCAGACGGCGTGGCCCTGGCATAGGTCCAGATCGACCACTAGGCGCATTACCGGCCTCCCGGATCGACAGGACGGGCCGGATCATCCGTGGATGGTGTGGCAGTCGAATCACGCAGCGGCGCTTCCGGTTGCACCTCCACGAGCACCAGATGCGCACCGCGCGGTGTGGCGACCACCGCCGCCACCGCTGCCGCGAGATCGGCCGCGCGCAGGAAGTGCGAGTGGCGGGCGAAACCCCACTTCACCCAGTCCTCCAGCAGCGGGCCGACCACCTCGGGCGTGGCGTTCATCCCCATCCCGGTGAGGGTTTGGCCGGGCCGCACGATGGAGGCACGGACGCCGGTGCCCTCCAACTCCATACGCATCTGTCGCGCAAGGGCTTCCACGCCGAGTTTGGCGGCGTTATAGGCGGCCATACCGGGGCGCGGGCGGTCCGCGCAATCGGAGCCGATGACCACGAAGTCGCCGCGCCGGCGTTCGATCATGCCGGGCAGGATGCGCTGGGCGAGTCGCTGCGCGCCGCCGAGATGGACCCGCAATTGCTGTTCGAAGATATCCGGGTCGGTGGCGTGGACCTGGCCGAACTCCAGATCGCCGGCGCCGGAGACGACAATCTCGATGGGCCCGAGCGATGCCTCGGCGGCGGTGACGAATTCGTCGACGGAGGCCCCGTCGGTCACGTCGAGCCGATGCGCGAACGCCGCACCGCCATTGGCACGGATCTTCTCGGCGAACTCCTCGCACTGGTCGACCCGGCGGGCGCCGAGCGCTACCGGATAGCCGAGTTCGGCCAGGGTGTCGGCGGTGGCCGCGCCGATACCGGAGGAGGCTCCGGCAATCAGTACCGGGCGACGCTCCGGATGGGATGGAAAACGTGGCATTACCGAACCTCCACACTGACCGGCAATTTGGCGAAACCGCGCACATTGATGGAGTGCACGCGCTCGCACCCGGATTCGTCCACGTCGTAATCGCGGACCCGAGCGGCGAACTCCCCCAGGACAATCTCGGCTTCCAGGCGCGCCAGATGGGCACCGAGGCAGAAGTGCACCCCGCGACCGAAGCTGATGAGGCCACTCTTATCGGTGCGTTCGATGTCGTACCGATCGGGATGGTGGAATACCGCGTCGTCGCGATTGGCCGCGCCCAGCAGGAGCAGCACTTTGGCGCCCTCCGGAATGGTGCCGCCTTGGAAGTTCAGATCCGCCGCCGCCGTGCGGGCCAGGATCTGTGTGGAGGCGTCGTAGCGCAGGGTCTCCTCCACCCAGTCCGATACCAGTTCCGGATTGGCGACGACCTTGGCGTATTGCTCCGGATTGCGGCCCGCCCAGTACAGGGCATTGCCGAGCAATTTGGTGGTGGTCTCATTACCGGCCACCACCATGAGGAACATGAAGCCGATGATCTCGGCATCGGTGAGCCGGTCGCCGTCGGCATCGGCGTCCAGTAGCGCGGAGGTCAGATCGTCGGTGCGGGAGCGGCGACGGTCGGCGACCATCTCGGAGTAGTACCCGGCCAGGTGCATAGCGGCTTCCATCGCTGGGACCGGGATGTCGAGCATCCCCTCCTCACGATGCACGAGAAGGTCTGCCATGCGCCGGATTTCGGCGCGATCGGGTTCCGGAACGCCGAGTAGTTCGGAAATCACGTCCATCGGGAGCCGGCCCGCGACATCGTCGATCCAATCGAAGCCGTCCCGTTCGAGTGCGGGTTCGAGGTGGTGCAGCGTGATTTCCCGTATGCGGTCGCCCATTTCGGCCACCCGGCGCGGAGTGAAGCCCTGG
Source organism: Nocardia uniformis NBRC 13702 (assembly GCF_001613345.1). Classification (GTDB taxonomy): domain Bacteria; phylum Actinomycetota; class Actinomycetes; order Mycobacteriales; family Mycobacteriaceae; genus Nocardia; species Nocardia uniformis. The sequence continues at coordinate 19,875 of NZ_BDCE01000010.1, read as the reverse complement.
TAGACCAGCTTGCGCAGCCGCAGATGCTCCGGATCGTCCATGGCCAGGAAGGACATGGTGCGGTGCGCGTGCGGTCCCCACGCGGCGGGATCGAGGGATACACCATTACTGCTGGAGAGCCGGAGATTGTCGCGGAAGCCAGCGGAGACATCGGCATGTTTGGACAACGCCCAGAACCCCAGATCGGGGTTGTGATACAGCGGCGCTTCGGTGCGCAGCCGCTGGTAGAGCGGATAGGGATCCTCGTGAACGGCGTAGTCGTAGGGATCGAAGAGCAATGGCTCGACCGAGGCTCTCGTCATTGCGCACCCCTCGGGATCGAGAACGCGTTCATCGGCACCACAGGGCGCTCGCCGTCCATGACAGACACATAGCTGGACATGTGTCTGTACAGTACTGGAGCGGCCCGAGACTGACAATGAATCGGCGGTTTTCGGGTGAAATGAACGCCGCGGCGGCAGCTGGCCATACTGGAACAGGTTCTTGCGCGGCTCGGAATTCCGAACATATAGTCCGTACACGTGTCCGGACAGCAGAGGAGCTACCGATGAACGGTCTCGTCCCAGGCGGTGCTTCGCACCTGCTGATCGGCGGAAAGTTGGTTCCGGGCGGCGCGGGCGTCTTCGCCACCGTCGACCCGGCCACCGAGGAAGTACTCGGCCACGCCGCCAATGCCGACAGCGCCGATATGGACGCGGCGATCACCGCCGCGCGCACCGCGTTCGACACCACCGACTGGTCCCGCGACCACGCCTTCCGCGCCCGCTGCCTGCGGCAGCTGCGGGACGGCCTGCGCGGGCATATCGAGGAACTGCGCGAGATCACCATCGCCGAGGTGGGTGCGCCGCGAATGCTGACCAGCGGCCCGCACCTGGAGGGGCCGGTGGACGACCTCGGCTGGTTCGCGGATCTGGCCGAAAACTACACGTGGGAAACCGATCTCGGCGTAGCCGAGCCGATGGGGATCAAGAGCAGCCGTCGAGTGCGGCGCGAGCCGATCGGCGTGGTCGGGGCCATTACGCCGTGGAACTTCCCGCATCAGATCAATTTCGCCAAACTCGGTCCGGCACTGGCGGCGGGAACCACCGTGGTACTCAAGCCCGCACCGGATACGCCGTGGTGTGCCGCGGTGGTGGGCCGAATCATCGCCGAGGAGACCGATATTCCGGCGGGTGTGGTCAATATCGTCACCTCCGACGACCACGGCCTCGGCAACCAGCTGGTGGTGGACCCGCGGGTGGACATGGTCTCGTTCACCGGGTCGACGCAGACCGGACGCGCCGTAATGAGTGCCGCCGCGGCCTCTTTGAAGAAGGTATTCCTGGAGCTGGGCGGCAAGTCGGCGTTCATCGTCCTCGATGACGCGGATCTGCGCGGCGCGGTGAGCTATGCGGCGTTCGGGGTGTGTGTCCACGCCGGGCAGGGCTGCGCCATCAGTACCCGACTGCTCGTCCCACGCGAATCCTATGAGCAGGCCGTCAAGTACGCGGCCCGCACCCTCGCCGGCATTACCCCCGGCAATCCCACGGATGCCGGAACCATCTGCGGGCCGCTGATTTCCGAGCGTCAACGCGACCGCGTACAGCGCTACCTCGATCTCGCGCGCGCCGAGGGCGGCACCATTGTCACCGGCGGTGGGCGTCCCGCGACCGCTGAACGCGGCTACTACATCGAACCCACCCTCATCGCGGGTCTGCCGAATTCGGCGACCGTCGCCCAGGAGGAGATCTTCGGCCCGGTGCTGGTGATCATTCCGCACGATGGTGACGACGATGCCGTGCGCATTGCCAACGACTCCCCCTACGGCCTGTCCGGCTCGGTCTGGGGCACCGATACCGAGCGCATTCGCCGCGTGGTGGAGGGCGTGCGGACCGGGACCCTGAGCGTGAACGGCGGCGTCTGGTACTCCGCCGACGCACCGTTCGGCGGATACAAGCAGTCCGGTATCGGCCGGGAGATGGGCGTGGCCGGGTTCGAGGAATACACCGAAACCAAACTGATCGCGACCGGCTGCTGAGGAGCAACACCATGGCCCGCTTCACTGGAAAATCCGCAATCGTCACCGGAGCCGCACAGGGCATCGGCGCGGCGTACGCACAGGCGCTCGCCCGCGAGGGAGCGAAGGTCGTTGTCGCGGACTTGAACTCCGACCGTGGCGAGGAGGTCGCCAAACTGATCACCGCCGACGGCGGTACGGCCGTCTTCCGTCAGGTGGATGTCTCCGATCCCGAATCCGCTGCCGCCGTCGCGGAATTCACCAAGAACGAGTTCGGCAGCATCGACCACCTGGTCAACAATGCCGCCATCTACGGCGATATGAAGCTCGACCTGCTGCTGACGGTGCCGTGGGACTACTACAAGAAGTTCATGGGCGTGAACCTCGACGGTGCGCTCAATATGACCCGCGCGGTGTGGAAGCCCATGTCGAAGGGTGGCGGTGGTTCCATCGTCAACCAATCTTCCACGGCGGCCTGGACGTACTCCGGCTTCTACGGGCTGGCGAAGGTCGGCATCAACGGCCTCACCCAGCAGCTGGCACATGAGCTGGGCGGCTCCAAGATTCGCATCAATGCCATCGCTCCCGGACCGATCGATACCGAGGCCACCCGAAATGTAGTGCCCGGCAATATGGTCGACGATATGGTGCAGCAGCAACTGGCGATCAAACGCCTGGGCACGCCGGACGATCTGGTGGGTGCCTGCCTGTATCTACTGTCCGACGAGGCCCGGTGGGTTACCGGGCAAATCCTGAATGTCGATGGCGGGCAGGTATTCCGGTCATGAGCGAGCGACCGATGGGTACAGCCGAAAGCAGCGAACGACCCTTGGACGCGGCCGAATTCGCGGTCGGCTTCATCGGTTTGGGCAATATGGGCGCACCCATGGCGCAGCGGCTGCTGAAGTGGCCGGGCGGCCTGGTGGTGTGCGATATGAGACCGGAGGTGTTGGAGCCGTTCACCTCCGGCGGTGCCACAACCGCCGACACCGCCGCCGAGGTCGCCGAACGCTGCGGAGTGGTGTCGGTGGCGGTACTGGACGACGCTCAGGTCCGGTCGGTGGTCACCGGTCCGAACGGAATACTGCACAGCGCGAAACCGGGAACGGTGATCGCGGTGCACTCCACCATTGCCGATCAGACGGCCGTCGCCTTGGCGGCCGAATGTGCCGAGCGCGGTGTGGAATTCGTGGACGCACCGGTGAGCGGTGGGGCTCCCGCCGCCAAGAAGGGTGGGTTGGCGGTCATGGTGGGCGGCACCGAGGGCGCCTTCGCCACCGTGCGATCACCGTTCGAGCTGTGGGCCTCGCTGATTGTGCACGCGGGTGAGGTCGGTGCGGGTACCCGAATGAAGTTGGCGCGCAATCTGCTGCACTTCATTGCCTTCACCGCGGCGTCGGAGGCGCAGCGCCTGGCCGAGGCCGCCGAGCTGGATATCACCGAACTCGGCAAGGTGGTGCGGCACTCCGACTCCCACACCGGTGGCGCGGGTTCGATCATGTTGCGTAATACCACCGCACCCGTCGAACCCGACGATTTCTGGTTTCCCATCCTCACCCACGTCCGAGATCTCGGCGAGAAGGATCTCTCGCTCGCCCTCGACCTGGGCCGCCGCCTCGGTGTTCCATTGCCTTTGGCCGAACAGGCGCTCGACGGCCTCGGTGCCGGGCTCGGTGTGGGGCCCGGCGATATCTCCAAGGAGCAGAAATGAGCACACCATCGCACAGCGATTCCGTGGGGGACGACGGCCGGGCGGAGGGCGGGCCGGATGAACGCCGCGAACGCGGGTTGAAGAAGATGTCCGAGGTGTACGGCTGGGAGTTCCAGGACGGTCCCGGCGAGCACTTCGCCGTGACCGCCGATCATCTCTTCGCCGACATCTGGTCGCGCCCAGGGCTTTCCATCCGTGACCGGCGGCTACTGCTCATCGGCGCGCTCACCGCGCAGGGTCTGTTCGATATCGCGGAGATCCAGATCGGCGCGGCGCTGCGCAATGAGGAACTCGACGAGGAGCAGCTGCGCGAGATCGCGCTCTTCCTCTGCCACTACGTGGGCTGGCCCGCGGGCACGACGCTCGACCAGAAGGTCGGGAAGGTCATCGCGCACGAGAAAAAGGCCGCGAAGCAATAGCCTCCGAGAACTTACCGAGAGTTAGGAAATTCATGGCCGAAACCGCAAGTGTGCGCCCACTCCGGGCCAGTGAGGTCGAGACCTGGGACCATACGGCCGATGTGGTCGTCGTCGGCTACGGCGTCGCCGGTGCCTGCGCCGCCATCGAGGCCGCGCGATCGGGTGTCGACACGCTGGTGCTGGAACGCACCGGCGGTTGGGGTGGCGCGGCCGCCATGTCGGGCGGATTCATCTATCTCGGTGGTGGCACACCGTTGCAGCAGGCGCTCGGGTTCGACGACACCCCGGAGAATATGGAGAAGTTCCTGACCGCCGCCCTCGGACCGGGAGTGGACTCCGACAAGATTCACGACTACTGCCAGGGCAGTGTCGAGCACTTCAACTGGCTTGTCGCCCAGGGTGTTCCATTCAAGGAGGAGTTCTGGGGTGAGCCCGGCTACGAGCCGCCCGCCGACCAGGGCCTGATGTTCTCCGGCGGCGAGAATGCCGCGCCGTTCAATGCCATCGCCGATCCCGCACCACGCGGTCACCTCGCCTGGACCAAGGATAAGAAGCTGGGTGAGAAGGGCGGCGGCTACATGCTGATGGAGCCGCTCGCCCAGACCGCCGAAAAGCTCGGTGTGCGCCACGAATACGACATCCGGCTGCGGCGGCTCATTGTCGACGATTCCGGCCGGGTGGTCGGCGTGGCCGCCACGCGGTACGGCAAGCCGGTGTTCGTGCGCGCCGAACGCGGCGTGGTGTTGGCGACCGGCAGCTTTGCCTACCAGCACGAAATGGTCGAGCGGTTCGCGCCCAAGATCTTCGGCCGTCCCGCCGCCACGGTGGAAGAGCACGACGGTATCGGTATCCGGGTCGCCCAGGCCCTGGGCGCAGATCTGGCGCATATGGATGCCACCGAGGTCGCGCTGATCGCGGACCCGCAGGTGGTGGTGCGCGGCATTCTGGTGAACGGACGCGGCCAGCGCTTCATTACCGAGGACACCTATCCGGGCCGGATGGGCCAGGCGATCCTGCAGGACCAGGACAATCAGGCCTACCTGATTATCGACGAGGCCGCGCTGGAGGCGGCGTTCGAAACCCAGTCCTCCATGTCGTTCCTGCGTATCGCACCGACCTGGGTGGCCGAAACGGTGGCCGAACTCGAGAGCGAGATGGGGCTGCCGGAGCACACCCTCCAGCACACCATCGACCTCTACAACCACCATGCCGAGCAGGGCACAGACCCATTCCTGCACAAGAAGCCGGAATGGGTGAAACCGATCAGCGCGCCGCTGGGCGCGTACGACCTGCGCGGGTACACCGGCGGATTCACCCTCGGCGGACTTCGCACCGATCTGGATTCGCAGGTGCTGCACGTCGACGGGGAACCGATTCCGGGGCTGTACGCGGCGGGTCGCGTCACCTCCGGCATCTGTGCGGGCGGCTACGCATCCGGCTGCTCCCTCGGTGACGGCAGTTTCTACGGCCGACGTGCGGGCGTGGCCGCCGCCAAAGGCAACTGAGAGAGGTTGGCACGCATGCGATTCGGCATAGTCCAGTTCACCAGCGACCGCGGCATCACCCCCGCCGCCGTCGCGAAGGCCGCGGAGGAACGCGGCTTCACATCGTTCTTCGTGCCCGAGCACACCCATATTCCGGTGAAACGTAAAGCGGCGCATCCGCTCACCGGTGGTGCGGAACTGCCCGACGACCGGTATACCCGAACCCTCGACCCGTGGGTCGCACTGGCGACCGCGGCGGCGGTGACCTCCACTATCGAGCTGTCCACGGCGGTGGCGCTACCCACCGAGAGCGACCCCATCACCCTCGCCAAAACCATTGCGACGCTGGACCATCTGTCCGGCGGGCGAGTCACCGTCGGTGCCGGATTCGGCTGGAATACCGATGAACTCGCCGACCACGGGATCCCGGGCAATAAGCGTCGCACGGCCCTGCGCGAGTACATGGAGGCCATGCGGGAGCTGTGGACTCAGGAGGAAGCGAGCTACTCCGGTGAGTTCGTCTCCTTCGGCCCCAGCTGGGCGTGGCCGAAACCGGTGCAGTCACATGTGCCGCTACTGATCGGTGCCGGTGGGACCGAGAAGACCTTCAAGTGGATCGCCAAGTCCGGGGACGGGTGGATCACCACGCCGTACGAGTCGGATGTGTCGGCCTCCACGGCGCTATTGATGAAGTGCTGGCGCGATGCCGGGCGCGAGGGCACACCGCGGGTGGTGGCCCTCGACGGCAAGCCGGATCCGGAGAAGCTGGCCCGGTGGGCCGAGGCCGGAGTCACCGACGCGCTGTACGGTCTGCCGGATAAGTCCGATGACGAGGTACTCGCCTACCTCGACCGGCTGGCGGCCAAGTTGGCGCCACTCGGTTCGGCGAACTGATGTCGAGTATCTGAACCACCGTTCCTCACACTGCTTTTCGTGTTGTCGAGAAAGGCCACACCGACGTGCGCATTGCCCTGCTGTCCTACCGCAGCAAGACTCATTGTGGCGGGCAGGGCGTGTACGTCCGGTACCTCAGCCAGGGTTTGACCGACCTCGGACACGAGGTGGAGGTGTTCTCCGGTCAGCCCTATCCCGAACTGCTCGATCCTCGGGTGCGGTTGACCGAGGTGCCGAGCCTGGACCTGTACCGGGAGCCTGATCCGTTCCGGACCCCGCGCCCGAGCGAGATTCGCGATGGAATCGATCTGCTGGAACTGGGAACCATGTGGACGGCCGGGTTCCCGGAACCACGCACCTTCAGCCTGCGGGCGGCGAAGTTGCTGCGGACGCGGGCCGCGGATTTCGATGTGGTGCACGACAATCAGTGCCTCGGCTCCGGATTGCTCGATATCGCACGGCATCTGCCGCTGGTCGCGACCATCCACCATCCGATCACCCGGGACCGGGAGGTGGATCTCGCGGCGGCGCGGTGGCGGCGAAAACCCTTCCTGCGCCGGTGGTACGGGTTTCTGGGTATGCAAATGCGGGTGGCGCGGCAGATTCCGGACCTGATCACCGTATCCTCGTCATCGGCCGCGGATATCTGCGCGGACTTCGGCGTACTGCCACAGCAATTGCGCACCGTGCCGCTGGGTGTGGACACCGAACTGTTCCGGCCCCGTGCCCAGCCGCGGGCGCGGGGGCGCATCGTGGCCGTGGCCAGTGCCGACAAACCCCTGAAGGGCATCGCTCATCTCTTGAAAGCCGTTGCCCGGCTGCGTGGTACCCACGAGCTGGATTTGCGGTTGGTCGCCAAGCTGGAACCGAACGGACCCACCGAGAAGCTCATCGCCGAACTCGGGATCTCCGATATCGTCACCGCCGTCAGCGGCCTCGATGACGACGAGCTGGCGCGCCTGTTCAGTTCGGCCGAAATCGCCTGCATTCCCTCGATGTACGAAGGGTTCTCGCTACCCGCCGTGGAGGCCATGGCCAGCGGGACACCGCTGGTCGCCAGTCGCGCCGGGGCCCTGCCGGAGGTGGTGGGCGACTGCGCCGAACTGATCGAGCCCGGAAATGTGGACGAACTGACCCGGGTGCTGGGCAGACTGCTCGACTCCCCCGAACGCCGCCGGCAGCTGGGCGCGGCCGGACGCCGCCGGGCACTCGACATCTTCAGCTGGGAAGCTGTGGCCGCGCAGACGGTTTCGGTCTACGAACAGGCCATTTCCCGACACTTCACCCGCCCCGCCATCGCGCCCGTCGGCGCGGCACATACCCGCCAGGAGGCGCACACATGCTGACCGTCGACTTCGACCGGCTGGGTATCGGTCCCGGCACCAAGGTCATCGATGTGGGCTGCGGGGCCGGGCGGCATTCGTTCGAGGCGTATCGGCGCGGCGCGGATATCGTGGCCTTCGACCAGAATGCCGGGGATCTCGCCGATGTGCAGACCCTGTTCGAGGCCATGGCCGAGGTCGGAGAGGCTCCCGACTACGCCAAGGCGGAGACGGTGCGCGGCGATGCCCTCGACCTGCCCTACGGCGATGGCGCGTTCGATGTGGTGATCGCCTCGGAGATTCTCGAGCATATTCCGCGCGATGGTCAGGCCATCAATGAATTGGCGCGGGTGCTGAAACCCGGTGGGGTACTGGCGGTTACGGTGCCGCGCTGGCTGCCCGAACGCATCTGCTGGGCGCTGTCGGACGAATACCACGCCAATGAGGGCGGGCATATCCGCATCTATCGCGCCGACGAATTGCGCGACAAGATCACCGCGCGCGGGGTGCGCCATATCCGGACCGAGCACGCGCACGCCCTGCACGCACCGTACTGGTGGTTGAAATGCGCGGTCGGTGTCACCGCGGAGAAGAATCCGCTGGTCTCGGCGTATCACCGACTTCTGGTGTGGGACATGATGTCCGCACCGCCGCTCACCCGCGTCACCGAACGGTTGCTCGACCCGCTCATCGGAAAGAGCGTGGCCCTGTACTTCGCGAAACCGGTGGTGCGCCTTGGCGGTAACTGACCTACCGGCGGTCGCCGGGGTGCTCACCGGTGCGGACTGCCTGCGCACCGCCGAATCCATTGCCGCCACCCAGGAATCCGACGGTGCCCTCCCCTGGTTCACCGGCGGACACACCGACCCCTGGGACCATATCGAAAACGCCATGGCGCTCACCGTCGCCGGGCTCCGCGACCAGGCCCGGGCCGCCTACGCCTGGTCGGCCGCCACCCAGCGCCCGGATGGCTCCTGGCCCATGCAGTTTCGCCGGGGCGAAGTGGAGAACGCCGACGCGGACACCAATTTCTGCGCCTACATCGCCACCGGTGTGCTGCATTTCCTCACCAGCACAGACGATTCCGCGTTCGCCATCGATATGTGGCCGACGGTGCGTCGCGCCATCGATTTCGTACTCGCCCTGCAACAGGGTCGCTACGGCGAAATCCACTGGTCTCTGGGACCCACCGGTAGCTCGGGTGCGGCCCTGCTCACCGGCTGTTCCAGCATCTTCCACAGCCTGCGCTGCGCGCTGGTGCTCGCCGATCATGTGGGTGATCCCCAGCCCGAATGGGAGGTCGCGGCGCTGCGCCTGGGCCATGCCCTGCGCGAACATCCGGAAGCGTTTCTGGACAAGAACCGCTACTCCATGGACTGGTACTACCCCATCCTCGGCGGAGCGGTGCGCGACCGCGCGGGCCACGGCAGAATCCATTCCCGCTGGGATGATTTCGTGGTCGACGACCTCGGCATCCGCTGCGTTTCCGACCAGCCCTGGGTCACCGGCGCGGAAACCTGCGAACTCGTCCTGGCCCTCGACGCCCTGGGCGACCGTGACCGCGCCATGAGGCTGTTCGCCAATATGCAGCACCTGCGCGAAACCGATGGCTCCTACTGGACCGGCCTGGTCTTCGCCGACGGCAAACGCTGGCCCGAAGAACGCACCACCTGGACCGGAGCCGCCATGATCCTGGCCGCCGACGCCCTGTCGCGCACCACCGCGGCCAACGGCATCTTCCGCGACCTGCTCCCCGCACCCACGGTCACCGGTCACCTCACCTGCGACTGCGTGGACACCCGCCCCTGAAAGACCCCACTCTCGGGAACTCTCAGGGGCTTCGCCCCCGAACCCCATAAGCACGTGGCACTTCGCCTGGCCGCACAGCCAATGTGCGCGGCGATTCGCCGGGTCTCGCAGCCATAGCATCGCTTCGCTGCACAACAACATTCGTGGCGGTTCGCCGGCCAGCTCGCCGTCACGCGCTCGGCCATGGGCAGTACTGAACATGGAGGCGCGTTGTCGGCACAGCCCCGTGATCCCGGCACGCTGTGGCCGGGATCCTCTCCTCAGCGGTGTGGATTCCGGCCAAAAGCGTGCCGGAATGACGTAGGCCGACAGGCGGCATCGCGATGCCAACCTCAGCAATGAGATTCGACCGATGCCGCACTGGATTGCCGGGACACCGGACCATAGTGACCGAGATCATAGTTTGCGGTCGGGACTGGCGGCGCGGGACATTCGGCGCTTGTGGTCGTGGCGGCCGAGTTTCCATCTTGCCGACCCGGCTCCCGCCTTGGAGGATGGCGGCGGTACGTGTCCAACCGGAATCCGAGGTAAGCCGTTGAGTCCGCTTCGCAAGAACAATTCGTCCCTGCGTCGCCGGGGCGCGGTCGCGCTGGCTGTCGCGGCGGCGGGAGTCCTGGTCGGCACCGGTATGAATCCCGCTGCCGCCCGTCCGATCGGGGCGTTCGAGGTCGGCGGGGCCATCGAGGTCGAATACGACGCCGCGGGTGGACCCGGGGTGTTCGGCGATCCGACCGGTCCCGAACTGGATGCGGCGAAGGGCGGCAGGTTCCAGGAGTTCGAGCGCAATGCGTCGATCTACTGGAATGCGGTGGACGGCGCACACCCGGTCACCGGATTCATTCGCGACAAGTGGCGGGCCCTGGGCGCGGAGAACGGTGGACTCGGCTACCCGGTCACCGGTGAGAGCTCCACCCCGGGCAAGCCCGGCCGCTACAGTCACTTCCAGCACGGCTCCATCTACTGGTCGGTCGGCACCGCCGCCCACCAGATCGGCGGCGTTATTCGCGATAAGTGGGCCCCGGTCGGCTGGGAGAACAGCCCGCTCGGCTTCCCCATTACCGACGAGGGCTCAACCAGTCAGGGCGACGGCCGCTTCAACCTCTTCGAGGGTGGCGCCATCTACTGGTCGAAGAGCACCGGCTCGAATGTGATCTGGGGCGCGATCCGCGACCAGTGGGTCGCGGCGGGCGGCGAAACCGGCCGCTACGGCCTCCCCAAGGGCGACGAGTACGACTACGAGGGCGGTAAGGCCCAGGACTTCCAGGGCGGCAAGATCACCTGGCAGCCCTAGGGATCACACCCGGCGCCTGTCCGATTTCTTCAAGACCGGCGCGCCCGGTCCAGCTAGTTTCGAGGTATGGCACCTCGACTCGATGTAATCGGACTGATTGTCTCCGACCTGGAAGCCTCCCTCGCCTTCTACCGTCGCCTGGGCCTCGAATTCGGCCCGGTGGCCGGTGCGGGGCATGTGGAAGCCGAACTGCCGGGTGGATTCCGGCTGGCCCTCGATACCGAAGAGGTCATGGCCTCGTTCCAGTCGAATTGGCAACGACCCGGAAGCGACGGGCGGATCGGGCTGGCTTTCCGGTGCGACTCCCCCGCCGAAGTGGACGCCGTGTACGAAGAGCTGGTGGCGGCCGGCCGGCACGGGGAATTGAAGCCCTTCGATGCCGAGTGGGGGCAGCGGTACGCGGTGGTGAACGACCCCGACGGCAATGGGACCAGCCTCTACGCGGCGTTGCACTCCTGAACCGAAAGCAGCTGGCGCAGCGGCATTCCGGCGAACTCGCGCACATCGCGCGCGAGATGCGGCTGATCGGCGTATCCGGCGTGGGCCGCCGTTTCCGCGAACGATTTGCCCGCCCGGATCAGCGCCAGGGCCCGTTGCAAACGCAGAATTCGCCCGAGGGTCTTCGGGCCATAACCGAAGGCCGACAATGACATTCGACGCAGCTGCCGCTCGCTGAACCCGGCCGCATCCGCGATCTCCGCCACCGAATCCCCCGCTCCCAGCCGAGTCACGATCCACGGCAGTACCGGATCGGGGGGCTCGGTGGCCGCGGCTCGCTCGAATGCCACTGCTTCCAAACCGATCAGGGGGTCCGCGGCCGCCGCGACGGTGTCGACGGACCGGCGCGCCAGCGCCGCGGGCCACAGCTCGTCGAGTTCGACCCTGGTATCCCGCAATTCGCGGCCGGGGACACCGAGCAACGCGGGGGCGGTACCCGGAAAGAAGCGCATGCCGTGGACCCGCGTACCGATCCGCGACGGACCACTCGCGGCGCGGCTGTCCGGCCCGGCCACCCGCAAGCGGCCGTCCATCCACAGCAGATCCATACACCCGTCGGGCAGCACCGGCAGTTCATTGGCGGACAGCACCGTCCGCGTCCACACCACCGCCCCCGCGATCACCGTCGAGGGGCGCTCGCTGTACGCGGTCGTGGGCGGATGAATCTCCACGTCTCGAGACTACGCACGCGCACCGACGCCTTCACGTGGGCCAGGCCGAGCCAAGGGGTAGCCGAAAATACCGCATGTTTCGTGATCGAACCGCCCCGTCATCCCGGCATGCTTTTGGCCGGGATCCACACTGCGCGGTGTCCTGTTCGAGCGTGGATTCCGGCCAAAAGCATGCCGGAATGACGAGAGGCGTTACGCGCAGAACTTTGACCAGGCGATTAGTTGCAGGCCGCGGTGCGTTGCAGAATGCGCAGCGAGCCCGTCACCGACAGCTCCCGGAACTTCCCGGAGTCCAGTGCCCGCCGGTAGATATTGTGCGGCGCCTGTCCACCGTCGGCCGGGTCGGGGAAGACGTCGTGTATGGCCAGCAGACCACCGCCCGCCACCCAGTGCGCCCAATTGTCGTAGTCCCGTTGCGCCGCTTCCTCGGTGTGGCCGCCATCGACGAACAGCATGCGCAGTGGTGTGCGCCAAACGCTGGCGGCGGCGGTGGAGGAGCCGATGATGCCGACAACGGTATCGGTGAGTCCGGCGCGAACCATGGTGCGGCGGAAGGCGGTTACGGTGTCGAAGACGCCGGTTTCCGGATCGACCAGCGAGGTGTCGTGGTACTCCCAGCCGGGCTGGTGTTCCTCCGAACCGGAGTGGTGATCGACGGTGAAGACGGTCGCGCCGGTCTCGCGGGCGGCCGCACCCAGATAGATGGCGGACTTACCGCAGTAGGTACCGATTTCGAGGATTACGCCATCACCGGCATGGGTGCGCGCGGCGTCGTAGAGCGCGCGGCCCTCCTCCGGCGGCATGAATCCGGTGACCTGTTCGGCCACTGCGAATAGGTCGGCGGTGGCAGCGGAAATCTCGGCGCCGGGCCGGGTCGTTGAAATGCCGGTCATCGAAAACCTTTCCGGGGCACCCGTATTGATGTCCGGAGAACATCGCCGAGTTGCCTGTAGAGCGGCACCATAGTAGCATCCGGACACGTGTCTGATCCCCTTTCCGCCCGTCAGGTGCTGAGCATGGAGGCCACCCGCCGACGCCTCACCGAGAAGCAGGCCGACACCGTCGACAAGCTGACCCGGGCGGCCATGGAGGTGCTGTCGCGCGAGGGTTTCGCGGGCCTGACCGTGCGCATGGTGGCCGCGGCCGCCGGGGTCGGCACCGCCACCGCCTATACCTATTTCTCCTCCAAGGAACATCTGGTAGCGGAGATGTTCTGGCGGCGACTGTCCGCCACCCCACCCCCGGAGACCATGGAGACCGACCCGACCGTACGGGTGATCGCGGTCCTGCGGCAGACCGCCATGCTGGTGGCCGATGAACCCGCGCTGGCGGGCGCGGTGACCAGTGCGCTGCTGGGTACCGATCCCGATGTGGCGCATCTGCGCTTGCGGATCGGCAGCGAGATCCGCAAACGACTGCTGGACGCACTCGGCGCGGATGCCGATCCGGATATCGTGGAGACGCTGGAATCGCTGTACTCCGGTGCGCTGGTGCGAGCCGGAATGGGTTACGCGTCGTACGCCGAGATCGCCGACCAGCTGGAGAAGTCGGCGCGGCTCGTACTGCCGAACTGATCCCTTGCCGCGGAACGCCTCCGGGTAGTACCTTCCAGACAGGTGTCCAACGCCGGTAGTGCGGGAGGTTCCGATGTCCTTGGCGCGACCACGACAGGTCTCCGGCGGCCATCACGAACACGGCCATCTCGAGGAATTCCGCACCGACCCCATCGCCCTCATGCGCCGGGTGCGCGCGGAGTGCGGCGATATCGGATCGTTTCGGCTCGCCGAACGCGATGTCATCCTGCTGTCGGGCGCGCAGGCCAATGAGTTCTTCTTCCGGGCGAGCGATGAGGAACTGGATCAGGCCGCCGCCTACCCGTTCATGAAACCCATCTTCGGCGCGGGCGTGGTATTCGACGCACCACCGGAACGGCGTAGGGAGATGCTGCACAACTCCGCCCTGCGCGCCGAACAGATGCGCGAGCACGCCGGCACCATTGCCCACGAGGTGGACCGGATGCTCGCGCGCTGGGGTGATGCGGGCGAGATCGATCTGCTCGAATTCTTCGCGGAACTCACCATTTACACCTCCTCGGCCTGCCTGATCGGCGTGAAGTTCCGCAATGAGCTCGACGCGCGCTTCGCGAAGCTCTATCACGAGTTGGAGCAGGGCACCGACGCCTACTGCTATGTGGACCCCTACGCGCCGATCGACAGCTTCCGCCGCCGCGATGAGGCACGCCACCAGCTGGTGAAGCTGGTCCGCCACATCATGGCGGATCGAATGGCGAATCCGACTGTGGGCAAAGAAGACCGGGATATGCTCGATGTGCTGGTATCGGTGCGCGACGAGCACGGCAATCCGCGGTTCTCACCCAGCGAGGTCACCGGCATCTTCATCTCCATGATGTTCGCCGGACACCACACCACCTCCGGCACCGCGGCGTGGACGATTATCGAACTACTGCGCAATCCCGAAGTGCTGCACAGTGTTGTGCGCGAGCTGGATACCCTCTACTCCGATGGTGCGGATGTGAGTTTCCATGCGCTGCGCCGGATTCCGCGGTTGGAGGCGGTGCTGAAGGAGACGCTGCGGATGCATCCGCCGCTCATCGTTCTCATGCGCGTGGCCCGCGATGAATTCGACGTGTGCGGACACCGCATCGCCCCGGGCGATCTGGTGGCCACGACTCCCGCTGTCTCCAACCGGATTCCGGAAGATTTTCCGGATCCGGACCGCTTCGACCCGGGCCGCTATCTGGATCCGAATCAGCAAGATCTGGCCAACCGCTGGACCTGGATTCCCTTCGGCGCGGGTCGGCATCGCTGCGTCGGCGCGGCCTTCGCACTCATGCAGCTGAAGGCCATATTCTCGATCTTGTTGCGGGACTGGGAATTCGAACTCGCCCAGCCGCCGGACAGCTACCGCAATGACCATTCCAAAATGGTTGTGCAGCTGGAGCAGCCCTGCGCGGTGCGCTACCGGCGGCGGCACAGATAGCGGCGGTGCGGTGACTAGAGCGCGGCTTCGATGGCCCCTGTCACGGTCGCATCGCCCGGCGCGGTGCGGGGACGGAAACGCCCCAGCACCTTGCCGTCACGGCCGATCAGGAACTTCTCGAAGTTCCACTGGATATCCCCGGCGGCGCCTTCGGCATCGGCGACGTCGGTCAATTCCGCGTACAGCGGGTGCCGTCCGTCCCCATTCACCTCGATCTTCTCGAGCAGCGGGAAGTCCACGCCGTAGTTCATCGCGCAGAAGCTCGCGATCTCCTCGGCGGTACCGGGCTCCTGCCCCATGAACTGGTTACACGGCGCGCCGACCACGGTGAAACCGCGCTGCCCGTAGGTCTGCTGCAGTTCCACCAGGCCCGCGTACTGCGGGGTGAGGCCACACTTGGAGGCGACATTCACCAGCAGCACCACCTTGTCCCCGGCCAGGTCGGCCAAGGTGGTGGGTTCGGCGGACAGCGTCTGGAGGGGAATCTCGCGAATCTCGGTCATGATTACCGATGGTAGATCGAGTTACCCGTAGCGGACCGGCCAGTGTTTGATCCCATTGATCCAGCCGGACCGCAGCCGGGTCGGCGGGGCCACCTCGCTGAGATCGGGCATCGCATCGGCAATGGCATTGAACATGAGGTCGATTTCCAGCCGGGCCAGATTCGCACCGACACAGAAATGCGTGCCGGTACCACCGAATCCGACATGCGGATTGGGGTCGCGCAGCACGTCGAACCGGAACGGATCGTCGAAGGCTTCCTCGTCGAAGTTGGCGGAACTGTAGAACAGTCCGACCCGCTGACCCTCGAGAATCCGCTGCCCACCGAGTTCGGTATCGCGCGTGGCGGTGCGCTGGAAGGCCGTCACCGGCGTCGCCCAGCGCACGATCTCATCGGGCGCGGTGCGCGGTCGCTGTTCGCGGTACAGCTGCCACTGCTCCGGATTGTCGACGAAGGCCTTCATACCGTGGGTAATGGCATTGCGGGTGGTCTCATTGCCCGCCACCGCTAGCAGGATGACGAAGAATCCGAACTCGTCCGAACCCAGCGCCTCACCGTCCACGTCGGCATTGACCAGCTCGCTGACAATATCGTCGACCGGACAGGCTCGCCGCTGCTCGGCCATATTCCAGGCATAACCCAGGATCTCGGCGGATGCGGCATTGGAGTCGCCGCCGTACTCCGGATCGTCGTAGTTCAGCGTTTCATTGGTCCAGGTGAACAGCTTGTGCCGATCGTCCTGCGGCACCCCGAGCAGTTCCGCGATGGCCTGTAGCGGCAGTTCGCAGGCGACCTGCTCGACGAAGTCTCCACCACCGGATTCCTTGGCCTCGGCCACAATTCGCCGGGCGCGGTCGGTGAGCGCGGCACGCAATCCCTCGACGGCGCGCGGGGTGAATCCCTTGGAGACGATGCGGCGAATCTTGGTGTGTTTCGGTGGATCCATATTGACCAGCAACGCATTACGGGTCAGATCCATCTGCTCAGGCGTACTGTCGCCGGGTATGCGAATGATCGCCCCCTTGGCATTGGAGGAGAAGACCTCCGGATGCCGGGAAATCTCTTTGATGTCTTCGAGTCGACTGATCACCCAGTAGCCGCCGTCGTGAAACGGAGCGGCCCGTTCGGGTGTCTGCGCATTCCACCAGACCGGCGCGGTACGGCGGAGCGCGGCGAACTCCGCGACCGGACTTCGATCCGCCCAGAGGGCGGGATCGGTGAAATCGAAACCGGCCGGAATCGACGGAACAGTCACTGTTCCTCCTATGGCTGTCGCCACCAAGATTCGAAATTGGAACAAGTTCTACACCCGATTGAACCATGCACCCCGGGCCCGGGTCAGCAGTCTCGCCGGACTCATCCCAACTGTCGCGGAAAGTTGACCACCAGACCTGGACAAGACCTCCCGAGTGTGGCGAAACTAGAACTTGTTCTACAGTGATTCCAGGCACACTCGAGGATGAGGTAACGAACATGACCGCTTCTCCGCGCTCCGCGGACGCCGCAACCGAAGCCGATTACGTCGTAGTCGGCGCGGGTAGCGCCGGTGCTGTGGTGGCAGGCCGGCTCGCCGAGCGCGGCGCGAGCGTGATCCTGCTGGAGGCCGGACGCAAGGACAACACCCGCCTGGTGTCCAGCCCCGGCATGATCACCATGGTCCACACCGTTCCACAGCTGAAGCAGCGTGTGGTGTGGAAGCAGTACTCCACCCCGCAGAAGCATGCGAACGAGCGCAAGATCCCGATGACCCGCGGCAAGGTGCTCGGCGGCTCCAGCTCGGTCAACGGCATGCTCTTCGTGCGCGGCAACAAGGCCAACTACGACTCCTGGGCCGCCGAGGGCAATAAGGGCTGGAGCTACGACGATGTCCTGCCCGCCTACAAGCGCCTGGAGAACTGGCAGGACGGCGCGTCCGAACTGCGCGGCACCGGCGGCCCCATCGAGGTCACCCGCCAGCAGGAGCTGACCCCGATCTCCCACGAATTCATGACCGCCGCGTCCGAAACCCTGGACGCACCGATCATCGAGGACTACAACGGCGCGTCGCAGGAAGGTATCTCGATCTTCCAGCAGAGCGTGCGGAACGGTATTCGCTACAGCTCTTCTCGCGGATTCATTACCGACCGGCCCAATGACAACCTGACCGTCGTGACCCACGCGCACGTCACCCGGGTCGTCATCGAGAACGGTCGCGCCATCGGCGTCGAGGTCGCGGACAAGAAGGGCGCGCGCCGCGTCATCCGCGCCGCCAAGGAGGTCATCGTCTCCGGCGGTGTCGTCGGCTCACCGCAGATCCTCATGCTCTCGGGTATCGGCCCGGCCGCGCAGCTGCGTGAGCACGGCATTACCGTGCACGCCGATCTGCCGGTCGGCCAGAATCTGCACGATCACCTGTTCGTGCCGATGACCTACATCTCCAAGAAGGCCCTGCACCGCGGCATTCCGACCTACTTCGCGCGCGGCATCATGCGTGAGATGCGCAATCCGGGTAGCTCCTGGATGGGTCGCACGGTGTTCGAGGCGGTCGGCTTCGTCAAGACCAAGTTCGCCGAGGGCGACTACCCGGATATGCAGATCCACACCCTGCCGTGGTCGTACCCGATCCCGAACCAGGACGAGGACAAGATGCATATGGTGGACCGGCGGCCGGGATACACCATCTTCCCGAGCCTCATCTACCCGAAGAGCCGTGGCGAACTGCGGCTGGCCTCGGCCGACCCGTTCGCCTCGCCGCTGATCGATCCGGGCTACCTGACCGACCCCCGGGACGCCGACTTCCTGATCGAGGGCATTCGGATGATTCGGGAAGTCATGGCGCACAAGAGCATTGCCGGTTCACTCACCGAAGAGCTGGCTCCCGGCCCGGCCCTACAGGACGAGACCGCGCTGCGTCGCGAACTGCCCAACCGCATTCACTCCATCTACCACCCGGTCGGCACCTGCCGCATGGGTGTGGATGAGCGCGCGGTGGTGGATCCGACGCTGAAGGTGATCGGTATCGAGGGCCTGCGGGTCGCCGACGCCTCCATCATGCCGAGCATTACCGGCGGCAATACCAATGCACCTAGCTACATGATCGGTGAGAAGGCGGCGGAGTTCATCATCGCCGATATGTAGTTCGCAGAACCCGATACCGCTGACGTTGTGCTTCCCTGCCGGAGGCGGTATCGCCTCACCCCTCTCAGGGCCTGATCCACCCCTCCTGGGCCCTGGGAGGGGTGAGTGAACCTCGGCTAGGAGATCGCGGTGCGGATACCGATAGATGTGTGGCTCAACGGGTCCGCCACCCAGGCGGGTGAACGGGCAGCGGAGCTGCGGCGGCTCGGCGTGGATGGCGTGTTCACCTTCGAGGGCCCACACGATGTGTTCCTCCCGCTGGCACTCGCCAGCCGCGAACCCGATCTCGCGCTCATGACCAATGTGGCAATGGCGTTCCCGCGCAGCCCGATTCACCTCGCACACGCGGCCTACGATCTACAGCTGCTGTCCGGTGGGCGATTCCGGCTGGGGCTGGGCAGCCAGATCAAGGCGCATATCGAACGCCGCTACGGGTCGACGTGGTCGCAGCCGGTGGAGCGCATGCGCGATACGGTGCTGGCGGTCCAGGCGATCCTGCACTCCTGGCAGACCGGAGAACGGCTCGATCATCGGGGTCCGTTCTGGCAGCACACCCTGATGCCGCCGCAGTTCAGTCCCGGACCGAATCCCTATGGGACACCGCCCGTTCTGATCGGGGCATTGGGCCCACGAATGACCGAAATGGCCGCACAGGTGGCGGACGGACTCCTGGTCATGCCGTTCAACAGTGCACGCCACTTTCGGGAGCGCACATTACCGGCGGTGGCGAAGGGGCGCGCCGGATCCGAGCGCCCGTTCGAGATCATCGCCGAAGCCATTGTCGCCACCGGCAATTCGGACCAGGAGATCGAGCTGGCGCGCCAGGCGGTGCGGAATCTGCTGGCGTTCTACGGTTCCACCCCCGCCTACCGTCCGGTCCTCGAGGTCGAGGGATGGGCGGATCTGCAACCGGAGCTCAATCTGCTCTCGAAGCAGGGCCGCTGGCAGGAGATGGCCGGGCTCATCGACGACACCATGGTGGATACCATCGCAGTCAGCGGCACCCCCGCCGAGTGCGCGGGACAGATCCGAGATCGATTCGGCGGCCATGTATCCCGTATGTGCTGCTACTTCCCGGGGTACCCGGTCAGTGATGCGGCGATCGCGGAACTGGCGGAGGCGTTGCACGGTAACTGATTGAACCTCCGTCATTCCGGCGTG
>NZ_BDCE01000009.1 GCF_001613345.1 Nocardia uniformis NBRC 13702 | reverse complement strand
GGGATGACGGGGGCGCGGGCATGCCGGTATGACGAAACGCGAACATGCCGTGGTGACGGACCGCGCGCCGACGTCGCACTTTCGAGTTCGGCGTTCGGGCTGATGATCGCGCTCGCCCTGTGGCCGAAGCTGTCAGGAAATCAACTGCTCGATGCGCGTCGTGCAGAAGCCGGTGATATTCATATCCGGGGGCAGCTGGACGCGACTGGTCATGCGCAGTAGCGGGACCGACAGCAGGACGGCCGCGAGGACCTCGTTGAACCGGAGGTTGCGCACCGTCATACCGGTGCGGGCCTCGTAGTAGGCGATGGTTTCCGCGCGGGTGGGAGTGCCCGGCAGTGGCGGGTGGCCCTCGAATTCGCTACTGGCCCAATCCAGGAAGAGCATCCAGGCCAGGTCGGCCTCGTGGTCGCCGATATAGGCGATTTCCCAGTCGAGGACGCCCGCGACTTCGAAGTCCTTGCTGTAGAGGATGTTCGACATGCGGGCGTCACCCCACAGCAGGGTGACGTGCTCGGGGTCGTAGCTGTTGGCCCGCAACCATTCGATGGCGCGGCGGTAGGTGGGAGGTTGTTCACCCGCCGCCCAGGTCAGTGCCGCGTCGAGGTAATTCACGATCTGTTCCCCCGGGCGGGTGCCGCAGTCGGGCATGGTCAGGAACTCCAGTCCCAGTGCCCGCCAGTCGACCCGGTGGACAGCGGCGATGGTATCCACACAGCCCCACCACATGCGGGCGCGGTGCTGTGGGCTCGCGGCGTAGTAGTTGCCCGCCACGTGATACGACGGGTAGTCGCTGGGCGCTTCCCCCGCGAGGCGGTCCATGACGAAATACGGTGTGCCCAACGCCCCCTCCGAACGGTCCAGCCATCGCACGGTCGGGACCGGAAGGCTGGTATCGGCAAGGCGTTGCATAACCAGCACCTGCCGCAACAGGTCGTAATCCGGAAACAAAGACATATCCGGGGGTCGCCGGAATACCAGGGGCAGGGTGCTGGACTCGTCGGCGGCCTCGAACAGGAATGTCTCGGTGGCGAATCCGCGCGGGCTGGGCGACCAGTTCCGAATACGAGCGCTATCGGCAGATGGAAGCCGCTGGCGCAGTATCGGTTCCAATACGCCCGGAATCTGCTCAGGGGGTAGTCGGAAGTTGACCACGGCTCAGAACCCCTCGTATCCGTAGCGCTCATTGCGGCCCATGAACACCATCTCGACCAGGCCGTACCCAACCTTTCCGTCGTGTTCGACGCGGCAGAAGGTTTCGCTCAGCATGCTCACCTGGCGCAGTTCCGCGGTATCGGACAGATCGACGGTGAACCCGTCGCTGTACCGCGGGCCCTTCCACAGGCCGGAGGCGTAGCCCCGGTACATGTCGTATCCGGCCAGCCCGGGCCAGAAGTCGCTGATCGGGATAATGGAGAAGTCACGCTTCGCGCCATCGGCCCCGACGGTGTGGAAGGATCCGCCGCTCACGATTCGGAAGTCGTCGCGGAACTGGAGATCGTGCTCCACCGCCACGATCGGCACCGGTGCGGAGCCGGAGTCGATACCCGGGAGCACCGTGCCCTCGAAATGCCACCGCTGTCCATCGGCGGTCTCCCGCTGCGCGAAATGCACCAGCTCGCCCTCGAATTGGAAGATCCCCATGAAATACAGGACCCCGTCCGGGATTTCGGAGGGCTGCAGGCCGTCGCCTTCGGACAGACTGCCGCCACCACCGCCGTGCCGGGTGCCCCAGGAGTGGTCGCGACCGAACCACCAGGTGTCCGGGTCGATATCGATGCGCTCGCCGTCGACCTCCACCCAGCCCGAGATGCGGCCGTTCTGGTAGTAGCGCCGGGCGTCCTCCTTGACCCGGCCCCGGCTGCGGAAGAACGCGGGTTCCTGTTCATAGGCGGGGAATTCGGCCTCGAAGTCGAGCTCTAGACGTACCCCGTGCTCATTGTCGTCGAGGGTGGCGCGCACCTTGCGCAGCGGTTCGATCACCTCGTAGCGGTAGGGGCCCACCTGCCAGGAGCCCAAACCGTCGTACTGGCCGGAGATTTCGCGGGACAGGCGCACCACGTGCGCCCTGCCCCGGACCGTGACCATGGCATAGGCATCCATGACATTGCGATTGGGGTAACGCGCCAAACCGGTCATGATGCTGACGGTCCCGGTGGTATCGAAGCCGTACAGGACGATTCGCTCGGTCCAGCGCAGATCGCTCTGTTGCACATGATCGAAGGTGGTGGGGAGCTGATGGCAGAGGAGTTCGTCCTGGGGTGTCAGCATCGCTGGTACCTCTCGTGGAGCTCGGCGGTTAGCCTCAAATTAGAATACGAGGCGTAGCGTATTTCAAACACGGTTCGGGGATACCCTGATTCGGAAAATCTCGCGACGCGACGGAAGGGCTCATGTGACCGCTCCCGAGGGGATCCGTACCGGCCCGGGCCGCCCCCGTGACCCGCAGTTGGATGCCCAGGTCCTGACCGCTGCGCAGGAACTACTGGTCAGCGAGGGTTACGAGGCCACCACCATTGCGGCCGTGGCACGGCGGGCCGGGGTGGTCACGACGTCGATCTACCGGCGCTGGCCCAGCAAACGGGCGCTGATCGAGGATGCGGTCTTCGCGCTCGACACCGGCAATCACCCGGCCCCCACCGGTGATCTGCGCGCGGATCTACTCGCGTGGACCCGGCTGTTTCTCTCCGCCGCCGCGCAGCCGGCGGCCCGCGCGGCTATTCCGGGCCTACTCGCCGCCTACCACGATGATCGGGAGAGCTACCGCCGTCTGCTCGACCGCGGTGAACAGCCCACCCGGCAGGCCCTGCGGGAAATGCTGATCGGTGCGGCGGCGCACGGGCAGGCCGCACCCGGCTGTGATGTCGACGCCGTTTTCGAATTCCTGCGCGGCGCAACCCTTATCCGCGCCCTCACTCACGGCAACGAAGACGCCGACGCTTTCTGCCAGCAGATCGCGGACGCGCTCCTCTCGGTGGCATCCGTTCCGGCTCGCTACAACAATCCCCACCAGTAGATCAACGTAGCCAGTACGAAGACGATCACGGTTTCCATGTCGCTGCCAATCTCCTTGCCGCACTTATCTCCATGATGCCCCGAGGTACGCGCGGGCGAACACACTATCTACTGGCAGATCGCTCGGCGACCGGATCGTGATACGCGAGAGCCCGCCGAACCTGCAAACAGGTCCGGCGGGCTCGATACCCCGCGTCCGCCGATCTCGACACCCCTCGACGACGAGTCCGGCGGGCTCCCACCCCCTGACCGCCGAACCGGACGCACTCCCCATGCTCAGGGTTCGGCGGTCTCCCCCATTGGCCACCGACCCCGGGCACTCCCCGTGGACGAGTTCGGTGGCATCCCCCTATCCGTCGGGCCCGGTCCTCCCGTACGCGAGTCCGACGGAATCTCGCACCGCGCCCGCCGAGCCCGGCACCCCTCGTGGACGGGCCCGGCAGGGCTGCGGTGGTGGATGGCCTGCCGCCCCCTTCACGGCAGGAACCTTCCGGCCTTGCGGTTTGCCCGGGCACGACCCGACACCCCTCGTGGACGGGTCGTGCCCCGGCGTTTCCACCCCCGGGTGGTGGCTTATTTGCAGGTCGCGAACGTGCCGAGCAGTGTCCGGCCGTCCTTGATCCGGTAGGCGGTGGCATCGAGGTCGATGGCGGCGACCGGATTCTCCTGATCCGGTGAGAGCCATTCGATCTGCTGGATCACGCGGTAACCGTTCGGATCGGAGCGGACCACCTTGACCTTGGTGTCATCGACATCGGCCGAGTCGGTGGCGGTGGCCTTGCCCGAGGAGAACTCCGTGACCGCGGCGATGGTGGACTGCACCGCGTCGTATACGACCGTGCGGTAGCGGACCTGCTGGTGCTCGCCGGGCTGGTAGCCCGCCTGGGCGAAGATCTTCGGGGCGTCCATCGTGATCTCGATGGTGCTGTTGTTCTTGTGGGTGCAGGTGGCCGAGGCAACCACGGCATTGCCGGGGGTGCCGTAGGTGGCGGCGGCGGCGGTGCCGGTGGCACCGAGTGTCAGGGCGGCGGTCGCGGCCGTGAGGGTGATTCCAGCGGTCAGCTTCGCGATCATCGTCATGTCTCTTTCGGGTTCCGGGTGGTGCCGGTGGGTTCCGGTGTTGAGACAAACAATGCATAGTGGGGCTTGGCGGGGCCTTAACAAGATCTTGCAAGCGTGAAAGTCGCTCTAGGCCGGTAATTTTCCGGTCGCGGCCCGTCGAACCGACTGGGTGCCAGAAGGTTTCAGCGACTGTGGCACGACGCCGAACCCGCCGTGCCATATCGGGCATATCGGACATAGCTATTGAATAGCGGTTCAATAGGTTTCCTCGCACATCCGGCGTGGGCGAAGGCGGAGTGGGCGAGCGTCAGATTTCTCGCGTGCATGGAATCTGTGTAACAGAAACACTGGTAGATGGCGTACGGCTGCGTGCTATCGGCGTGGCGCGGGAATGCCTTTGTACGGCGAGTCGCGGCGTGTCGGCGACTTTGATCGGCGTGTGTCGTTCGGTAGCGAGAGATTCGCCGTTCATTGGGTATCGTCCGCGGCGAATTGGGCTCGGAAACCTTCTTATTCGACATCGTTGGCATTTCACATGTGGCCGGTGTCATTTCGGGCCGGTGGGTTTGGTCGATGCAGCGTCGCATTCGAGGAGGATCAAGTGAAGTCGTCGCGTTCACGATGGTGGCGGCCGATATTGCCGCTGGCCGTACCGATCCTGGCCGTCGCGGTCGGATCCGCACCGGCAATGGGTGATGTGATCATGGACTCGCCGCAGGTCATCGACGTCAGCACGACTCCGGGCAGCCTCTGTGACGGACCGTTGCGAGGTACCGCCGCAGTCTATTTCCCACCCGGCGTACCGCTACAGGCCGATATCGAATGGCGCATCCTGTCCGGTGATCGCTCCTTGCGCAGCGGTGTCGCGGCCATGACCGGTGAGGTGCTGACCATCCCCTTCGAGATCGACCGGCACGAGCTCCCCGCCGACGGCGCGCTTCGGGTCGATGCCCGCGCCGTTATTCCCGGCGGCACCTTCACCGATCGCAGCCAGCCGTGGCCGGTCCATCCGGTCCGGGATTGCGCACCGCTGCACGTGGTTTCGGTGGGCGACTCGGTCATTTGGGGCCAGGTTCTGGACCTGGAACGCAAATTCGCGCACCTGACCGCCGAGGTGCTGGGTGCCAGCACCGGCCGGGCCGTCGAACTGCACGACTACTCCATCTCCGGCGCGGTGCTCGATGCACCCACCCTGCCCGTGGGCAATGACGACGGATCCTGCCTGACCCAGCACTACCCGCAGGATGTGTACGGCAGCACCACCGTGGAGGTCGTCGAGATCGTCGATCGGATGCCGGATGTGTTCTGCCAGTTGGAGAAGGCCGCCACGGAGGCGACCGCGGGCGGCTACCGAATAGACCTCGTGCTGGTGAACGGCTGCGTCAACGACCTCGACCCGTTCTTCGGGATCCCGATCGGCGTGACACCGGGCAGCGCCGATCTGGTGTCCGCGGTGCGGCGCGAATGTGGCGGCGAGGGGGCGAATCCGGTGAACCCCGCCGCGAATGTGCCGTTCTTCAGCGGTGCGAAACTCGGATACGGCGGTCGCGGTATGCGGTCGGCCATCGAGCAGGCGCATACGCTCCCAGGCGCGCCGAAGGTGCTGGTATCGAACTACTTCCACGGCTTCGATGCCGAGGGACTACCCGACGGCCTGCGACGCTGGTCGGAATTCGTCAGACTATCCGCCGACGTGTTCCGGCAGGCCGCCGCCGATGCCAATGCGGCGGCCGGGGAGACCTACGCGGTAGCGGCCGACGGGTTGTTCGCGCAGAACAGCGGCCTTATCGATGGCGCTCGCAAGCTGTGGATGAACCCCTTTGGTGACGAGGCGATCTCACTGCGCGCACTGGCATGCCCCGAACAGAATGCGCTGCCTCCGCAGTGCCGTGCCGCGGCTATCAGCCAAGCCGATGCCGACGGTGCGCGGCAGTACGCCGACGCGTTCCTGCTGAATCCGCTCATCCGCGAATGGTTCGGCGGCGGTGGGCCGGCGGGGCAGGGATTCACGGTGTCGCACGAGGCCGGGCAGGTGGGCCTGACGGTGCATTTCGACGCATCGGCCGCGGGCGGCGCTGTGCGCCAGTACGACTGGTACTTCGGTGACGGCATCCACGTCACCACCCACGCCCCGACCGTCTCGCACACCTACACCGGGCGCGGACCGAATCTGGCGCGGCTGGTGGTGACCGATGTGCAGGGCAACCGCAGCATGTACGAGGCGGGCAGCCCGATCATGATCGGCTGAGGGTACGAGGTCCGCCCGGTCTACGACGTGACTCGGTCCCGGCAGCTGGGCTCCGGGACCGAGTACTTTCGGCTACTCGACGAATGGAACGAGACCGTGTTTGCTCACAGGCTGGATCCTGAGCGGTAGAGCAGTGGCGGACCGGGTTCGATCCCCATGGGCGACCTTGTGCACGGTGGTGGTCAGGCGGCTGCGGTTTCGCGGACCGCCGCAGCGACGGCGGGGGAATCCTTGCGCAGGATCTTGGAGTGGTTGCTGGCCACCTTCGCGCTCACGGTGACGTTCGGATTGGCGGCCAGCACCGGGTCCAGGGAGGTGCGCACCTGCTCCATCTCGCCCTTCTCACTGCCCAGACTGTCACCGGTGGCCAGCACGAACCGCACCGGACAGGTCGATCGAGACAGCACCGGCACCGCGGCCGCGGCGTACTCGTTGGCATCGATACCGACCTCGGCATGCTGGGCGGCGCTCATCCGCGCGGCCATGCCGAACGGGCGCACGAGCGGCAGCAGGAACCGCATCCGGTGGAACAGTTTGCGGATCCGCTCGGCACCCGCCGCGCCGGTCAGGCCGTACGGCACCGCATCCACGGTCACCACCCCGATTACCCGGTCCGGGTTCCGGTCGGCCCAATACCAGGACAGGATCCCGCCGTAGGACCAGCCCACCAGAATCACCCGCTCCACGCCGCGCGCGGCGAGGACGGCATCGATATCGCGCAGAGCCGCCTCGAAGGAGTAGTCGGCCGACTGCTCGGATTTGCCGCGGGCTCGCGTGTCGTAGCTGATGTGCCGGTACCCGGGACCGAGGTCGGCGATCACTGTGCGCCAATGCTTCTGATCGGCGTAGGCGCCGTTCAAGTAGAGCACCGCGGTCCCCGAGCCGCCGGTATCGGTGACGGCCACAGCGGTGTCATCGGTCGGCACCATGCCGGTCCAGGTCGAAGTGTTCGAGTCGGTGGTGATCGTTGCGCTGTTCATGTGACCACTGTCGCCAACCCGGCTGACACCGACCTGACGCCGACCTGACATGCCACCTGACACCATGTCCGGCCTGGCCACCGCTGGTATTGCCCGACCTCATCGTCCGTGGTCGGGGTGTTATCGAACTGGGCTGGATAGCACTGGCACCGCCAACGAGGTCGCGGCCCGTCTCGGTACCGCAGCGAAGGCACTGCCCCGGCGAATCGTGGGTGATGCGACGCAATCCCACCGCGCGAAGACTTCACCCCGACACATCGGCGCCGGGGTGAAGTCTCGTGCGACCGGTCGCTACCGGACGCCGACCGCGACCTTCTCGGAGTCGTCCTCCGGCGCCGGAACTCTCTCTCCCGTAGCCGCTTTCGCTCCTCGCATCAGGAAGAAGGCGAGTACCGTGGCCGCCGCCACGCTGACCGCGCCACCGAGGAAGGTGGCGGACATGGCGTCGGTGAAGGCTTCTCGGGCGGCGAGGATCAGGGTGTTGTCGCCGCTGAGAAGGGCGGGGGCGATGCTCTCGCGGGCCGCTTCGGGGGTGTCGGCGGGCATGGCGTCGGCGTAGGTACCGGCCAGAACCGCGCCCAGGACCGCTACACCCAGGGCACCGCCGGTCTGCTGGATGGTGTCGTTGAGGGCCGAGCCGACTCCCGCCTGTGCCGGTGGGATCGCACCCATCAGGGCGCCGATCGCGGCGGGCATGGCGAGGCCCGCACCGGCGCCGACCAGCGACATGGCCAGGGCGGGCATCCAGAAACCGGATTCCGTGGTGAGCGTGGCCAGCACTACGAAACCACCGGCCAGCACGGTCATACCGCTCAGTGCCACCGGTCGCACACCGAACTTCTGGACCAGGCCCGCACCGACGAAATTGAAGACCAGCGCGGTCAGGGCGAACGGGGTGAAGGCCAGTGCGGTGCGGATCGGGGTGTAGCCGAGGACGAACTGCAGGTATTGGGTGAGCACCAGCAGCAGACCGCCATTGGCGAAGGTGACGAGCACCAGCGAGAAGCTGGAACCGGTGAAGACGCGATTGCGGAACAGCTGCAGCGGCACCATCGGATGCTCGGCCTTCATCTCACGAATCACGAAGGCGGTCATACCCGTAACGGCGATGAGCAACGAGGTCCAGGTGCCCTCGATGCCCTTGGCCGGGTATTCGATAATCGTCCACACCAGCGCGGTGAGGCCGACGATCGACAGCAGCATGCCCGACATATCCGGCTTGGCCCAGGGACCCTTCGACTCCGGCATGAGTACCAGCGCGGCGACAATCGCGACCAACGCGATCGGCACATTCAGCACGAATACCGAGCCCCACCAGAAGTGGTTGAGCAGTACGCCGCCCAGGATGGGGCCGCCGACCATGCCGATCATGGCCACCGCACTCCAGGAGGCAATCGCCTTCGGCCGCTCCTGCTCGTCGAACACGGTGATCAGGATGGACAACGTGCTCGGCATGATGAGCGCGCCACCGATACCCATGACCACGCGACCGGTGATCAGCATTTCCGGGTTGGTGGCGTAGGCGGCGAGCACCGAGGCCGCGCCGAAGAGCACCAGGCCCA
Organism: Nocardia uniformis NBRC 13702; assembly: GCF_001613345.1. Classification (GTDB taxonomy): domain Bacteria; phylum Actinomycetota; class Actinomycetes; order Mycobacteriales; family Mycobacteriaceae; genus Nocardia; species Nocardia uniformis. The sequence continues at coordinate 27,835 of NZ_BDCE01000009.1, read as the reverse complement.
CCACCATGACCAGTCGACGGCCGAACCGGTCGGAGAGGCTTCCTGAGGTGAGCAGCAGACCGGCGAACACCAGGATGTAGGAATCGATGATCCACTGAATATCGCGCGAGGTCGCGCCCAGTTCGGTGGAGATCTGCGGGATGGCGACATTCAGCACCATATTGTCGATCACCAGCACCAGCGAGCTCATACACAGCACCACCAGGATCAGCCAGCGCTTCGGATCACGCTGTAGCGCTTCGGTATTCACCGCCGCGGTCGCGTTGGTAGACATTTCGAACCCCTCTTCGTCTCGATCGCTCCGCACACTGTGCGGTGTTGTCGAACACTGTACGAGCTCCGTACACTGTTCGCAAGAGAGAACGTTGTACGGCGACTCGAACACCGTTCTAACAGTGGTTATGCTGACCGCAGACGAAGGAGGACATGCCATGGCAGCCAAAGCTGAGCAGTTCCCGACCGTGTGGGCGCGACCCCAACGACAGCGGCGCGATACCCCGGCGCTGAACCGGGAGCAGATCGTCACCGAGGCGATCGGACTCCTCGACAGCGAGGGATTGGACGCACTGAGCATGCGACGGCTGGGCACCCGGCTCAATGCAGGAGCCACCTCGCTCTATACGCACGTGGCGAATAAGGAAGAACTGCTGGAACTGGTGGTGGATCAGACCTTCGGCGAGGTGGAACTCCCCGAGCGGCACACCGCCGAGAACTGGCGGGCCGACCTGACCAGCATCAGCGCCAGCCTGCGCGACACCATGTTGCGGCACCCCTGGATGCCCGCCGTGCTCAGCACCGCCGGACTGGTTTATCTCGGGCCGAATGTCATGCGGCTGAACGATGCCTGGCTGGGCGCGCTGGAGGTGGCGGGATTCGATGATGCCGTCGCCGATCGCGCCTGCAACGCGATCTGGGCATACCTACTCGGGTCCGTCACCATCGAGACGGCCATGCTCACCACCGTCGCGCGCAGCGGACTCAGCGAGCAGGAGTGGCTCGATCAGGTCATGGCCACCTCAGTGGAGGCTGCCAAGCCATACCCACGACTGCACAAACGCTACGTGGCAGCACAAGGTATGAGCTCAGCGCGCAATCGCCAGGACTGCGTCGATCTCGAACTGGGGTTGATTCTGGACGGCCTGGAGGCACGTCGCAGCGCGAAGTAGTCCGGACATGAACTGTGCCCCCGACCGAAAAGGCCGGGGGCACAAGAGTTTTGCCTACTGTCCGTTGAGACCAGCGCGAACGCCTTCCTCGATACGCTTATCGAGTTCCGACCGGCATCGTGCGAAAGTACTGGAGCTTTTCGCTGTTGATAACTATGGGCGGTCGAACTCGCCTCGCTTCGCACCGGACAGGAACGCGTCCCACTCACCAGGGGTGAACCACAGCGCTGGGCCACCTGCGTTCTTCGAGTCGCGCACACCCACCGCGCTGTCGCCGTGGTATGCCTCTACACACTGGCTCGCGCCGTCGGAACGGCTCGACTTGTACCACACGCCTTTGACCGGCTTTTTCATGTCGCGTACTCCTTCGCAACTCGGTTCACCAGGTCCCTGGTGTCGTCTTCTGACAACGCTACCTCCCGTAGGCCGGAGATCGCCTGGTCGTAAACATCGACCTCTTCCTGGTTCTCGTGGAAAACACTGCCGATGGCACCTTCCGCGTACACCACCGGGGGCAGTGCCCTCCCGCTCTCGCCGCGCGGTAGCCGCAACAGTGTGAAGACCTGGATCGTCAGTCCTCTGTGGGGACCGACCGAGAACGGTATGACGCGGAGTGAAACATTGTCGCGTTCAGAGGATTCCGTCAACCAGCGAAGTTGTATGCTCATGGCCGCCGGGGTGCAGGGGCGGTGCCGAAGTGCGGCCTCGTCCAGAAATGCTTCCATCCGAAAACCGTTCTCTTCCAACCTGACTTGTCGCTTCGCGGTGAGCTCCAGACGGCGCTCGACGTCCACGGCGGAGAGCGCTGGCATTTCAATCCGGATAATCGCGCGGCGGTAGTCGGGGGTTTGGAGCAGCCCCGGAACGATCAACGGCTGATATGTGATGATCCCCTCGGCAACGCCTTCGAGGCGAAGGAACTTTTCGAAGTTGGGGGCGACCTGATCGCTGTACGCCTTCCACATCCCCTTCGAGTTGCCCTGCGCTTTGGACGCTTTGTCTTGCGCGCGAACCTCTTCGAACAGCCGCAGAGCCTCCGCGCGATCGTCCGCTGACGGATGGTAGAAGTCGATCAAGCTTTCAATCTGCGGCTTCGTGAGTTTCGTCGGTAGGCCGTCCTCTAGACGCATGATTACCTGCCTTGACACATCTAGATGTGCTGCGGCGGCCAAAAGCGTTCGGTTCTCGCGTATTCCATGCATGAAATTGCCGAAATCCATGCGTGAGACTGTCAAACCAGCCATCTTCGTTAGCCTCGCTATCCGGGTAGTGTCCGGGCCGGACCATGTCCGTGGAGGGCTTCGATCCTATTTCGCATCCCGTCCCCCGTGAACGTTCCACCAGTAACGATTTCGGTGTCTACTGGAAGTCACCCGAGGTCGGGAGACACTCCAGCAAATCCATCCCGTACACCAGACGACCTGATGATCACAGGTCACGCGGTGGCGCTTTGCGCCCCACTTCGGTCGCTACCAAACAATCCACTAACCAAGGGACACAATGATGTTCACTCACTGGTGGTCGATCGTCTTCCCTCTCATTCCCTGCATCGTCGTGATCGTGTGGAGCTTGTCGGAATCCGCGATGCCCCCTTTCGATCCAACCCTCCCCCGCCACACCGTGACGACGAGAAACAACCTGAAACTCCCCTTGACCGCCGCTCACGGCAATGGGCATGGGCGTCATCGACGCCCGAAGGGGTGGTAGCGATGTATTCCGCCCCGAACCATCACCGCTTGCCCGTCGAAGCGCTGCGCACCTCCACGGCCGTGCATACCCAGCTGATCCGCCATCGGGACTGCACGCCCGGAAACGGCGACGTCCGCGAAAATTGCAGCGCACGAACACAATTGCTCGCCGAGTACCACCGTCACGGCTGGATATTCCCGATTCCGGAGAAGTTGCGTACATCATGAATTGGCTGCTTACGTCGGGGTGGTGCCACAACGGCAAACATAATCAATGCACCACGTACGGGTGTGGTTGCTCTTGCCACGAGGAAGGGCTTCGGTCCCCGGCTCATGATCGAACGGGAATACCGATAGTCCTCTGCACCAATAGTTCTCAATGGTGCACAGCCGTCATGCAAAACGCTCGGCTGGGATTCCCAGCCGAGCGTTTGGTTCAGCTTCTGACCGAAGCCAGTTGACAAACAGCGTATTACAACGTCCCCAACGGAATTCACCGTGGGCAAGGGGCGCGGGGTTGTACCTACTGTCCGTTGAGCCCGGCGCGCACGCCTTCCTCGATACGCTTGCCGAGATCCGAGTCGACGTTCTTCCAGTACTCGAACACCCGACTCAGCACCGGCTCCTGAACGCCGCCCAGGACATGGCCAACCACATTGCCCACCAGGCGATCTCGTTCCGCGTCATTGAGCACCTCACGCACCAGGGTGCCCGGCTGCGTGAAGTCGCCGTCCTCGCGGTGCTCGATGTAGCCCGCGTGCACCATGGTGGGCTCGAAGTCCCAGATGCCGCCGTCGGGAGCCTTCGCCGCGTCGGCGTGCGGGCCGCCGAACGAATTCGGCGCGTAGACAGGCACATTCGGGTCGTTGTAGTCGTAGCGCATCGGGCCCTCCTTGGAGTAGGAGTTCACCTCGGCGGCCTTGGCCCGGTTCGGCGGCAGCTGCGCGTAGTTGGTGCCGATGCGGTAGCGGTGTGCGTCGGCGTAGGCGAAGACGCGGCCCAGCAGCATCTTGTCCGGGGAGAAGCCAATGCCCGGAACGACATTCGACGGCTCGAAGGCGGCCTGCTCGATCTCGACGTGGAAGTTGCCCGGATTGCGGTTGAGCGTCCACTTGCCCACCTCGATCAGCGGGTAGTCCTTTTGCGACCACACCTTGGTCAGGTCGAAGGGGTTGAAGCGGTAGCCCTCGGCCTCGGCGACCGGCATGACCTGGACCTTGACCGTCCAGCTCGGAAACTTCCCGGCCTCGATGGCATCCCACAGGTCGCGGCGGTGGTAGTCGGCGTCCTCGCCCGCGATCCGATCGGCCTCGGACTGGGTCAGGAACTCGATGCCCTGATCGGACTTGAAGTGGTACTTCACCCAGAAGCGCTCACCCGCGGCATTGATCCACTGGTAGGTGTGCGAACCGAAGCCGTCCATGGTGCGGTAGGACTTCGGAATACCGCGGTCACCCATCAGCCAGGTCACCTGGTGGGCGGTCTCCGGACGCAGGGTCCAGAAGTCCCACTGCATATTGTGATCGCGAAGTCCGCTGCCGGGCAGTCGCTTCTGCGAACGAATGAAGTCGGGGAACTTGATCGGGTCCTTGATGAAGAAGACCGGGGTGTTATTGCCGACGAGGTCGTAATTGCCGTCCTCGGTATAGAACTTCACCGCGAAACCGCGCGGATCGCGCCAGGTATCCGGGCTGCCCTGCTCACCCGCGACCGTCGAGAACCGCACCAGCGATTCGGTCCGCGCACCCGGCTGGAAGAGCTTCGCCTTGGTGTAGCGGCTCACATCACCGGTAACCACCAGTTCGCCGAAAGCACCCGCGCCCTTGGCGTGCACGATCCGCTCCGGCACCTTCTCGCGATTGAACTGAGCGAGCTTCTCGATCAGGTAGTGGTCGTGCAACAGGATCGGACCCTGGGTACCCGCGGTCAGCGATTCGTTATCGCTGACCACAGGGGTGCCGGTATTGGTGGTTGTCGGCTTGGTCATTCCAAATCTCCTTGGGCTGTGGAGTTCTGCGGGCCACACGTGGGGCACAGTCCCCAGAAGACGACCTCGGCCTCATCGATGGTGAAGCCGTGCGTCTGGTCCGGTTCGAGACAGGGGGCTGCGCCGACGACACAGTCGACATCGACGACCGTGCCACAGTTCCTGCACACCAGATGGTGATGGTTATCGCCGGTGCGGGCCTCATACAGTGCGGACGAACCAGCAGGTTCGATCCGCCGCAATAGCCCCGCCCCCACACAGGCCCTGAGTACGTCGTACACAGCCTGCGTGGACACCGATCCGAGCTTTTCTCGAACGGTGACGGCAACCGAATCGGCATTGGAATGCGGGGCCCGGGCCACCGCGTCCAACACCGCGACCCGCGGAGCGGTGACCCGGAGGCCAACTCCCCGCAAACGCTCTCGAGCGTCGTATCCGGTGTGCATGAGCTCAGTCTGCCCCTAATCTGGAATAAGTCAAGAATATATTCTGGAATCTTTCCAAAGAGGCACATTACAGCAGGTAGAAGCCATAACACAGGGTGCGGACAGCCCGGTTTAGGTTGCTCACATCACACCGCCACCCCTGGAATAGATCCCCGGGGCATGAGGTTGATACCCACTGTCGGCGTCCGGACAGCCCCGGGCCTCACCCCTTTTGTCGCTTCGAGCGACCACCCGCCGAGAGGCGCTTGTGGGACGTCGACTTCGCGGTTCACACTGCGAGCCCGCCGTCAGTCACCCCCCGGACTGGCGGCGTTCGGCTGTCCGCCCCTCTTCCCAACTTCTCCGCACCCCAGACCCTCGATTCGCGGCGGCCTTTCGGGTCGTCGACTATGGACCCATGACTTCGCGAGAGGGCTCGCTACACCGTCGGCTCGGGCTCACCGATTCAGTGGTAATCGGGCTCGGGTCGATGATCGGGGCCGGAATTTTCGCGGCCTTGGCTCCGGCCGCCGCGGCGGCCGGGCCCTGGCTATTGCTGGCGTTGGCGGTGGCTGCCGGATTGGCCTACTGCAATGCCACGTCGTCGGCTCGGCTGGCGGCGCTGTATCCCGTGTCGGGCGGGACCTATGTGTATGGGCGGGAGCGCCTTGGGGAGTTCTGGGGATATCTCGCCGGATGGGGGTTCGTGGTCGGGAAGACCGCGTCCTGTGCGGCAATGGCATTGACCGTCGGCGGCTACGCGTGGCCGGAGCAGGCCAAGGCGGTGGCGGTGGGGACCGTTGCGGTGGTCACCGCGATCAACTATCTGGGTGTGCAGAAGTCGGCGCTGGCCACCCGGATCATTGTCACGGTGACACTGGCCGTGCTGGCGGTGGTCGCTGTGGTGTGCTTCGTCGGAAAGCACGGCGGGGCAGCCGCTCTCGGTGACAGCATCGGCGTGCGAGGAGTGTTGGAGGCGGCGGGGCTGCTGTTCTTCGCCTTCGCCGGGTACGCGCGGATCGCCACCCTCGGTGAGGAGGTACGCGATCCGAGTCGCACCATTCCCCGCGCCATCACCATTGCGCTCGGACTGACCCTGGCCGTCTACGCGCTGGTCGCGGTGGCGGTATTGACCGTGCTCGGCTCGGCCGGACTGGCCGAGGTCACCGATCCCCTGGCCCGCGCCGTAACCGCCGCGGGCGCACCGCAACTCGCGCCGCTGGTACGGGTCGGGGCGGTGATCGCGGCGACCGGATCACTGATGGCACTGGTGCTCGGGACTTCCCGCACCACGCTGGCCATGGCACGGGACCGACATCTGCCGGGTGCGCTGGCGGCGGTGCATCCCCGGTTCGGGGTGCCGCATCGCGCCGAGCTAGCGGTCGGCCTCATTGTCGCGGTGGTGGCCGCCACCTTCGATATTCGCGCCGCTATCGGCTTCTCGTCCTTCGCGGTGCTGGTCTACTACCTGATCGCCAATATCTCGGCCGCCACCCTCACGGTGGCGGAAAACCGTCCCGCACGCGCGATTCCGATACTCGGAGCGCTCGGCTGCGTCATTGTCGGAGTGTCCCTGCCGCCGAGTTCCGTACTCGCCGGGATTGGCGTGCTCGCCGTGGGCGCGGTCATCTACGCCGTCCACGGATTCGTGCGCATGCGACGGTGATTTCTGCCGATACCAGAGGGTTTCGACCTATAGCATTAGCACATGATGCGCAGGGGGCTCGTCGGTTCGGCTGTACTGGCATTAGCGGCGGTACTCACGGTTGGGACGGCGCAGGCGCATCCCGGAGGGCGGACCCAATCGCCGACCTCCACAGAACTGCATTGCGGTCCCCCCTCCGGGCGCGAATTCGACCGGGCCGAACCGGAATCCGTAGGGCTCGACAGACAACGGCTCGCCGACGCCCTCGGGTTCGCGGCGGAGCGAAACCGCCTGAATGTCCAGGTATTCCGGCATAACTGCCTGATCGGCGAGGGACCCAGCAATCACCTCACCGGCAATACCGCGTGGAATATCTGGAGCGTCACCAAAAGCATTGTCTCGCTCCTCGCCGGAATCGCCTGGGATCAGGGCAGACTCGATATCGGAGCGGCTGTCGACAGCTACCTCCCCCCGGGACTCGGCGACGCCGAACACCGCGCCCTCACCGTGGAGAACCTGCTCACCGAAACCTCCGGAATGCGCATCGGCGTGGTCACCGAGGGGATTACCGGCGTTATTCCGGTCGATCCCAATAGCGCGATCCAAGCGCTCGGCGTTCCCTTCGACTACGAGCCGGGCACCACTTTCGTTTACAGCCAGCGGAATGTGGATCTGCTCACCTACGTCATCGAACTGGCCGTCGGAGAACCGTTGCAGCAGTTCGCACAACGGGAACTGTTCGACCCGCTCGGTATCGCACCAGACGATTACTACTGGGCGCGAGACCGTTCCGGGAACACCTACGGTTACGCGCACCTCATGATCCCGCCCAGGCATCTCGCCAAACTCGGCATGCTTGTCGCCGAGGACGGGATATGGAACGGCCAACGTGTGGTCTCGTCCGCGTATTTGCGACAGGCGCTCACACCATCGGCCACCTTCAGTTGCTACGGCTACCTGTTCTGGCTCGGCCCGAACTGCGCGGAGAATCCCGACTTCCTGCCCGAGGATCTGTATTCCATGTCCGGCCTGGGACTACAGCACGTCTTCATCATCCCCAGCCTGGACCTGATGGTGGTGTGGACGGGCGTCTTCGGCACCCACACCACCAAGGGACTCACCGGAATCCTGCAGTACGGCAAGGAGGTTCCGCACGAATTCTTCCGCAGGCTGCTGGCCGCATTCCACGACAGTCCCATTCCCGATCCCGGACAGTTCGTCGAACCGCCACTGACCCTGGACGCACGCAGATACTTCGACGCCGATATCGCACTCGCCATCCTCGGCTTCGGTCCGGCCGCCTATCCGGGTTGTAATGTGCTGTCCTGCCTCAATATTCCGCTCGAACCCCCGTTCGCAGACGCCCCGCCGGGCTGCCTGATTTTGGCCTGCGTCGGCACGGACCCGCGCACACCCGGCATCAGGTGAGCCCGGTTGTGATCCCGGCGCGCTACCGCCCTCTCGTTATCCGGCGTGAACTCCTTCTGGTCACCCCGGCGCGAACACCCTCGTCATCCCGGCGTGATCACCGCGCTACGACGAAACCGGATGCCATCACCGCACTTCGGCGTAACCGGGTGCGATCACGCACTAGGGCGTAACTGGGCGCGATCACCCGCTACGACGAAACCGGCTGCGATCACGCACTACGGCGTGACAGCAGCGCGTCCCGCCAACTCCCGCAGTTCATCGGAGGGTCGACGACCCGCGAACTGTAGTAGATCGCGCATCACCTCCCGCGCCCGATGATGGGTGTGCACCAGTTCCGGCGTCAGTGCCTCCGCGGCCAGCAGCGATTCCAGCGCCTGATTCGCCTGCCGCCGTTGCGCGTGCGCCCGCGCCACATCCACCAGGAAGCGGGCCTGCCGCTCCGGTGACAGGGTGCCGGGCCGCACCGTCCGCGCGATATCGAGAGCCTCACCGGCATCGCCCAATTCGACCGCTACCGCGACCGCGTGCACCGCGACCCCGGTCGGACCGAATTCGGTATCGAAGTCGTTGCGCCCCTCGCCTATTCGCTCGGCCGCACTCCGCGCCGCGGCCAGTCCGGCCCGCGCCGCGGTCCGATTGCCATCGGTCGCCGCGATCACCGCGAGCATGAGCTGCAGAGATCCGAAGAGCGATAACACCTCCGGTGCGCATTGCCGCTCGCCGGTCACCAATGGCGCCAATGCCACCGTCGAACTACGTGCGGCCTGTTCGGCCTGTTCGAAACGCTGCAATCGCAGGAATGCCTGCGCCATACGGTAGGTTCCGGCCACCACACTCAGTGGATCACCGGAGCCTTCGGCTGCGGAGAGCGCCCGATCGGCCGCCACCCACGCCGCGTCTACTTCCTCCTGGCGGGTAAATGCCGTTGCCGCAGCCTGATACGCGCGCGACAGCAGACCCAACACTTCTCGCCGCGCGGCGACGGTGTCACCTTGTCGCGTGCGTGCTGCTTGTTCCAGGTCCGGTATGAGTTCCAGCAGGCTATTGCCCACTTCGACGAGTCGTGACTCGTGCGCCAGCTGCCAGGCCAGGTCGACACGTTCGCGCAACCGTGGCAATTCGACCGGCTCGCGACCGGCCTCCTCACCGAACAGCTGCTCGAGCGCCGGGTGTCCGGTGAGCATCAGCCGTAATCGCTCGAAAACCGCGGATCCCACGCGGTCGGTGCCCGCGCGATCCACGGCCATCGGTTCGGCCGCCTCCGGTCGCAGATCTCGGACCGCGACTCCGAGAACATCGGCAAGGCGTTGCAGTACCGATAGTCTTTCGACCGGCAGTACATCCCGCTCTACCTGCGATACCCAGCTCTCCGAGCGCCTGATCGCGGCGCCCAATTCCTTCTGCGATAGCCCTCTTCGCCGGCGCAACTCCGCTACCCGTGCCCCTAGGGTACTTTCGGCCACCGGGTCAAACTCCTTCTGCCGGATCGGCTTTCCCGGCGATCACCGCCAGTGTGTCGGCGTCCACGCCCGGCAGATCCCGAGGTGGCTTCGTAACGAATCCATACTCACTCCTTCCGATCGGATCTGCCGTAAAGGATTGCAGACCGGGCGTGCTTACGGCGCACAGTATGGAACATGGATTTTTCTTATTGCACCGCAATTTTTCTGTGTTTAACGTTTAGGGAGTCCCGCCGAGCAAACGATGCCAAGAGGTGCCCGTGACCGAAGTTCGTGTGCGCCTACGTTTTCCCGGTGGAATGGTGCTCGACTATCGCACCGAGCCGATGGTCGCCGAACGCCTGGCGGCGCATCTGCGCCCACACCGTATAGAGGTGACCATTCATGGACAGGCCCCTGAAAATCTACCGCCGCTGCCCTGCGCCGCGCTCTGGAGAGATTGACGCCGACGACGGCCCATCAACGGCCGGATGAGTTATAGCAACTCGCTAGCACCGCAGACCGGCCGACCTGAATTCTCAGGTTGTGTCGGTAAGACTGGAACCGCTCACATCCCTTCGGAAGGAGCTCGACCAGTGCACGAAGTAGAAGAAGGCCGCTATGCGGGCATGTTCGACGCCGAGGCCCGGATCTCCTGGGTGCTGGCCTGCCTGGCCGGGGTCATTGGCGCGGCGGCACTGCTGCATACTTCCGGCTACTTCGTCACCTTCATGACGGGTAATTCCGAGCGTGCCGTCGTGAACTGGTTCGACGGCCAGAGCCATATGGCATTCGCCGCAATTCTGCTGATCATCAGCTTTGTCGCGGGAGTATTCATCGCATCCTGGTGTCGGCGGCAATTCTGGACCCAGCATCCACACGGACCGGTACTGCTCACCACCATCAGCCTGGCCGCCGCGACCACCATCGACTACTTCACGGCCACCCCCGAGGGGGCACCGGATATCGATCTGCTGCCCATCCTCTGTGTGGCGTTCGGCACCGGTGCGCTCAATACCTCGTTCGTGAAGAACGGCGAGGTCTCGATACCGATCACCTATTACACCGGCAGCCTGGTCAAGATGGGACAGGGCCTGGAGCGCCATCTCGCTGGCGGCGGCAGCCCGGCGGATTGGCTCGGCTACTTCCTGATCTGGATGTGCTTCCTGCTGGGCGGAGTCATCGGCGGATTGATGAATATGATCACCGACGGACTCGGCCTACTGCTGCTGGCGACCGTGGTCTGCATGATTGTCACCGGGTACTCGTACCTGCATCTCGACCGGCACGGTCCCATGCCCACCGAGTGAAACTCCTCGTCATCGCGGAATGTTCTTGTCGGGGATCCACCGCAGATCAGGATGTGGATTCCGGCCAAAAGCACGCCGGAATGACGGGAGGCGGCACACCGGAATGACGAAGGCCCCGTCGCGATGACGGGGCCCTCTCGACTGACAGTGTCAGCGATTGTTCAGCAGCACTTCGGCGATCTGAATGGTATTCAGCGCCGCACCCTTTCGCAGGTTGTCGCCCGAGATGAACAGGGCCAGGCCGCGACCGTCCGGCACGCCCGGATCCTGGCGGATGCGGCCGACGAGGGACTCGTCGATACCGGCGGCGGCCAGCGGGGTCGGTACCTCGACCAGCTGCACACCGGGGGCTTTGGCCAGCAGTTCCTCGGCGCGTTCCACCGAAAGCGGTTCGGCGAATTCGGCATTGATCGACAGCGAGTGTCCGGTGAAGACCGGGACTCGGACGCAGGTGCCGCTGACCAGCAGATCGGGCAGACCGAGAATCTTGCGGGATTCGTTGCGCAGCTTCTGGTCTTCGTCGGTTTCGCCGGAACCGTCGTCGACCAGCGCACCCGCCAACGGGATCACATCGAAGGCGATGGGGGCGACGTATTTGTTCGGCGCCGGGAAGTCCACGGCGCGACCGTCGTGGGTGAGCTTCTCGGCATCGTCGATCACCGCGCGCACCTGCGAGACCAGCTCTTCGACACCGGCCAGGCCGCTGCCCGAGACCGCCTGGTAGCTGGACACGATGAGGCGCTGCAGTCCCGCCGCGTCGTGCAGCACCTTCAGCACCGGCATGGCGGCCATGGTGGTGCAGTTCGGATTGGCGATAATGCCCTTGGGCAGGTCGCGGGTCGCTTCCGGGTTCACCTCGGAGACGACCAGCGGCACCTCGGGATCCTTGCGCCAGGCCGAGGAATTGTCGATGACGGTGACACCGGCGGCGGCGAACCGCGGGGCCTGCACCCGCGACATGGTGGCACCGGCCGAGAACAGCGCGATATCGAGTCCGGTCGGGTCGGCCGTCTCGGCGTCCTCGATCACGATTTCCTCGCCACGCCACGGCAGGGTCTTACCCGCCGAGCGCGAGGAGGCGAAGAACCGCATCTCATCGACCGGGAAGTTGCGCTCTTCCAACAGCTTTCGCATGACAGCGCCGACCTGTCCGGTCGCGCCGACAACGCCTACACGCATACCCATGTCAGTGTCCTTTCGACATGATCGCGAGCGCTACGTGGTTACGCTGCGCTGCCGCCTCCGCGCTTGACCCGATCATGTCAGCGCCCCGTCCCGGCGTGCACAACCGCCACCTCGTCGCCGCCCAGATCGAAGGCCCGGTGCAGCACCTGCACGGCCTCATCCAGGTCGGTGTCCTTGACCAGCACCGAGATTCGAATCTCGGAGGTCGAGATCAGGTCGATATTGATACCGGCGTCGGCGAGCGCCTCACAGAAGGTGGCGGTGACGCCCGGGTGCGACTTCATACCCGCGCCCACCAGCGATACCTTGCCGATGTGGTCGTCGTAGACCACCTTCGAGAAGCCGATATCGCCCTGCCGCTTGGTCAACAGCTCCACCGCGCCCGCGCCCTCGCTGCGGGGCAGCGTGAAGGTGATATCGGTCTTGCCGGTCTCCACCTTCGAGACGTTCTGCAGCACCATGTCGATATTGATCTCGGCATCGGCGACCGCCCGGAACACCTTGGCGGCGTAGCCCGGCTCGTCCGGAATGCCGACGACGGTCACCTTGGCCTCGCTGCGGTCGTGTGCGACGCCGGTGAGGATTGCTTTCTCCAAGGGGATGTCCTCCATCGATCCGTAAATGTAGGTGCCGACCTTGTCGCTGTACGACGAGCGCACATGCACTGGCACGTTGTAGCGGCGCGCGTATTCGACGCACCGCAGCATGAGCACCTTGGCTCCGGTCGCGGCCAGCTCCAGCATCTCCTCGTAGGAGACCTGTTCGAGCTTCTGCGCATTCGGCACGACGCGCGGGTCGGCGGTGTATACACCGGCCACGTCGGAGTAGATCTCGCAGACGTCGGCCTCGAGCGCGGCGGCCAGGGCGACCGCGGTGGTATCGGAACCACCGCGACCCAGTGTGGTCACATCCTTGCTGTCCTGGCTGACGCCCTGGAATCCGGCAACCAAGACGATGGTGCCCTCATCCAGTGCCTCGCGGACGCGGCTCGGGGTGACGTCGATAATGCGGGCATTACCGTGCGCCCCAGTGGTGACAACACCGGCCTGCGAACCGGTGAAGGAGCGAGCCTCCGCACCGAGTGAGTGAATAGCCATGGCCACCAGCGCATTCGAGATGCGCTCGCCCGCGGTGAGGAGCATGTCCATTTCGCGGGCCGGTGGCGCGGGGGCCACCTGCTGGGCCAGATCCAGTAATTCGTCGGTCGTATCGCCCATAGCCGAGCAGACGACCACAACTTCGTGACCCGCCTTCTTGGTCTCGACGATCCGTTCAGCGACGCGACGGATGCGCTCGGCTGTTTCGAGCGAGGATCCTCCGTACTTCTGAACGACGAGAGCCACGGTGGAATCCTCCAAGATCGACAAACTGCTGCTACCAGCACCCAAGACTACCGACCGGGGTCCAGCGGATTTGCCCCTACCTCCCCGCGGTGTGGCAGAGGACGCACCCGGCGATCAGACGCGACTGAACCAGGTGACCTGTGCCCCGCTGCTGAATTCGCGGCGATTCGTGGGCTTGAACTGCGTGGGATCGAAGTTGCCCGTGAAGGCCGAGACGCCCGCGCCGGCGATTACCGGATAGCTCTTGATAATCAGTTCGTCGATCTCGCCGAGGAGTTGTCCGGCCAGATTGCCGCCACCGCAGAGGTAGATGCCGAGCCCCTCCTCCCTCTTGAGCCGCCGCACCAGTTCGAGCGGATCGCGATCGATCACAGTCACCGCCGGGTCGTCGAGTTTCCCGAGCGTCGTGGATATGACGTACTGCTTCATATGCGCGTACGGGCTGGTGACGCCGTGTAGATATGCCGGGTCGTAGCTGCCGCGGCCCATCAGAACGGTGTCCCACGCCCTATTGGGTTCATCCACAGGCATCCCCACCTGCGGGCGTAGGTGGGTCGGCACCGTCTCCGGGTACCGCTCCGTGAGCCAGGCCATGTCCTCGGAGGCCGGGTAGAAGTCGAATTCGCCGTTCGGGCCCGCGATATAGCCATCGAGCGAGACGGCGACGTAGTAGACGAGCTTTCGCATATTCACACCACCCTGACTGTTGTACTTCATTTGTAGTGATTAGGAATGTAGTACTACACCCGGAGTGGCGTCAAGGCGTTCGGGTGCAGCAAATCCTTGTGACGGCCATCACTCTCGTCCGATAATTGATTCATGCGAGCGAATGTCGGAGACCAACTTGTCGTCCACAGCCACGCGGTCGGATTGCGCGACCACACCGGCCAGATCATCGAAGTCCGCGGCGACGACGGAGCGCCGCCGTATATGGTGCGGTTCGATGACGGGCACGAGAGCCTGGTGTACCCCGGCCCGGACTGGGTGGTGAAGCACCCGGACTGACGGCGCGATCCGGGCCCGGTTTTCGGCCGGATTTCAACTTTTCTCGAGTCGACCCTCATCTATTCCGATCCCCTTGGCCACCAGCGGGATTCGTGAATACACAGCTGCGGGGCACTATCGCGGAACAGACCAGCAGGTTGACGCGGGCAGCGACGCTCGTCACAATCGCCCCTGAAGCTGGAGGTTGGAATGCGTACCAAAACTGATCACCGATTCGTTGTCGATGTCGATCCCGAACAGGTGATGGAGGCACTGCTCCTAGTCGAGCGGTTGCCCGACTGGTCGCCCTCCCACCAGGACGTGCGGGTCGCGTCTCGCGACGATTACGGACGGCCCAAGCGGGTTTACGTCTCCGCCACCCTGATGGGCAAGCCCGATCGGCAGGTCGTCGAATACACGTGCACCGAGGACCGGGTTTCCTGGCAGGTGACCGAATCCAGCGCGGGCGCGCGCGGTAAGGGCTTCTTCGAGGTCGTCGATGTCGAGGAGGGCACCGAGGTCTGGTACCACTCGGAGACCTACCTTCCGATTCCGGTGCCGGGCATGCTGCTCAAGCGCACCGCCAATCGCGAGGCCGAGGTGCTGGTGGAGAACTTCATCGCCTACGTCGAGGATCTCGCCGGGATCGAGCCGGAGCCGGAACCACCGCTCTACGCCGATAACGCCTACGAGGCACCCGGACACTCCCGACCGCTGTACGGCGGATCGTTCGAGCCCGGTCTCGCCTGACTTCTTAAGCCCACGGCGGAATTACGCGTCCGAGGTCTGCGCGGATCGCCCGAATCCTGCCACGATATCCCCCATGGCCGATTCGCAACGATCACGAGTGGTGGCGGTGTCCGACAAGGGCTCCGTCACTCAGCTCGAACTCTTCTTCGACCTGGTGCTGGTTTTCGCGTTCACCATGGTCACCGACCTGGCCGCGCATGACCTCACCGCAGTCAATATGGTGCGCGCCGTCGTCGTGATCGCACTGCTGTGGTGGCTGTGGATCGCCTACTCCTGGTTGGGAAATGTCGTCAAGGCGGACGAAGGCGTCATGCGGGTGGCCATATTCGTGGCCATGGGCGCGATATTCCTGATGGCGCTGTCCATTCCGGAGGCCTTCCATGACACCCCGGGCGGCTGGTACGCGCCGCTGGTCTTCGCCATCGGATACATGGTGGTGCGGGTGGTGCATATCGGCGTATTCCTGATCGCCAGCGCCAATGACGCCCAGCTGCGGGGTCAGGTGGTGCGCTGGGGGCTCGGCTCGCTGACCATCGGCGGCGCGCTGCTGGTATTCGCCGCCTTCACCCACGGCTCCCTGCAGATCATGCTCTGGATCGCCGCCATTGCCGGTGATATGGCCTGGACGCTGCTGGCCGGTACCGACTGGCGGATCAACTCCGTCAAGCACTTCTCCGAGCGGTACGGGCTGATCATTATCGTCGCGCTGGGCGAATCCATCGTCTCCATCGGCATCGGGGTGGCCGGACTACCGATCTCCTGGCCCATCGCGCTGGGATCGATGCTGGGACTCGCGGTTTCCGGGCTGCTGTGGTGGGCGTACTTCGATATCGCGGCGCTGACCGTGGAGCACGCGATGCACCAGGCCACCGGCGAACGGCGCATTCGGATCGCCCGCGGGTCCTACACGTACTGGCATTTCCCGATGATCGTCGGCGTTATCGCGCTCTCCCTGGGCCTGAAGAAGGTACTGAACTATGTGGGCGGGGCGGACGGGCACACCCTCGACGAAGCGCTCTACGGCATTCCGCTGTTCGCGCTGTACGGCGGCGTGGTGCTCTATCTCGTGGGACTTGTCGGATTCAAGCAGTACGCGACCGGACAGATCAGCGTGCAGCGGCTGGTGGCCGCTGTGCTGTTGCTGGCGCTGATTCCGCTCGCCGCGGCGGTACCCGCACTGGTGGCACTCGGCATGCTGTGCGGTGTGCTGCTGGCGCTGATCGGCTGGGAGACGGTGCGGCACGCCGGAATTCGCGACGAAATCCGGCACGCGCGGCATACCGCGTAGCGGTTTCTAGGCCAGGCGTGCGGGATCAACCCTGCGGTCCCGCACCGGATCAGCCCGGTAGTCGGGATAATCCGGCACCCGCACGCCTTCCCTGACGGCCTCGCGCATCTGATTCACGTTCTCCCGCAACACATCCCCTACAAGTTCGTCGGTGCGGGGATCGGCGAGCACCTGGAATACGACGCGGAAGCTCGCATCGGCGATGGTGCGAATGATGTCCTCATGGAAGGGGACGTAGCGTATGCGGCCGATCTGCGGGTCCTTACGAATCACCTCGACAATCATCTGATCGATCTCGGCGCGGTTCTCCTCCAGCGCGTTCGCGATATTGCGGGTGAAGTGGCCGGTGCGGAGCACGCCCGCCACCTCCTCCATGACCGCCATGGTCACCGGACGTTTGACGGTCTCGACAATGGTGCCGATAAAACGGTTCACCAGCGCCGCGGTGATCCGATCACCGAACGCGCGATCGGCCATGCGCGCGAGCCGCACCACGACCACCACGATGCGCAGCAGCCGGAAGCCGCGGAAGAAGGGACTGGTCACCGGGATCATGCCCAGGACCTCGTACCAGTAGAGGAATGGGAACGACCACGGCCAGCCCTCCCGCCGCCACCGCCAGACGAACTCAATGGCGAAGATCGCGCAAATGGTCGTATCCACCACCACGATCGTGCGATAGGTCTGGTCCGGGACGGTCCAGAACGTCGCCCACGCGACCAGCACGACCGACACCACGGCCAGCGCGAGCATGAGGAAATCCGTCCACAGCAACGGAGGTTTGCGCGGGAATTCTCCCGACCCGCTCGGCTCGCCCACAAGGACCCCTTCCACATCGAAACGGCCCCGCCGAGAGTAGTTGGGAAATCCCGCTCTCGGGACCCTCCGGGTATGCGCGCCGGAAACCCGGCACAGCTGTGGATCGACGGGCGCGGGCACATGGTCCGCGCGCAAGTTATCCACAGCGCAAATTCCACAGCTGGGAAGAGTTCTGCACACCGACAATCCGCCTGGGGATAAAACCGTTCACCCAGCGACCGCCGACGCACCTGGTACTCGCACCTGTCATTGGCACCCGGTACTCACACCCGTCATTCCGGCGTGCTTTTGGCCGGAATCCACACCTCGGATGATGGTGGATCCCGGCCAAAAGCACGACGAGGACGACGAGCACGCAAAGGATGACCGGGCACCGAGGGTGTGGTGTCCACGGTGCGTATGCGGGCTCGGGTCAGCGACCAGCGCGGAGGATGGCCTCGATATTGCGCTCGGCGACCGCGGTAATGGTGAGGGACGGATTGACCGTGGCGGTGCTGCCGGGCAGGGCCGCACCATCCATGACGTAGAGGCCGGGGTGGCCGTGGACCCGGCCGTAGCCGTCCGTGGCCTTGCCGAGCACCGCGCCACCGAGCGGGTGGGCGGTGAAGACGGCCTGGGCGTCGTAACCGATGGGCGTGTAATCCACAATCGCGCGCCCGCGTTCGGCAATGCGGTTGTCGACGGCGCGACAGGCGGCGAGGACTTGATCCTGCGCCTGCGTGGACCAGGTGAGGCCGACCCTGTCGGCGGCGCGGTCGTAACCGAAGCGGGTGCGGGTGGGATCGAGGACCATGCCGAGCGAGGCAATGGCCCCGGTATCCACCGGAATCCCCGGGACATACCAGTTTTCGAGGGTCAGCGGCATACCCGACTCGTCGAGAATGCGACTCGCGCTGGGTACGCCGCCGCCGACGCCCGCCAGTGCGTTCGCGCCGCGGGCCAGCACCACATCGCCATTGGTGCCCCAGCCGTCGCCGACATGCTCGTTGAGCTGTGTCAGGGCGCCGGTGGCCTGGGCGCGGACCAGGAGTTCGGAGGTACCCACCGAGCCGGCACCGAGGAACAGCCGATCGCAGGTGAGGGTGCGGGTGCGCAGCGCCTCCCCGGTGGGAGCCAATTTGGTCACCGTCACCACATACCGATTGCCTTCCTGGGCAATGGAATCCACGCGATGGCCGGGGTAGATGCCCGACTTGCCGGTGGCCTCGGCGTTGCGCAGGTAGTTCTGGTTCAGGTCGAATTTCGCGCCATTGGAATTGCCGAGATTGCTGCGTCCCGCGGTCGCCGACGCCCGAGTCGTACCCGCCAGCTCGC
Organism: Nocardia uniformis NBRC 13702; assembly: GCF_001613345.1. Lineage (GTDB taxonomy): Bacteria > Actinomycetota > Actinomycetes > Mycobacteriales > Mycobacteriaceae > Nocardia > Nocardia uniformis. The sequence goes on along the minus strand of NZ_BDCE01000009.1, from coordinate 9,061 downwards.
CGCGAATGATGTCCCAGTTGAAGTTGGAGTCATTGGCCTTCGGCGTGTAGCCCGCGGCCCGCACCTGCTCATCCCAGACACGCGAATGGGTGAACGGCGCGGAGGCGTAGATATCCGACGGCATCGGGCTCAGCCGCAGCATCTGCCGGACCCGCGGGTAGTACACGCGGTCCAGCTCGTCGTAGTCGACCACGCCGCGGAATACCGCGTCGAACAGATGCCGCTCCGGCGCGATCATCGCCCCGGTGAAGATGATCGAACCGCCGCCGACCGCCGCGGCCCGCCACACATCGATTCCCGAGTATTCGGTCACATCCAGGACGCCGCCGAAGTCGACGAACGACATGGGCACCTTGGTGACGCCGGTGAAGCTGGTCCGATGCCAGAAGCCGCGCCCATCCGGCAGATCGTCACCGGTGAAGATCTCCCGCCACGGGTCATTGGGCCAGCGCGAGCCGCGCTCCAGCACCGTATTGCGCACCCCGGCCTCAGCCAGTCGCAGCGCCGTCACCGCGGCCCCGAACCCGGATCCGATAACGATCGCCTCGGTGTGCTCCGGCGGATCCGGAAGGGGCGCAAATATTTCCGGCACCCACTCCTTGAACAGTTCCTCCCAGAGGACCGCGGACGCCGGACCGGCACCACGGGTGGAGGCACCCGTCCCGACCCCCGCCAATAGAGCCGCTATCCCGGCAGCCTTCAATACGGCGCGCCTGCGCAACCGGCCACCTCCCTCATCAGTAATGGCCGCGCGCGACATTACCGGCCCGATGCCGCCTGTCTCAACACGTTCGAAATAATCGGGCGTACGGTCATGCGGTTTCGCTATGTAGCTTGATATTTCACGGATCGAGTCATAGCAGTCGGGCATGAGATACGGATGTGCGCACGGATCGGGCAGGCTATCTCGCCCGATACGACCGCGAGCCTGCCACATGGTGGCAGGCTCGCGAAAGTTATTGATCCGCCAGCGAATCTCAGGCGCGAAGGCGTTCGCGGCGGAGCTGCTCGACCTCCGGAAGGTCCAGCGGCGGAAGGGAATCGACACCGAGCGCGCGAGCCAGCAGGTAGTCGGCGAGCTCCGGGTTACGGGCGAGGGCGGGGCCGTGCATGTAGGTGCCGATGACCGATCCCTGGACCACGCCCTCGAGGCCGTCGCCCACACCATTGCCGATACCGCGGGTGACGCGGGCCAGGCCGGTGGCCCCGCCGCCGAGTTTCGTTCCACCACGATGGTTTTCGAAGCCGGTGAGCGGCTTCGACAGGCCGGGGAGAATGGGGGCGGTGGCCACCTCGCCGATGGCGCGCTCGGCCCGCGGGGAGGTGGTGACGTCGAAGAGGCCGACACCGTCGACACGTTCACCCGTGGAGGTCTCGTACCAGTGGCCGAGCACCTGGATGGCGGCACAGATGGCCAACACCGGTACACCGCGTCCAGCGGCCTGCTGGAGGCCCGGAAAGCGCTGTAGGTGCCGGGTAGCCAGGCGCTGGGCCGAATCCTCCGCGCCGCCGAGGGTGTAGATGTCGAGCGAATCGGGAACCGGGTCGCTCAACGAGATTTCGATGACCTCGGCATCGTGGCCGCGCATGCGCAGCCGCTGGCGCAGCACCAGCGCATTGCCGCCATCGCCGTAGGTGCCCATGACATCGGGCAGCACCAGGCCGATTCGCACGGTCGATTCACTCATGCCCGCACCCCCGCCTTCTTCTCCTCGAGATCGCGATTCAGGTCGCGGAACGCGGTGTAGTTGGCCAGCACCTCGACCTGCCCCGGTGGGCAGGAGGCGATGGCGCGCAACGGATCAGCCACGGTGGTGTGGTCGACCCCGGCATAGGTCAGGCGCACCGCGAGATCGGTGGCGCGCTCTCCCGCCGCCACCACCTGGGTGCCCTCGAAGTGTTCGAACCGCACATCCCACAGCCAGGACAGGTCCTCGCCGTCGGGCACCTGACCGTTCACCGCGATCACCAAACCCGTTGCGGCGGGGTCGATCATGGACAGCGCCTCCTGCCAGCCGGCCGGGTTCTTGGCCAGCAGCAGCCGGGCGGAATGGTCGCCGACCTCGACGGTGCGATAGCGGCCGGCGATCTCGCGCACGGTTTCCGCCGCGGCGACGGCTTTCGCGGGCTCAGCGCCCAGTGCGACGGTGGCCGCCACCGCCTGCGCGGCATTGCCGCGATTGGCGCGACCCGGCAGTGCGAGGTTCAGCGGGAGTTCGAGTCCGTCCGGTCCGTACAGGGTGTGCTCATCCACCCACCAATCCGGTTGCGGGCGTTTGAAATCCGTGCCGGTGCTGTACCAGTGCGAACCCTCCCACAGAATCGGCTCACCGCTGCGCGGACAACTGGTGGCGTCCACCGACCAGCCGCTCCCCGCCGATACCCACACCACATTCGGGTGGTCGTAGGCAATGGAGGTCACCAGCACGTCATCGCAGTTGGCGATGAGCACCGCGTGCGGATGCTCGGCCATGCCCGCGCGCAGGCGGCGCTCGATCATATTGATCTCACCCACCCGGTCCAGCTGGTCGCGGCTGAGGTTCAGCAGCACCACCACCGACGGGTTCAGCGCGTCGGCCACATGCGGCAAATGCAGTTCGTCCACCTCGATGGCGGCCAGCGGGGCAACGCGATTCGCGGTGAGCGCCGCCACGATGCCCGCATCCATATTCGCGCCATCGGCCTGCGTGGCCACATCCCCGAGGGTGCCGAGGGCGGCCGCGGTCATCCGCGTAGTCGTGGATTTGCCATTGGTACCGGTCACCAGGACCGTGCGACGGCCCTGCCCCAGCTGCGTCATGATCGTCGGGTCGATCTTCAGCGCGATCAGCCCGCCGATCATCGATCCCTTACCCCGCCCGGCCGCTTGCGAAGCCCGCGAAGCCAACGTCGCCGCCCGCAGGGCCAGCCGTCCACGCACCGAGATGTCTGCCACGCCGCGAGTGTATTGGGGCGCCCCGCCCCCGTCACACGCGGTAGGAGTGAGCTGGGTCAATCCGCGTAGAGCTTCTTGGTGTAGACCTCGGACGAGTAGTAGGTCTCGAGTTCCTCGACCGACTCGGCGATATTGGTCTGGACCTCTTTCACCAGGTGGGCGTGGGTGGGCAGGGTATCGACCGGCCATTCCTGCGGCTTCCACAGCTTGCTGCGGATCAGTGCCTTGGCACAGTGGAAGAAGATCTGTTCGATATCGATCTCGACGGCCAGGACGGGGCGGTGGCCCTTGACCGTCATCTCGTCGAAGTACGGGGCGTCGCGGACCAGGCGGGCGCGGCCGTTGATGCGCAGGGTTTCGCCGCGGCCGGGAATCAGGAAGATCGCACCAACGTGCGGGTTGCCGAGAATATTGAGATAGCCGTCGGCGCGGCGGTTGCCGGGTCGCTCCGGAATGGCGATGGTCCTGTCGTCGAGCACCCGCACGAATCCGGCGGGATCACCCTTCGGGGAGGCATCGCAATTACCTTCGGCATCGCTGGTCGCGAGGATGACGAACGGGGAGTTGGCGATCCACTCACGGTCGCGCGCGTGCAACTGAACGCGCTCCTTGGCAATCGCTCGCGGCATTGCCGCACCGAGGAGTTCGCGCAATTCAGCCGGACTCGTGATCTCACTCATCCCATGATTCAACCCCGCGATCACCACGCGGCACCAGGGATTTGTGAACAATCCCGCTAGAACGGAGCGTCGAAGAGGTTCGCCTGCCCGGAGGCATACCGTGCGGCATCGAGCTGCCGGAACGGCTCCAGTTCCGCCGCCCGGTACAGGGTGAACAGGCGGCAGCGCGGCGCGTTCGAGCCACTGACATCGAGCAGCGCGTTCACCGCCTTGCGCGCCGACTCCGAAGCTCCCTCCATGGTCGCCAGATCCACATTGGTGCGCACGTAATCGCCTGCCAGGTACAGGTTTTCGATGGCCCCGTGCGGGTCCGGGCGCAGCGCCCAGGAACCGGCGGTATTGATCAGCAGCGGATCGGCATTGACATTGCGGCGGTTCGCGGCATCCCAGGAGATGCCGGGGTCGAGGAACCAGGAGTGCAGGTCCTCGGCGCGCAGCAACTCGGAATTGTCATTGAGGTGCGCCTCGAGCTGCGCCCACACCTCACGGGCGATCTCGTCGTGCGTACATTCCTTCGCACTCTTGCCGTACAGGACGCCCGGGGTGTGCCAGTCGGAGATATCCACCGAGAGGCAGTCCACGACCGCACCGTCACCGTGGTCGGACAGCCGGGTACGACGCCAGAACTGGTCCTGCGCGATGGAGGTCAGCGACCACGGCGAATCCACGTAGGCGACGTGACCGCGGGCGATGGCGGTCCGGCGGCGCAGATAGAACTGCAGGCCGGTCATCCAATCCACCATCAGCTGGTGCATACCCGCCAATTCCGGGCGCAGTTCCAGGATTTCGGGCGTCCACAGGGTCCGGGCGGCCTCCACCGGCATGGCGCAGATGAAGTGGTCGGCATCGACGGTCTTGGCGGTACCGGACCCGTCGACCACCCGGGCGGCGGCAATCCGCTTGTCCCGCAGGTCGAGTCCGCGCACCTCCGCTGCCTCGAAACGCACACCCAGCTCACGCAACCGGGCCGCCCACGGATCGATCCACGCCTCATTGGTGGGGCCGTTCAGCACCCGGTCGAGCGCACCGTCATTGCCGATCTCGAGCGGATTGCCGAGGAACTGCTCGCCCATATTGCCGATGGTGCGGGTACTGGCCAGATTGTCCTTGGCCGCCACCAGCAGAGTGGTGAGGGTGCGCGACATGAGCATGCGGAATTCCTTGGAGCGGTGGGCCGCACCCACGTAGTCGCGCCAAGAAATCGCGTCCCACTCGCCGTCGCGGCGGGCGTCGCAGCTGGTGTTGTAGACGAGCAGGCGGTTGGCGAAGTGCAGGCCGTCCGCAGTGGGCAGTTTCGCGGAGGTGGAGATGGCCGAGCCGACCGTTTCCCGGAAGTCCTCGGGCGTGGCCCAGACGCGACCGGCGCGGCCCATGGGCAGCAGCACGTCCTCGCCGTCACGGCGGGAGAATCGGGCCTCCGGCGTGGCAACGAGGTTATCCCACACACCGTTCCCATTGCCCGCGAAGGGGATTCGCCGCATGGTGTCGGGGATATGGTGATAGAAGCCGGGGAAGAATCGAAATCCGTGCTCCCCCACCAGATCCGGGCGGCCGTCACGGCCGCTGTTCGGTACCGGCATACTGCGGGCCTTACCGCCGAGGGCGCGCCGCTCGTAAACGGTCACCTCGAAGCCGCGTTCGGCCAGTTCGTGCGCGGCCGTCATACCCGCGACACCGCCACCCAGTACCGCCACCCGGCGTCCCGGGGCGGCGTGCGCCGGAGTCGATCGCACCCCGGCCGCCCAGGCCCCGGCCGTCACCACACCCGCTGCGACCGTGCCACGCAGCACCGCCCGCCGCGAGACGGACAAACGCTGTCCTGCCATTCCCTTACCTCCCACGCCGGACCGATCCTAGGCAGCGGATACCGCCCTGTGGTCGGTTGGGGTGCGGGATTTCGAATCGCGATGCTGCAAAGTTGCGAATTCACGAATGAAAGGTCCGATTGCACCGATTTTAGAGCAGTAAGTTCCGAGAAACTATTTGCTCACAGGCCGATTTACGGCCGCCCGTCGGTTCACCATTCGGAATTGCTCCGCGGCAGGCCAGCGTTCACCCGGTCACCGCCGCCCGCTGGATCGGCCGCACATCGCTCGCGGACTGCGCGGGATCGGGTTCGCGCTGGATCGGCAGACCGGAAGTCGGCGGCGGTGCGGACGCCGACATATCCGATCCCTCCGGCGCAGCGGCGGCGTCAGCCAGGGTGGCCGCCCGACAACCGGCGGAGGTGGCGGTGAACGCGCCCCCGATCACGACCACCGCACCCACCAGCGACAGCACGGTCGGGGTCTCGTGCAGGAACGCCCAGGAGGCGGCGATACCGACTACCGGCACCAAGAGCGACAACGGCGCGACGGTGCTCGCCGGGTAGCGGCTCATGAGCAATGTCCACAGTCCCGATCCGGCAATGGTGCCGAGCAGCACGATGTAGGCCAGGGCGACGAGGGCGGGCCAGCCGGTCGCGGAGAAGGAGTCGGCGAGATCCCGCCATCCGGTGCTCGGCCCCTCGGTGAGCGCGGACAGGGCGAACATGGGCAGCGGCGCGACCACCGTCATCCACAGGGTGAGGTGCAGCGGATTCACTCCTTCGGAATCGGCCACCGCAAGCCGGGATCCGATATTGCCGAACGCCCATCCCAGGCCTCCGGCCAGCGTCAACAGCACCGGCAGCAGCGCCGCGTGCTGGGCCCGATCCCAACCGATCACCGCCATTCCGCCCATGGCGACGGCAATGCCGAGCAGCTGCACCGGCCGCAATCGCTCCCGCAGGAATACCGCCCCCAACAACACCGTGAAGGGCGCCGACGACTGCAACACCAGCGAGGCCAGCCCGGTCGGCATCCCCGCCCGCATCGCACTGAACAGGAAGGCGAACTGCAAGACGCCGAACCCGGCGCCGTACAGGACCAGCCACCGCCACGGCACCTTCGGCCGCGGCACCAATAGCAGGACCGGCACCGCGATCACCGCGAACCGCAGCGCCGCGAAGAAGAACGGCGGAAAGTGATCCAGGCCCACGCGGATGGCGAGGAAGTTCAATCCCCACAGCAACACCACGGTGAGGCCGATCAAACGGTCACGATAGGTCATGCACCGAATGATGGCGACATCAATAGGTAAGGACAATCGAATAATTTTGTACGAATACTGTAGTAGAACTTACCTATGCCGCAGCAAGACCCACCCAGCATCGGCGACACCCCCCGGCCCCGCCCGCCCCGCCGCATCGCCTCTTCCACGGCAGCGGATCCCGCACCGAGCCGCGCGCACACCATGGACCCGGGCACCACCAGCGCGAACCCCGGAGATGCCACCGCGGCGGCTACACCCGAAACCAGCGGCGGCGCTGCCCAGGACAACGCGACGCGCTCCGGCCCGACCTCCGCGCCCGACACGACCAGCAGCGACAGCCAGGCCGTCCCAGGAGAGAAACCGCACACCCGCACTGCCGCACTACGCGGCCTGCCGGAACGCGCGCGACCAGCTCGCCGGGTATCGCCATCTCCCGCCCACCGCACCTCGAGCACCTCGAGCACCGCCGGCGCCACGGCCCCATCGGCCGAAATGGGGGCGACGAATAGCGGCAGCGATATGACCGCGGACGCTCCGCGCACCGGCCTGGGTTCGGCGAGCCCCAAGGCGGCCACGACCCCCGCCAGCGCCACAGCCGAACACAACGCCCCGCGCACCGGAACCACCACCGGGCGCAATGACCTCGCAGCCCAGAGCGAGGCCATCCGGGCGAAGGGTGTCGTGCCCGGCATGCCGGAGCGAGTGCCGCAGGCGCGGCGAATACCTGCGACGCAGGGCATTCCAGCGGCGGACAGTGCACGCGGCCGACCTGCTACGAGCGGGCAACGAGTCGCGGCTGGGGAACTCCGGGCGGAGCAGGCCGGGCGACGCGGCGGCCGACCCGGCAACGCCGCCACTGACCGGCGGACGGACACACCGGACCGCCCTGCGCATCAGGAGGGTGCGGCCGGAAGCTCCGACGGTGGACGCCGTGGACTGTTCGACAACGCCAACGCCGGTCGGCACGATGACACCGCCGATTTCATTGCAGGGCAGCCGGATTCGGGCAGCGGCTCGAATCTGGGTGCCGTGCGTGGGGAGCGGGGTGGTGCGACGTCGATGGCTATCGAACGGCTGCGGGTGCTGCGGGAGCTGGCTGATCGGGGGACGGTGGCGGCGGTGGCGGAGGCCCTGTCCATGACGCCGTCGGCGGTATCGCAGCAGTTGAAGGTGCTGGCGCGGGAGGCCGGGGTGACGCTGTTGGAGCCGGATGGGCGGCGGGTGCGGCTCACCGATGCCGGGCGGGCCCTGGTGGTGCGCGCCGATGAGGTGTTGGCGGCCATGGATCGGGCCGTGGCGGAGATGGCGTCGTATCGGGGGTCGCCGCGTGGACTGGTGCGGGTGGCCCTGTTCCCGTCCGGGGCGGCGCTACTGCTGCCGGGAGTGCTGGCCGAATTGGCGGGCACCGGCGTGGAGGTGGTGGCGCGGGACGAGGATGTGCCGCCCTCGGAAGTGCCTCGGCTGCTTGCCGATTACGACGTGGTGCTCACCCATCGCGATGAACGCGCGGCCTCCATCGATGGACCGCGGGTGGCGTCACGGGTGCTCATGCGGGAGCCGATCGATGTGGCGGTCGCGCCCGGTCATCGACTGGCGCGTCAGGGCACCGTGGCCCCGGCGGAACTGGCGGACGAGACCTGGCTGAGCGTGCGCGGCGGCTTTCCCGTGGACGACGTATTGCGCTCCATCGCCACCGTCACCGGGGTGCAGCCGCGAATCGGCCAGCGCCTCTTGGACTTCGCGGTGATCGAAGCTCTGGTCGCCACGGGCTACGGCGTCGCCGTCATGCCCCGCTTCGCCGTCCGCCACCCGGATCTCGTCATGCTGCGCCTGTCCGGTGTACGCGCCGCCCGCCTCTACGATCTCGCCACCCGCCCACACGCGGAGCAGCGCCCCGCCGTCGCCACGGTCCTGGCCGCCTTCCGCGCCGCCGCGCATGCGGTGGTCAATCCGCCGAAGTAGCCGCACGGACAAACCTTGACGCCCGCTCCGGTCTGAGGGCCGGAGATTCCTGCCAGCGCCCTCGCGGGCACTCTCGGTGGGTTCCCGTTTCACGGGGACCTGCCTAGGTGGCGCTGATTTCGGTGCTGCGACAGTACATCGAGCAGCAGGAACGTCCGGTCTAGGGCACGCTCGGCTTCGGCGACCCTCCCGCGTGCGCCTTCCTCACCATCCTGAAGAGCGGCGCACTACCGGACATTCGATCGCACAGACAAGCCGTCGGGTGGCACGGTCATCCCGTCACGTGGCACAGCACCCGCCGCACGACACAACGCCCGTGCGGCACAGCACCAGTCACGCCGCACACCACCCGCCGCATGGAACAGCACTCGTCGCATCGCACAGCACCCGTCATCCCGGCGTGCTTTTGGCC